>NYVC01000117.1 GCA_002684375.1 Marinovum sp.
CTGCTCATTACCGAACCGACTTCCCGTATTCCGCCCGTATTCCGCCCGTGTTCAGGATGTTGTCAGGCGGTTCTTTTCAACCACTGCTACAAAATCAATTCGAGGGCAAACGTTCATAATCCATCCACTTATTTTAAAAAACTGGGAATTGGTCAAAGGAAGTGGCTGTGTCATCAACAATGCTAATAAGGGATAATGGTGCCGCGTTGTGGGATAGACTTCATCCATGGCGGCCCAGAACCCCATGGCACCGTCCCCAATGGTCTGTTTTGGTGCGTTCATGCCACGGCTTTTGAGGCTGAGCAGAACCTCACGCCAGCTTTGTGTCGACTCGCGCACCCCATCTTCGATTGCCAGCAACCGCTTCTGACCACGAGCCGTCACACCAACAATCACAAGGGCGCAGAGCTTGTCGTTCTCGCCCCAAAGGCCGATGTGAACACCATCGGCCCAGATGTAGACCAAGGGTTCATCGTCCGGTGCTTCTTCTCTCCAGCCGTCGTATTCCTTAGCCCATTCGCCCATGTGCCGCGACACGGTATTGGCAGATAAGCCCTTGGCAATCCCACCAGAGCATCTTGATCTGATCGCCACGCCGTCCGCGGAATAAAAACAGATGGCCTGAGTATGGATCGCCCACCAGAACCAGTTCTGTCTGTGCCGCAAGACCATTAAACCCACACCGCATGTCCGTAACTCCTGCCGCGAGCCAGATCTTCGCATCCGCAAGAACAAGGATCATGCCGCCAACCCGCGCGCCAGTTCCAGCACAAAGCCCGCATCAACGCCGTCGCTCACGCTTAGCTTGCGCCCGTTCTCCAACGTGATCTCAATCCGAGCTGAGGATGTTGGAATGCTCGTTGGCTGCGCTGCTGGCTGCACAGCCGCCGCATTATGATCGCCGCCAGAAATCTCGACTGATATGAACCCGGCATCATCAGACGCCGCCGGCAGTAACCGCGCATCGCCGCGCCACGCGTAAATTCGGTTCATCGGCACCCCATGACGCCGCGAGACCCTCAGAACACTCACACCATCACCATGGCTCTCCGCCACGAGCCGCCGTTTGAACTCATCGGGGTATTTGGAACCACGCCCACCCCGTCGCTTGCTCATCTATAAAACCCTCATATCGCGCCAGCCACATCGCCAGCTTCGCGCAATAATTGCACCTCAAATCACACCAATACACAGGGGGTCTTCTGTATGCTTGCGGCGGACATGGGCGCTATTTCGAATATTAACAGGCTTAGATGCTGATAAACTGCGGGCTTTGCCAAACAAATATGCCCAGCATAAAAACACTTAAAAGGTTATCGAAAGAACTACCAACGACTTCCACCTAATTCTTAATTGAAGAAAATGGAGTTCAGTTTTTAAAATTACCTCTGTGGCCAAAGTTACGTTTTGAATCCGGCGCGAAGCTTACACTCTCTGGGTTGAAAAGAACCGTATAGCCCAGCAGGCCAACGAGTAGCACAAACATTATCCCAAAGGCTATTATCTTACCCATTTCAACTGTATTTATGTCCAACTATCTCTCAAGCTTTAGGCGAAGAGGCAAAAGTTATAAAAGCTGGCATCACCCCCGCTCGGGTGGATTGCCCCTCTGTTCACGTGTCGGACATCATAGCACAGACCACAATTGGCTCAACAATTTTATTAAGCGGATTAAAGGTAGGCAAAATGCCTTCCAAGTTTGATCGAGAAAAATTTTGGTAATTCTTTGTGCCCAAAAGAATTTCGCAGATACAGTTTTGCATTGGTTTGAACACGGGCGACATAATCGTTGAGGGTAAGAATCTTTACGGTGATGGTGTAAAGCTTGTTGCGAGACATGAAGCAATTAGCCAATCGGGTGCCGTGTTTCTATCAAAAGCTATTCATGATTAAGCAAGCCAAAAAGTTGAATGAACGTTTACGGATCTCGGCAACAAAAAATAAAAATACTGTCTTACATGTTTATAACAGTAAAATTGGCGGCTTAGAGGAACGGTTATTTGAGACAAGAGTTGACCCGGGTAAAATGAACGAAAGCAACTTGCCAACCATTGAAGTCATGTCACTTAAAAACATTAGTAATGATGATGACTAGGAATATTTTCCCGACGGTGTGACCGAGGATATCATTGTCAATCTGTCATCTTGAAAATCATTTCCAATGTGAATCCTCGTTTAATTAGTGATGCTCAAAAATAGAATCTTCTTTGCAGAATATCTGAGGAGACTTTAATCAACGACTAGCTCAATATGGGCATCAGCGGACTGACACCCGTCATGAAACTCAAAACAGCCCCGTGAATTATATTGCTAGACCCCATTAAAATTGCGGGTTACCGTTTGAACGGCAAAATCTGCCAGACCCGCAAGAATAACGCCGCAAGAATTATAAACCATTCTGCCGCACTTGAATTTNGTACAGGCGAACTAATTTGCCTTGAGTAAACAGTAACTCAGAGGAAAATCTATGAACAATGTTTTCGGAGTANTCGCAATCGCGACCTGCCTGCTCACAGGCAACATAGCATTTGCTGGAAACTGTGCTANGCACAGCGCAGAAAAAGTNAAATGCGATCTGGCAGGTAAAAGCTGGGATGAAGCGAGTAGCAGCTGCAATGACGCCTCCGCTTAAATAACCTAAGACACTGGGCTCGCTGGTCTCAAAACCTAGCGGGTCTATTTTATTCAAGNTTNAACATTTATAGCATGAACGCCAANGAAACTTNCGTGGNAAAAGCCTTTGANAAACTNGTTTATAGTTTGAAGCCAGAGNTTACCGGAATGTTACAAGGGTGTCGTCGCGATCNGAAAGTCAANAATAGTCGGTTTNCATTTGGTCCAGAAAATACATTCTCTTTCACCACGCCCGACNCTGCTTTTGCGGCGNNCGCCCTTGAAATTAATTGGCTGAAAGATGGCTCTAATCAGCGGGAGTCTGGCTAATTAGTTAACCGAAAGATCGATGATTTTTAACAAGTACGACATGAAATTTCCCAATCTAAAGTAACGATGTGATCNAAGCCAGTGGTCGGTTGTGGACTGCNGAGCCTAGCATTNATTTTGACTGACGTTTTCTGCTCAAAGATAATTAGCGGCTAATAAGTACCGACGAGGAGATTTAACCCGATGAATAGCCTTCCTGCAATCAAAGGCTTAGCGTTACACGACAAATCCAGCTGGCGCGTCTTTGCGCCGCCGCCCGTGAGGCTGCTTGCAAAGGTTCGAAGAAAATATAGCCAAGGCTGGAATTGTCTCAAAGAANATGTTGGGGGCAACCATCAATCGCCAATTGGTTTCGGCCCTGAATCCTTAGACAAAGTGACGAGAGACGTTCGAATGCGTCGAAGGTTTTCCTTGACGCGTTCAGGTCGTTTTCTTGCGGCACCTGCCGCTAACACGTCGACAATCGCTATGTAGACAAGGCGGGATGCAGAGGGTTTNTAAATGTCCTGATCTTCGGGAATATCAATCTGGATTGAAATATCNGCAAGCTTGGCAAGGTCAGAGTTCGTTTTTGTCAGGCTGATAGTCACAGCACCATATTGTTTGGCGATTGCAACACTGTCCAATAGCTCGTCTGGTTGACCGCTAGATGAAATCGCCACAATCACGTCACCCTCGGCAAAAGTTGACGCCAACATCCGCTGCAAATAGCCGTCGGCATGCGCCTCAGAAGGAATGCCNAGTCGAAAAAAACGATTGGCCCCTTCGCGAGCGACGTTAGCAGAACCACCTCCAACACCAAGAAAAGCGATGCGTCGAGCATTGGCAAGTGCGTCTGTTGCAGCTTCGATAAGTTTTCCATCAAGCTGTCTGCGTGCCAGAGTAAGCGTGTCAACTAACGTGCTGAAAACCTGCGTAACCAATTGGCCAGATTCAGACCGATCGCCATTTGCCCCTCCAAGATATTGAAGGCTTACGGCCACGCTCTGNGCCAGTCGAATCTGGAAGTCNCGAAACCCGTCACACCCAATTGTAGTGCAAAACCGGTTTACTGTTGCCACTGAAACTTTAGTAGCTCCCGCGATTTCGTACTGTGACAAAAACGAAATCTCCTCAAGATTTGCCAGCACAAAGTCAGCAACCAACTGCTCGCGCTTGGGGAATATACCTTCAAGCGTGCGCATGTGTGAAATGATATCAATGACTTTTGGCATTGGGCTTGCTCGTCTCTTACTCAGGTTTGTAGGCAACAACGTCCATTTCGACCTTTGCGTCAACCATGATCGCACTTTGTACAGTTGAGCGGGCAGGTGGATGAGCCGTAAAATATTTGGCAAAAACAGAATTGAAGCTTGAGAAATCNCGGGTATCATCAAGCCACACACTGACCTTTACGACATGCTCAAGGCCACAATCAGCAAGGCTCAAAACTGATATAATGTTTTCCATAACAGCTTCAGTTTGTGCGATNATGCCACCTGAGACAACCTCGCCTTCGACAGTGGGTACCTGCCCTGAAACGTAAATAAAATCGCCTGCGCGAACCGCTTTAGCGAAGGGTCGCGGTGTTCCGCCCGCCGCTGCATCTGCACCATCGAAGCGGGTGATTCCAATAGGGGTATTGCTCATATTTCTTCCTAAATGTAAGTTATTTACATAATTTATACAATAATATGGTATTATTTTCAATAAAATTTGACAAAAAGGCATTAAAATGGAAGAAACTTACATTAAGGCAATACTTAACCCTAAAATCTGACAGTGGAGGATAACGAAATGAAACTGAAGACATGGATGAAATCAGCCCTTGCGGTAGGGGCGCTGATGTCCCTAACCACGGGCGCGCTGGCTGATGGAATGTTGCGATACGCGACTGTAGGCGAGCCACCTAGCCTTGACCAGCAGGTGGTTACCTCTGATTTGGCCACCACCATTGCTCATCATATGTTTGAGGGCTTGTATACCTTTAACGGATCAAATGCACCGGTCCCGTTACTGGCATCTGGTGAAACAGTGTCCGAGGACGGAAAGACCATCGTGATTGGATTGCGCAAAGGTGTGCAGTTTCACAACGGTCAAGCAATGACATCCGCCGATGTTCTGGCCTCGTTGCAGCGTTGGGGCGAGTTTGGTTCTCGAGGCAGCTTGATCTTTGATCACGTTGATAGCGTCGAAGCTACAGGCGATTATGAGATTACGCTAAAACTGAAGGAACCATTTGGCCCTTGGAAAAACTTGATGGCCTTTATCAACGGCGGGCCAGCGATCTATCCGGCCAGTGTTGTGACAGGTGCTACAAAAGAACCAATCGCTCCGGAAAATTATATTGGGACTGGTCCTTACAAGTTTAATGCGTGGGAAGCGAACCGCTACGTCGAGCTAGTGAGCTTTGACGGTTACGCGTCACCCGACGGCAAGGCCGACGGCTATGGCGGCGCCCGCGTAGCTGACTTTGATACGTTGCGTTTCATCCCAGTGCCTGATGTTGGCACGCGTGTTGCGGGTGTTCGCGCCGGTGATTATGACTATGCCGAAAGCATTCCTGGTGATTTGTTTGCTGAATTGGATGCCGACGCGGGTGTGAAAACAATGCTGAATGGCGGGCCGATTTTCGGTCTGGTTTTTCTTAACTCCAGTGACGGTCCGTTAAAAGAAAACTTCGCTTTGCGTCGCGCTATTCAAACTGCAATCGACAAAACACCTGCCTTGCAAGTCGCGATTGGCCCTGAAGGCCTATGGCGTGCAAATGGATCGTTCGCCCCTCAAGGCAGCGTTTGGGCCACGACTTCTGGTACAGAAAACTACAGCAAAGGGGACGCCGAAGCCGCCAAGTCAATGGCAGCAGCGGCCGGCTATGATGGTCAACCGATCAAGTTTATGGTCTCAACCAACTATCCGTTCCATTATGACAGTGCGATTGTTTACACCAAACAACTTGCGCAGGCTGGATTTAATATTGACCTACAAGTCTATGATTGGGCGACCCTGATCGAGAAACGTGCACAGCCTGACCAGTGGGATTTGTTCTTTACACATCACGGTTTTGTACCGGATCCAATCCTGATCTCGGTCATGAACGATAACTATCCTGGCTGGTGGGCAACACCAGAAAAAAAGGCGCTGAAAGATCGTTTCACGGCGTCTTCGGACCCTGCAGAACGGCAGGCAATCTGGGGTGAGATTCAAGCTCTGATCTATGAGCAGGTGCCAACAATGAAAACAGGCGATGTCTATACTTACAATATCGCCTCTCCAAAACTGAATGGACTTGGTGAACAGACTTTGATCTGGCCAAGCTTCTGGAATGTCTCTAAATAAAACCACTCCCTGTCCCTCGCCATGTTGCATGGCGGGGGCTAGACTGCTGACTTTCTTTTATTGAGGTTGACATGCTCGCTTACACCGTCAAGCGCCTCTTCACGCTTATCCCGACACTTCTGGCAGCCTCGATTTTGGTGTTCCTTTTTGTTCACTTAATCCCGGGCGATCCTGCCGCGATCCTGTTGGGGGATACGGCTACACCTGAAGAAATCGCACAGCTTTCTGCTGAAATGGGGTTTGATCGTCCACTTTGGATCCAATACTTTCTGTGGCTCGGCAATGTCTTGCAGGGTGATCTTGGCGTTTCCATATTTTTTCGTGAGCCAGTTTTAGCAGTCATAGGAAGCGGAGCCGAAACATCTATTTTGCTTGCGTCAATGACGATGTTTTGGATCATCTTGATAGGTTTACCTATAGGAGTTCTATCCGCCACAAAACACGGCACTTGGGTTGACCAAATCACCTCGAGTGGCGCCATGCTCGCCGCCTCCATGCCAACATTCTGGCTGGGCCTCTACCTAATCATGATTTTTTCAGTGACGCTGGGGTGGTTCCCAAGCTCGGGATTTCCATCGCTGTCAGACGATGGCGGCATAACTAATTTGCGCTACTTAATTCTTCCAAGCCTCACTTTAGCCGCCCCAAACGCTGCTCTAATCGTCCGCTTGGTACGCTCATCTATGTTGGACGTTGCTCGCGAAGACCACGTTCGCACGGCGCGTGCCAAAGGCTTGCACCCTGCCCGTGTAACTATAAAACACGTCTTCAGGAATGCGCTTATCGCTGTTGCGGCNGCATTTGGCTTTACATTTGCGGCACTGATCTCGGAGGCCGTGGTAACTGAAACGGTGTTTTCGCTGCCGGGGATCGGGCGTCTGGTTGTCCAGTCGATTTTACGCCGCGACTATCCTGTAATTCAGGGTGTGATNCTTGTAATCGTCGTCCTTTACATGATCATTAATCTTTTGGTGGATCTTGCCTATGCACGCTTGGACCCCAGGGTGTCACTGAAATGAATACTTTGATTTTTCTTCGCGATGCATTTGCTGGCCGCAAGCTTGCCACGGCTGGTTTCCTCTGGCTCTGCCTCATTGTGGTGGCTGCAATCATTGCGCCGCTTGTTGCACCTTTTGATCCGCTTGAGATTGACCCGGTTGGTCGTTTGACTGAGCCAGGTTGGCCAAATCTGTTTGGTACTGATCACTTTGGACGCGACACCTTTTCGCGCGCGATTTATGGTGCGCGAATGACAGTAATTATTGGGGTTGGTAGCGTCCTAGTCGCTCTTTTTTGTGGCGGATTGATCGGTATGATTTCAGCCTACTTTACCCGCCTAGGTCATTTTTTGATGCGGGCAGTCGATGTCTTGATGGCTTTTCCTGCCCTGCTGATGGCGCTTGTTTTNATTACACTNCTTGAACGAAGCGTGGTCAATACGGTCCTTGTGATAGGTATCGTCTACGCCACAACAACTGCCCGTATACTCTTCGGTATGACGTTGAAATTGAAGGGCGAGNNATTTATTGATGCCGCTGTTTGTTCCGGNGCAGGGAACTCNTCTATCCTCTTTCGGCACATCTTGCCCAACCTTCTNTCTCCCTTGTTGGTGCAGGCCAGTTTCATTTTTGCTTTCGCCCAGCTTCAGGCGGCCGCACTTGATTTTCTTGGCCTCGGTCTTCCCCCAGANGTGCCAAGTTGGGGCAATATGCTGTCAGAAGAACGTATTTATATAACCCGNGCNCCTTGGCTGCTGATCTATCCCGGNATGCTCATTGTGGTGTCGGTATTTTCGATGAACCTTGTGGGTGATGCGTTACGCGACAGTATCGATCCCCGCTTCAAAGACGACATCGCGGGGGTCTGACCATGGCATTGCTGGAAGTGGAGAACCTTGAAATCGCTGTGAGCACCCAGAGAAACCTTTTGCCGGTCGTTCAGGGTGTATCTTTTACAGTTGACGAAAATGAAACTCTCGGAATTGTTGGCGAAAGCGGGTGTGGCAAGAGNCTGACATCCCTTGCGATTATGGGACTATTGGGGACATCTCCNGTGCGNATTANGGGTGGGAGCATTCATTTTGACGGGATGAACTTNCTCGCACTNTCNGAANGAGAGCGGCGTGCGATTATGGGCAATCGCATGGCCATGATTTTTCAAGAGCCGATGACGAGCCTAAANCCTGTTTACCGGATCGGAGATCANATCGTTGAAAATCTCCGNCAGCATCAAAACCTGTCGCATGCCGCAGCCCGTGATCGCTCTGTTGAACTTTTAAGCCTCGTTCGGATTCCGGATCCGTCCGAACGGATTGATAGCTTTCCCCACCAAATGTCTGGCGGTCAACGACAACGGGTCATGATTGCGATGGCCCTTTCGTGTGACCCCAAACTCTTGATCGCAGACGAACCGACGACCGCCCTTGATGTCACTGTCCAAAAAGAAGTTCTTGACTTGATGGCGGACCTACAATCNCGCATGGGCACGGCCATTGTTCTAATCAGCCATGATCTGGGCGTCATTGCGGAAACTTGCGACAAAGTTGCTGTGATGTATCGCGGTAAAATTGCTGAAGCGGCTTCAACAGCAGACTTATTCGCGGAATTGCTCCATCCTTATACGCGCGGCCTGCTGAACTCGATTCCTGTGGTAGACCGCGACGTTGAATGGCTTGAGGCGATACCGGGACGCGTGCCAACTTTGGAAGAAACTCTGACCGGGTGCGCCTTTCAGCCACGGTGCGAGCTGGCAACAGAGCTGTGCGCTTGTGAGGCGCCACAGACAACCCAGTTCAAGCCAGNTCACAGCGTGCAGTGCCATTTTGCTGGGCAGGATCGGTCATGACGGACCCTTTGTTACGCCTTGTTGATCTCAAGACCCACTTCCAGACAAAGGGGGCGGGGCTTTTTGGNGAGAAAAAGGTATTGAAGGCCGTTGACGGGGTATCCTTCGACATCGCTCAGGGTGAAGTGCTCGGTCTCGTGGGTGAGTCTGGCTGCGGCAAATCAACGGTNGGGCGTACATTGACACACCTAGAAAAGACGACTTCGGGACAGGCGTTTTTTGAAGGTCGAGAATTCTTGTCGATGACCCCACATAAATTCCGGCCATTGCGTCGGGAAATTCAGATGATTTTTCAAGACCCNTTTGCNTCTCTCAACCCCCGCCTCAAAATTGAACAAACTTTGGGGGANCCGCTCTTTATCCACGGTCTTTGCAAAACCTGGAACGAAGCAAGAAGCAAAATTGCAGCAACACTTGAACGCGTCGGAATGGACCCAAAAATCATGTCGAGACATCCGCATGAATTCTCAGGTGGTCAACGGCAACGGATTGGCATTGCGCGCGTTATGATCTTGCAGCCGAAACTGGTGATTGCAGACGAAGCCGTCTCNGCACTGGATGTTTCAATTCAAGCGCAAGTTCTCAACCTGATNAAAAAGCTGCAGCGCGACAGCGGTATGTCAATGCTGTTCATTAGCCATGATCTGGGAGTCGTGCGGCATATCAGCGATCGCGTCGCCGTAATGCTTGCAGGTAAAATCGTAGAAATTGGGGATAAGCATCAGATATTTGAAGCGCCTCAACATGAGTATACGCGCAAGCTACTAAATTCAATTCCACGGATTGCTATCGGAAAAGAGGCCTGATGATGCAAAACCCTAAGCGCGTCTTCCTTGGTTCTATTGCGACAGAGACCAATACGTTTTCTCCCTTGCGAACAGACATATTAGATTTCAAAGAAAGCTTTTATGCTTCGCCCGGTCAACATCCCAAAACCCCAACCTTATGTAGCGCTATCTATCCAGCGGCCCGGGCTCGCGCTGATGAATTAAACTGGCAGATAATTGAAGGCACCGCATCTTGGGCTGAGCCAGGCGGCATCGTGAACCAACAGACTTGGGAATTTCTGCGTGATCAACTGGTGAATGAACTGAAGGCNGCGATGCCGGTTGATATCGTCTTNCTAGGTCTGCATGGCGCAATGGTTTCGCAAGATTGTCTGGATTGCGAAGGCGAGCTTGTGTCTGCCGTTCGGGAAATTGTAGGGCCGTCTGCAATTATCGGAGCNACCTTTGATCCGCANAGCCACCTCTCGGAGCTGCGGACTAAAAATCTCAATTTGATCACTGTCTTCAAGGAGTTTCCACATACTGATTTTGTTCAGGTAGCAGAAGTTTTGGTGGAATTGACGCATCTCGCATCGCTTGGAAAGGTCAAACCTGTGATCAGCACCTTTGACTGCAAAATGATTGAAGTTCTTCCAACAAGCCGCGAGCCAATGCGCAGTTTTATTGACAAAATAAAGTTGCTAGAGACACAAAAAAACATCCTCTCTATTTCGGTTATTCACGGGTTTATGGCCGGGGACGTGCCGGATCTCGGATCTCGGATTTTGGTGATTACTGACAATGCAAAATCTGAAGGTGATCGTCTGGCCGCTGAGCTCGGTTTTGAGCTTTTTTCGATGCGTGGCAAGACTCGACCAGAGTTTTTGACCGCAAAGGTGGCCTTTGATACAGCAGAGGTCTCAACTGCATCAACCGTTGTAATCGCTGATGTTTGGGACAATCCCGGCGGGGGTGTACCGGGAGATTCCACGATTTTGCTTCGGGAAATGTTGAAGCGCGGTATCAAGGATGCGGCTCTGGCAACTATTTGGGACCCAATCGCAGTCCGCACCTGCTTTTCTGCCGGAGTGGGAGCAACCTTTCGGCTCCGCTTTGGTGCAAAACTCTCCGAATTTGCGGGTGAACCGCTGGATGCAGACGTCATTGTTAGGCAAACGATGCGTGAGGCCGTACAAAGCTTTGGCCAAAGCGTTGTTCCCTTAGGTGACGCGGTCTGGATTGAGGTCGGTGGTATTGACGTAATCCTGAACTCTGTGCGAAGCCAAGTATTCAACCCAGACGCATTTTCCAATTTTGGTATTGACCTGAAGAAAAAGAAAATTCTGGTCGTTAAGTCTACAAATCATTTCTACGATGCATTCTCACGAATATCTGATGATATCCTGTACGCAGCAGTTGACGGGCCCTATCCCAGCCAGCCTGAAACCAATGCATATCACAACCTGATGCGGAAGATCTGGCCACGTGTAGAGAACCCTCATGGCTGAGCGCTTCAGTGGGACCCAAACACATACTTTGTCTCTAGCAGCTTTATCTACAATACCCGTTCACCTCTCTTTGGCTTGCCTCGGTGATACTCGGAGAGGGATAATTGTATAATAGCACTACCAATATGAAATTATGCCGAAAATAACGTTAGAAAATGCGATCCCATACCACGAAAAATCTCTTTTATTTCGCAAAAATAATGAGCTTGCCATTGTGGCTGCAAAGACAATCGCACCTGGTAATTTTCATTCCAGATCATTTTGCTTTCCAATAAATTTTCACATCGCTCAATATGCGTGGGCTTACTAAGCCCACGCCCATGACGGCTGGGATGCTAAAGCACCAAAATTGCTGCAGTGTGCCGCAGATCTCCGATCTCANCAGATAACGGCGCAAAAAAGGTAAATGCACTGTCATGCTGATCGAAAATCCCCAAATATTAGTGACGCAATAAGAAGTCTGAGACCCGCTCTAATCCGGTTTGTAAGATTTTGGGGTTGTTGGCATACCCAATACGAACATAGCCCTCCATATCGAACGATGATCCTGGGGTGAACATCACGCCCGTCTGTTTCAATAGTGAAATGCAAAACTCGTATGAACTCATATCCAAGTCAAACTTCACCAGCGCCGTTGTCCCTGACCTTGGTTCGACCCAAGAAAGTTTGGGTTGTGTTGCCATCCAATCGGAGAGCGTTTTCAAGTTCCCCCGCGTTATGAGGCGCGAGCGTTCAAGCAAACGCTCACTATTTTCGAGAGCAAGGGTTGCAAAATGATCATCTATCATGCCAACGCTGATTGTGTCGTAGTCACGATGGATCATCACATCTTCAATAAAATTATCTGGCGCAGTGATCCAACCAAGCCGCAGACCCGCTAGACTATAAGCCTTGGACATGCCAGCAGTGCTTATCCCTTTTTCGTAGATATCAGCCATTGATGCGGTCATTCCTTGACCCTGCTGGTCTGTGCCACGGTACACCTCGTCACAAAGGATCCAAGCCCCAACACTGCGTGCAATTGCGGCGATTTCTTCCAGCATCTCTCGTGGGATGAGTGCGCCTGTTGGATTGTTTGGATTGGTAAGCGCAATAAGCTTAACGCCGGATCCCGCGAGTTTTTTCAACTTTTCCAGATCTGGCAACCACCCCGTCTCTTCGCGAAGGTGTAAGAGCTCCATTTCAGCCCCTATACTTTTGGGAATTGAATAATGTTGTTGATAGGTCGGAACAATTGAAATCACCCGATCTCCACGCTCGATCAAAGTTTTATGAACCAACATATTGGCCCCAATTGTACCGTGAGTGATTAAAATGTTGGTGTCATTCTGTTTGCTGTAAAGGGATGCAACCGCAGCCCTTAGACGGTCAGATCCTTTGATTTCCCCATATGTCATTTTCAAATGCAACAGCGCCGAAAGGTCGGCTTCATTCCTCCCTGTGATTTCTAGGAGCTGCTTTATGGTTAGGCTTTCAACACAAGTTTCAGCTAAGTTCAGTTCGCATTTCGTCTCCCATTCGTTCATCCACATTTCTACACCAAATGTATCAATTTTCATGGCTATCTCTCTTTTTCATATCTATTTTTGTGCGGTCTTAGCCGGCAAAGCTTAAGTCGGATCTGACCCGCGTTTCAATTCCAATCGTAGTATAAGTGTCAAACTCCGGGCTTATCTCCCCGCACTTTAGGGCATTTGCGCCCAACCGGTGGCTGCGTCCTGAATCTCTGCATCAAAATCGGCCCGACTATGTTCTGATCAGCAGATGTTGTGTAACATTTTAGTTCTATAAAACGATGCCTTGATCACGTATTTTGGGGAAATCGGCACATTTTTTCTCTTCAATCCTCCTGATGCCCGCTCTCGACAAAGTTCTGATCTATTTGTGGCAAGGGTTGATCATTTATTGCGGCTTCAAAGGCCTGCAAGCGCTTATAAATTGAAATCAACTCAATGATCGTGGTCCATGACGAGACCAAAAACTGAAACGAAGATGCAACTTGTCCAAACGCCCGCAGGATCTGGTTCATGATCCCAAGTGTGATGCGTCCTGAAATAATAGTTGGTACCAAGAAAATATAGGCAATAACGTTATCGGCTTGAATATACATATACCGAAATAGGTTGAAGTACGTGTAATGCAGATAAATCCTAAAATAGTTTTTGCGCACGTTTGCAAACAAATCATGCAATGTCATTGGCTTGGCCTTATCCTCGTTATCTTCGCCCAAAACCAATTCTTTGCGAAAGGCGGCTTCCACGCGCTGGTTCCTAAACTCCAAACCAGGCAACTGGATGCCGGCCAGAAGAAGCAGTAAGGTGCCAAAAATCGACCAAACAATCGATATGGTTACCAGAGGGTAAGGGATTGACCCTAAAACTGGTAAGGTTTCAACATGCACAGATAATGCAGCCAACACCGGCAAGAATGCGATCAAAGTCATGATCGAGTCTACAAAGGCGACACCNAAGCCCTCCATTATGGCNGCNAAGCGCATTGTATCTTCTTGTATCCGTTGGGATGCCCCCTCAATATGGCGCACTCGTTTCCAGCGTTTTACATAAAAATCATTCATTGCTGTGCGCCAACGGAAGATAAAATGTGACGTGAAAAACCTGTTTGCGATTATAAACGCAATATAAGGAAAAGCTATTGTACAGAAAACAATGAAATGGCCGTAAATCTGACTAGCCGGGATTGCTCCATTTCCTGAAAGCGCTTTTTGAATGTCATCATAAAATGGTCCGTACCATGCATTAATTACCACAGACACCTGCACAGACGCATAGGACAGATAAATCAATAAGGCCGAACCCAGAACGGACCAATTTTGCCAAACATGCGCTGAATGACGACGCCAAAAAAAGTAAAACCCCAAGGTTCCAAGAAGATAATAGGTATCGAACCATAAAAATTCCGGTGTGATAAAATGACCTAACCCAATTACCGGTTCGCTGACGCTCAAATCAAATCCAATTACCTGACCAAGCCTCTCACCAACAGAATACCAAAGCGCTATTAAAAAGACGACCCAAATAGCGAGGGAAAAGAAAAACACCTTTGGTTTTGGAAAAAAGGACTCAAACATTTTCGTGACACCTTTTCATATCGAATGCGGAGATTTTTGCGATTCAGGTTTTTGCTAGACCTAAACTTAGTTGTGCGCACATTTGCGCAAAGTATTGCGCGAAAATATATAGAAAAAAAGTTCAAATTAACTTGAATAAGCGCGAATAAGCATCTTTTTAACTATTTACATTTTATTACCCACGATCAGCGCCCACAAATCAATCGCAACGTGACTATAGAATGGAAACCCTTGGTCTTAAGCTAATTTGGCAAAGCTGATTGGTAAGGTGTCAATGACTGCAGCTCAGTGGAATGCCCGATTAAGTGGTCCATGTTTAATGGTAATGCATAATGGAATTTTGGTCTACAGTTATGATACTCTCTGGCGCAGGGGGACGGTACCCAATTGCGCTGTGAGGTCTGACGGCATTGTAGTGCTGTCACTACCGCTCGATTTGGATTTGCGCGTCTCTGAGCGAATAGGAGATTTCACCGTTTAACACCTCATCGCGAAGGCGGGCATTAAAGCACTCACAGCAGCCGTTTTGCGATGGGGACCCTGGCTCAATATAGGCCGTCTCGACGCT
>NYVC01000019.1 GCA_002684375.1 Marinovum sp.
GATTGCCAATTTCGATGGCATAATGCTCTTCTCCACCGTCTTCGGGGCGAAACACATGCAGCCGTCCAACATCTGATACAGTTGTTGGCAGGGCGGCGTGGATCACCGGATGCAGCGGGCTGAGCGCGGCAAGATGGGTTTGGGTTGCCGCCAAATCCAGCAATGTCAGGGCGTTGGTTGTGGCAAACTCTGCCGCCCCGCTAACTGGCACCACCAGTGCGGCGGGCAATAACCGCGCCGACTTGATCAGTTTGATCGCTGCGCGATGAGCGGTTGCATCGCCATTTCGCTGACACTGAAGCGGGCCTTTCATGGGGGCCCGCAGATCGTCCGCAGGATTTGCGATGGCGGTGATCCATGCTGTATCTACGGTTTTTGGTAAGGCGATACGCGCAATATCACCATCATAGGCAGGGGCTTTCAACGTATTGGCCCGTTGTACGGTGATCACCAGTACCGCCTCTGTGCCCAGAGTTTTTATCTGTGTCAGACGCTGCGGGGTCAGCGTTTCTATCGAAAACATTATAACAGGGCTGGCACCGTCCAAAACAACCGGCACACCCATGCGCAAATCTGCCCGTGCCCGCGCAAGCATTTCGATCATATCTGGGGCAAAACTCATCGTAGCCTCGTCCAAGTTCATTTCTGGTTCGTGTCGTAGTCTGTTGCAAAGTGAAACAATTCGATCTCATGCTACACGACTGCGTGAAACAGTGTAGCACTTCTTGCACAGCGGTATCTAAAGGTCCATGTCAGCAAGGCAACTAAAGGAGTGTCTCATGACCCAGGTGAAAACAATTTTGCTGATTGATGATGACGATGATCTACGCGAGGCGTTGACTGAGCAGTTTGTGATGACCGAAGAGTTTGCCGTGGTCGAAGCTGGCACTGGCGCGGATGCGCTGCAGCACCTGAAAAATGGGCTTTTTGATCTGTTAATTGTTGATGTTGGCCTGCCGGATACTGACGGTCGTGAGCTGTGCCGCCTAATGCGCAAGCAGGGTTTGAAAACGCCGGTGATCATGCTGACTGGGCATGCCACCGATGCTGATACAATTCTAGGCCTTGATGCTGGCGCCAATGATTATGTCACCAAGCCGTTTAAGTTTCCCGTGCTTTTGGCACGTATCCGGTCGCAGTTACGCCAACACGAGCAATCAGAAGACGCGGTGTTCAAGCTTGGTCCCTATTCTTTTCGTCCGGCACTCAAGCTCCTGGTCTGCGCCGATGATACAAAAATCCGCTTGACTGAGAAGGAAACCAACATCCTGAAGTTTTTGTATCGGGCCCCTATTCCCGTGGTGCCGCGCGATATGTTGTTACAAGAGGTTTGGGGATATAATGCTGCGGTCACAACCCATACGCTTGAAACCCATATTTACCGTTTGCGACAAAAAATTGAGCCTGACCCTGCCAATGTACAGCTTTTGCTAACCGAAACTGGCGGGTACCGGTTGAATTATTAGGACTTGGACATTTTTTTGCCATTATTGCTCGCCAAGGTTGTCGTCAGTTAGATTTGGACCCCGTCGCATGTCCGGGTTATGACATGTGTCTCCCTGTTGAACTTGACCCAAGGCGCGCCTCGGGTCCTTTTCATTTTGNGGTGTGTTCTGACGNCTCAAGAAGAAACATCGCTCCGGTGCCGCGCTGTCCTGCGTGGTCGCCTTGATTGTACAAAGCGCAGCTTTTTAACGACAGACACCCACAGCCAATGCAGCTGCTCAGCGTATCGCGCNGCTGTTCTAGGCNCTTTATGCGGGTGTTTAAAACGCTTTCAAAATTCTTCGAAATACGGGCCCAATCGGCTGCTGACGGGGTCCGGTGGTCTGGCAAGCTGGCCAGCAGGTCGCGGATATAGGGCAAACTGAATCCAAGGTTTTGCGCAATCTTAATGAACGACAAACGGCGAATATCCGAGCGCGCAAACNGGCGTTGCCCAGATGTGGTGCGGTTGGGCTTGATCAGACCTTGGCTTTCNTAATGCCGGATCGCAGAGACAGCCAAGCCGGTACGCTGTGCCAAATAGCCGATCGCATATTCTTTCATATAAGTGCCATAATTTGCTTGACCTCAAGTTAACTTTAGCAATTACCGTCGTTATATTCAACATATTTAAAGGATATTATTATGTCACAGATACAATTAAAGCATGTAAACATTACTGTCTCTGATCCTGATAAAACTGCAGCTTGGATGTATGAGGTTTTTGACTGGCCAGTACGTTGGCAAGGCCCAGCGCTTGGCAGCGGGCGGTCGGTGCATGTTGGCAGTGAGGNCAGTTATGTTGCTCTGTACTGTTCAAACGAGGCCACTGATGCGGCACCTGACAGCTATCACTGTCTGTCAGGATTGAACCATATTGGGGTGGTGGTTGCCGATCTGGATCTGGTCGAAGCCCAAGTGCGAAAAGCCGGTTTTACTCCGCAATCACATGCAGACTACGCACCTGGACGGCGATTTTATTTCAAAGATCACGACGAGATCGAATATGAAGTTGTGCAGTATTGAAAAAAAATCCACTGCGCGGGATACGCCAGACCTTGCGCTTGTGTGAAAACTAGGATGGACTCTGCCCAAATAAAAGGAGCCCGTCCTATGTCATTNACCCTCGCGACATGGAATATCAATTCAGTNCGCNTGCGCGAACCGTTGGTTGTGCAATTCCTACAACAAGAGGCCCCCGACATCTTGTGTTTGCAGGAATGTAAAAGCCCGGTCGAGTTGATCCCGACCGAACAGTTCGCTGCGCTTGGGNATCCGTATTTGGTGGCGCGGGGGCAAAAGGGCTACAATGGGGTTGCGATCCTGTCGAAATTGCCAATTGAAGACGCGGGCGCGCAGGACTTTGCCGGTTTGGGTCATGCTCGGCATGTGGCCGCGCGTCTGGAAAATGGCGTCACNGTGCATAATTTCTATGTGCCTGCGGGCGGCGATGTGCCCGATCGGGACAAAAACGAAAAATTCGGACAGAAATTAGATTACCTGACCGATATGCGCGATTGGTTTCTGGCCGCGCCGCCNAAAAAATCGATTTTGGTCGGGGATCTGAACATTGCGCCGCGCGAAGACGATGTCTGGAGCCACAAAAAACTGCTGAAAGTGGTCAGCCATACACCGGTAGAAGTGGCGCAATTGGCCGAGACACAAGCGGCGGGCAACTGGGTTGATATCACGCGCCAGGATATTCCCGAGGGTCAGCTTTATTCNTGGTGGTCCTATCGCGCGCGGGATTGGGATGCTGCAGACAAAGGNCGGCGNCTTGACCATGTCTGGGCCACGNCCGATATTAGCGCGGCGGCACATTCAANCCGGATTGTAAGACCGGCGCGGGGCTGGGAAAAACCGAG
Source organism: Marinovum sp. (assembly GCA_002684375.1). Lineage (GTDB taxonomy): Bacteria > Pseudomonadota > Alphaproteobacteria > Rhodobacterales > Rhodobacteraceae > CPC320. Next base: position 3,351 of record NYVC01000019.1, read on the forward strand.
CGACCACGCGCCTGTTCTGGCCAGTTTTGATCTGTGATGCTGTACTGCCAAGCGACTTGCGCAGGCCTATTCAAGCCACAGTGCCGCTGTCTGTGTGACCGGTCACCGGTTTTCCCGCAGTGGGTTATGTGTCTCAAATTGATCTGAGCCCTTGAAACAGGGCTCCGAATGATCCATCTAGGCCATAATTTATCACCCAACGGATGGACCACCGGAAAATGATTGAACTGGGCACTGGCACAACGCCTGCGGACAAAGCAGCAAGCGACCTTATCCAAGACGTAACAGAAGCGACCTTTATGCAAGAGGTGATCGAAGCTTCGAAAACGGTCGCTGTGATCGTAGATTTTTGGGCGCCGTGGTGCGGGCCGTGTAAAACACTGGGTCCACAATTGGAGGCGGCCGTCACCGCTGCCAAAGGCGCGGTGAAAATGGCCAAGGTTAATGTTGACGAAAATCAGGGTATTGCCAGTCAGTTGCGGATACAATCATTGCCGACGGTCTATGCGTTTTGGCAAGGCCAACCACTTGACGGCTTTCAAGGTGCTGTGCCGCAATCCGAAATTGATGCTTTTATCGCACGTGTGATCGAGGCCAGTGGTGGTCAGGCTGCCGACAATGGGCTTGAGGATGCGGTGCAAGCTGCGGAAGAAATGATGACTGACGGTACGTTTGAAGATGCTGCACAGATTTTTGCGGCAATCCTTGAGGAAGATGCCAATCACGTAGTGGCTTACGCCGGTCTTGTGCGGTCTCATATCGCTCTTGAGGATTTAGATCAGGCTGAGGCCATCTTAAATGGNGCGCCCAGCGAAATTTCAGCAGCGCCCGAGCTTGAGGCGGTTTTTGCCCAGCTGGCTTTGGCGCGCCAAGCTGCTGACGCGGGTCCGGTGGCCGAGTTGCAGGCGGCTGTCGACCAGACCCCGGACGATTTGCAAGCGCGTTTTGATTTGGCGCAAGCCCTGCATGCAAACGGTGATGCTCAGGCGGCCGTTGATGAATTGCTCGAGCTGTTTCGNCGGGACCGTGACTGGAATGACGGGGCCGCCAAAGCGCAGCTTTTCACTATTTTTGATGCGTTGAAACCTGAGGATTCCGTCGTGTTAAATGGGCGTCGTCGATTGAGTTCGTTAATATTTGCTTAAAGCGGATTGCCTGAACCGCTTTTTGGACTAGNTTGNNNAATATGAAATCATCAATCGACCTTCCCGACGCACTGCCTATATTTCCGTTGCCGAACGCGCTCCTTCTGCCGCGCTCGCGTCTGCCGCTGCATGTGTTTGAGCCGCGCTATCTGGCGATGCTTGATGATGCGCTCAAAACGCCCGAACGGTTGATTGGGATGGTCCAGCCAAATGAGGTGCCCGGCCGATCCGGCCACAGGCTACATGCGATCGGTTGTGCTGGTCGGGTAACGCAATTTTCAGAAACCGAGGATGGCCGGTACATGGTGACGCTTACCGGAATATCAAGATTTAGGGTTCAAAATGAGATTGAAGGNTTTACGCCNTACCGACGCTGTGGCGTAACCTGGGATGGGTTTGATCTCGATTTGGGTCAAACTGAACATGATGCGCGNTTNGATAGAAAGAAGTTTATGGCGCTGTTGACACGCTATTTCGAGGCTCTCGATTTGGCGACAGATTGGGAGACTATGAAAGAAGCGGATGACGAACTTTTGATCAATTCGCTCTCGATGATGCTGGACTTTGCCCCTGAAGATAAACAGGCCCTGCTTGAGGCACCCTCATTGTCGACGCGACGTGAAACTTTAATTACACTAATAGAATATAGCATGCGCGGCGGTGATAGTGAGGGTTTGTTACAGTGAAGGAACCACAGTTTGATCGACGCATGTTAGAGGCGTTGATTTGTCCGAAAACACACGCGCAGCTTAGCTATGATGCCGAGGCACAGGAATTGATCAGCAAGACGGCCAATTTGGCCTTTCCGATCCGCGACGGTATTCCGGTCATGCTGATTGATGAGGCGCGCGCGCTGGAGTAAGCTTTGGTGCTATTCACGCATCAGATCAGGCAAATCTCCCGTCAGCCCTGCCGCCTCGCGCAAGATACCGCGGCGCACTTTGGGCATTGCGTTCAACATACCCATACCCAGATCACGTCCCAACCTTAAAATCGGGTTATCGTTTGAAAACAAACGGTTAAATCCGTCTGTCGCCACGGCTAACGCTGTGGCGTCAAAGCGCCTCCACAGCTGGTACCGGGCCAAAACCGGTTGTGATGCGAAATCTTCACCGCGTTGCTTGGCTTCGGATAGCACTTGTATCAACGCTGCCACATCGCGNAGCCCTGCGTTCAAACCCTGACCTGCAATCGGATGAACGCCATGCGCCGCATCCCCGATTAACGCCACGTTCGGCGCGATATAGTTTTTGGCAATCATCATCCCCAATGGATAACTGAAGCGTCCGCCCGTCAGCGCAATATCGCCAAGNAAATCACCGAATCGAGGTCGCAGAACATCAAGAAAAGCCGCGTCATCAAGCGTTTTAATCACTGTAGCGCTATCGGTTTTCTCGCTCCAGACAACTGTGCTGCGGCGCGCTGAGAGAGGCAAAACAGCCATCGGACCAGCTGGCATGAAAAATTGATGCGCCACGCCGCCATGTGGTCGGTCATGTTCTACGGCGCAGACCAGTGCGGTTTGGCCGTATTGCCAGCCGGTATAGGTGATACCGGCGCGCGCCGCTGTGCCACTTTGGCGCCCATCGGCACCCACCAGCAGGCGCGTGGTGATTTTCTGATTGTTAGCCAGCGAAAGGGTCACGCCTTCGGGGCCAGTGGATTGTCCGGTGACCCGGGTTGCAAGACGATACTCTATCAGTGGTGAAGTCTGCATCGCGGCCTGCAGGGCATAGCGCAGGTGGCGGTCTTCGACCATATAGCCCATCGGCCCCTCTTCGAGCTCGGCGTGGTCAAAATCCATGAAAAACGGTGATGCCCCGACGCCGGCGTGCCCGTCGCTGACGCGGATATTCAACATCGGCTCGGCATCTTGGGCCACGTTCTCCCAGACACCGACCGCTGCCATTAGCCGTTTCGACGCCAGCGCCAAGGCATAGGCGCGGCCATCAAACTTGGCATTTTTTCGCGGTTTATGGGACGTGGCGTCTAGTACGATCACCCGCAATCCGACCTGTGCTGCAGCCAGAGCCAAAGCCGGTCCGTTTAAGCCGCCCCCAACGATGGCGATATCGCAATCATGTTCCATGNTCTGAATATGGAGACGAATTCGGGATTGTCCATGCGTTGCGCTGACGCTACCGTCTTTTTAATGTAATGGAGGCGGATTATGAAAAACTGGCTGGGGATGACGGCGGCAGAATTAGGACGCGGCATTGAGAACGGATCGATTGATCCGGTGACATTGACCGAGACATATTTGGCCGCAATCGAAGCTCATCCTTTAAAAGACCGGATTTANGCGCGCGTGACGGCAGACCGCGCCCGGGCCGAGGCGGCTGCAGCGGCTGCGCGGGCGGGCGCCGGTCTGCGTCTGTCGCCGCTTGATGGGGTGCCGATCAGTTGGAAGGATTTGTTTGATACGGCCGGCTGCGCCACCGAGGCGGGCACGGCCTTGTTGAAAGACCGCATTCCTGAGGCTGATGCTGAAGTGGTGCGCAATGCCACTGCAGCCGGGTTAGTTTGTCTTGGGAAAACCCATTTATCAGAGCTGGCGTTTTCAGGTTTAGGGGTCAATCCGATCACTGCGACGCCACCCTGCGTCAACGATGCAGAAGCGGCCCCTGGCGGGTCGTCATCTGGCGCTGCAGCCTCGGTAGCTTTTGGGTTGGCGGCCGCGGCAATCGGGTCGGACACCGGTGGGTCGGTGCGCGTACCCTCGGCGTGGAATGATCTGGTGGGGCTCAAGACCACGGCAGGTCGGCTGTCAAACGCCGGGGTTGTGCCGTTGGCGGCGCGGTTTGACACCGCAGGACCNATGACGCGCTCGGTGGAGGATGCGGCGCTTTTATTGGCGGCACTTGAGGGGGGTAAACCCGCCGATCTGCAGTCCACTGATTTGTCAAACGCCCGGTTTGCGATTCTTGAGACAATCGCTNTGGATGATTTGGATGAGGTGATACGTGACGCCTTCGAGGNGTCTGTCGACAAATTACGCGCGGCGGGCGCCAAGATCATATCGCTTGAGGTGCCAATAGTGTCGGACGCGATGGCGCAGTCGGCTGTTTTGTTTTCGTCAGAGGCCTATGGTACNTGGAAAGACACGATCGAAGCCAATCCTGATATGATGTACGGCGAAATTTTGCAACGGTTCCGTTCGGGGGCGGCGCATACTGCTGCCGATTATGTCGCGGCCTGGCAAATGCTCGAGTGCGCGCGGCAGGTCTGGTTTGAAACTACGGCTGGCTTTGATGCAGTTTTGGTGCCCACCACCGCGAATTTACCGCCAAAGATGGCGCGGCTGCAAACTGAAGAGGAATATTATAAAACGGCCAATCTGCTGACACTGCGCAACACGCGCATTGGCAATTTGATGGGGGTGTCGGCGCTTACGCTGCCCACTGGCATGCCGAGTTGTGGGATGATGCTGATCGGCAAGGCCAATGGTGAGGCGCATCTTCTGCGTCTTGGCGCTGCTGCTGAGACGGTTCTGGGTTAACGTGGCACCGGGTTGAGCGCTTTGTTATAGGGCGTCCAATTGGTGATTTCGGGATAATACATTTTCCGCCATTGCTGCACCCTTGGGTTCATACTACGCCGCCAAAGCGACGGGATCATCGCAAAGATCGTCATGATATGATAGCCGTATGGCAGCTGTGGTGCGCTGGTCTCATCGTGGTTCTGCAGCAGAGGAAAGCGGCGATTTGGTTTGATGTGGTGGTCCGAGTGGCGCTGCAGATTGATTAACAGCCAGTTTGAGGCCATATGCGCCGCATTCCAGCTGTGATGGGCCCCGACCGTTTCATATTGACCATTGCCCAGATGTTTGCGGGTCAGGCCGTAATGCTCGATGTAGTTGATCAACTCCAATTGCCAGACCGCTACAAAGGCCTGCCAGATAAACAGCCCCAGACCGGTCCAACCCCCAATCACCAGCGCCAGAAAAATCATTGTTGCCTGAAGCGCCCAATAGCGAAAAAATGGGTTGCTTAGATCTGTCCACGGNAGATTTTTCCGCGAAAGCATGGCTTTTTCTGCCGCAAAACTGGAGCGCAGAGATTGCGGTATTACCCGTATGAAAAATCGGAAAAAGCTTTCGTTATAGCGTGCGGTGGCCGCGTCGCTCGGGGTGCCAATATGGTTGTGGTGCACCAGCATATGTTCGGATTTGAAATGCGAATACAGCACCATCGCCAGCAGGATATCTGAAAGGCGGCGCTCTGTTCGGCTTTTTTTATGCATCAGTTCGTGGCTATAATTGACGCCGATGGTGCCAGTGATGACGCCAAGGCCGAAAAACAGACAGATTTTTTCGAGCGTGCNAAGATGATCGGATGTGGTGGCAATCCAGATGATCCCAAAAAGGGTGATCATTTGCAAAGGCACCCATATGATGGTCAGCCGTCGGTACCATACCAGCCGGTGATCTGGCGTGGCGGTATCGGCGTTTCGCGTGTTAAGCCCGAGAACGGCGTCGCCCAGTGAAAATAAAAACCACCCGATCAGGGGCAACAACACAACCGACCAACNCCCTGTCAAGCCGCTATACCAAGCGATTGGAAACAAGACGAGCGAAATTGCATAGGGCAATACTGAGGTGAATTTTTCGATTTGGCGCGCAGAACTCATGAAACCATCCGATGGATTTTTATTTTTAATACAATAAATTTATAACCAATACTATATGGCTCTGGCGTCTCAGGCAACGGTCCATTCCATTAGGGAGATTGTGTTAAATCAAATGCTTTGCGCATCACTGTGGGCAGATCAGAGGGGCGGAAATCGGCGGCCGGTAAAAAACGGCCGCGGGTGGTTTGGCAGTCATCCGGTACCAGCGCTGTTTTGACCAAAAGTCGCAGATGAAAATGGGTAAAAGTATGGCGGGCTTCGGTGGCGATAGTTGTCCAGTTTGCCACGAGCGGGGGGCGCTCTGTCGGGGCTTCGCTCGGGTCTGATCTCCACTCCGAACCGGGCCATCCCAGCATGCCACCCAGCAGGCCCTTATCGGGCCGTCGTTCCAGCAAATAGGCGCCATCGGCGCGTCTGGCGATATAGGCAATGCCGTATCTTATCGGTTTTGGTTTTTTTGGTGTCTTCTTTGGGAGCTCGGCTTGTGTGCCATTGCTGCGGGCAACGCAGGGTGTATGCCAGGGGCAAATGCCGCAGGCCGGTGACCGCGGCGTGCATAGGGTTGCTCCCAGATCCATCACAGCCTGAGCATAATCGCCCGGCCGTTTGTTTGGGGTCAGACCCCTGGCCCGTTGCGTCAGCTCTGGTTTGGCAGAGGGCAGGGGCGTGTGGATATCATACAAGCGCGCCATCACCCGCTCTACGTTGCCGTCAACCACAGTTTCGGGATTATCAAAGGCAATCGAGGCAATTGCTGATGCGGTATAGGGCCCTATACCGGGCAGCGACAGCAGCGCTTCTCGGCTGGTGGGAAAGGCCCCGTCGTGATCTGTGACCACTGTGCGGGCGCATTTCAACAGGTTGCGGGCGCGGGCATAATAGCCCAGTCCGGCCCATGCAGCCATCACGTCGCCATCTTCGGCCGCAGCGAGGGCAGTGACAGTGGGCCAGCGACTGGTGAAGCGTAAAAAATATGCTTTGACTGCGGCGACAGTGGTCTGTTGCAGCATAACTTCGGACAGCCAAATTTTATAGGGGTCTGGCCGCTGTCCATCGCGCCGTTGTGCTGGCCCCACGCGCCACGGCATTTCGCGGGCATGCCGATCATACCATGTTAGCAGCGCCTCTGAATTTGGTGGCTCACGCAATCTTGATCGTTCCCATTCGGTAAATTGGCTGGCACCCGCCATTCTGTGCGTTACAATACCAGACATCTTTTGAAAGAAAACACATGTCCAAGCGCCGCACCAGTACCAAAGGTTTTGCCCGGACCGGCAAACTGCTGCAGAAAAGCATCAGATCGGTGGGCGAGACGCGCGGCTTTGCGCAGACCCGGCTTCTGACCCATTGGGCCGAGATTGCCGGCGCACATACCGCGGCGATCGCCCGGCCTGTTGAGGTTAAATATGGCCGTGATGGATTTGGCGCGACATTGAGCTTGCTGACCACGGGCGCGCAGGCGCCAATGTTNGAGATGCAGAAAGAAAATCTGAGGGAAAAGATAAATGCGGTTTATGGCTATAGCGCGATCTCAAAAATTCGGATCACCCAGACGGCACCTACCGGTTTTTGCGAGGGTCAGGTCAGCTTTGAGCCGGCCAAACCCCCCGCGCCTGAACCGGTAAATGATCCGGTGATTGCACGCGCAGCCAGCAAGGCTACGTGCACGGTTCAGGACNATGGCTTGCGCCATGCGCTTGAAACCTTGNGCAAAAACGTTCTATCCAAAGAAAAAAGAAATGTCCAAACCTGAAAGGTATCCCTGATGTCGCGTTTGCTTTCACTTGCCATTGCTTTGCTGGCACCGTTTATTTTTGGTGGCTGGCTGATCACTCAANNGGGCCTTAGTGCCACGGCCGAAACCAAAACTGTCAACGAGAGTGTTATTCCCGACATGATAGAGGGCAATGCGGATGCCAGCGTGACAGTGGTGGAATATGCATCGTTTACCTGTCCTCACTGTGCCTCGTTTCACGCCGGTCCCTATAAAAAGCTGAAAAAAAATTACATCGACACCGGCAAGGTTAAATTCGTGTTCCGCGAAGTTTATTTTGACAAGGTGGGTGTCTGGTCGTCGCTGGTTGCTCGCTGCGGCGGGCAGGAACGGTTTTTTGGGATCGCAGACCTTATTTTCAAAGGTCAAAAGGAATGGTCTCGGGCTGGCAGTGATGTGGCGGTGGCCAACGAGCTGCGTAAAATCGGCCGGTTGGCCGGTTTGGACGACGACACATTGGAGAGCTGCCTGACTGATAGTGACAAAATTAAGGCTCTGGTGGGTTGGTTCAAGGAAAACACCACCCGCGATGAAATTTCCTCGACCCCGACTTTGCTGATCAACGGGGAAAAACACGCCAATATGTCCTATGAAGATCTGGTTGAGATCATCGACGCGCAGTTGGCAAAATAATGTCGCCGCTGTCAGGGCTAAAAGTCATCGAATTGGCCCGNATTCTGGCNGGGCCTTGGGCTGGGCAAACCTTGGCCGACCTTGGGGCTGAGGTGATTAAAGTCGAANCGCCGCAAGGTGATGACACCCGCCAGTGGGGCCCGCCCTTTGTTGAGCATGACGGCGAGACNTCAGCAGCCTATTTTCATGGCTGCAACCGTGGAAAGGCCAGTGTGATCATCGACTTCCGCACGCCCGAGGGCCAGGCAGAGTTGCGGGCTTTGCTGGTGGACGCGGATATTGTGATTGAGAATTTCAAACTGGGCGGCCTGGCAAAATACGGACTGGATTACCACAGTTTGAAATCCCTAAATCCAAAGCTGATTTATTGCTCGATTACTGGCTTCGGTCAGACCGGCCCCTACGCCCATCGCNCTGGATATGACTACATCATTCAGGGTACCCATGTCAGGCTTGATGTCGATCACAGGAGAGCCGGATGGTGCGCCCCAGCGTGCCGGTGTCGCGATCACCGATATCTTTACTGGCGTCTATGCCACAACAGCGATTCTGGCGGCAGTGCATCAGCGTCAAACCACCGGCTTGGGCCAGCATATTGATATGGCCCTGCTTGACGTGGCGGTTTCAGTTACCGCCAATCAGGCGATGAATTATCTGACAACCGGTACGCCTCCTGCACGTACTGGAAATTATCATCCCAACCTGACGCCCTATCAGGTGTTTGATTGCAGTGACGGGCATATCATCATCGCCACGGGCAATGATGGGCAATACCAGCGTCTTTGTGCACTGCTGGGTCTGGCCGATATGGCCATGGCCCCAGAGTTTTTAAAAAATACCAACCGCGTGGCCAACCGCGAGGACATGATTGCCCGGCTCATGGCCGCCACGCGCCTGCGCAGCAAAGCGGATCTGCTGGCGGCTTGTGAGGCCGAGAATGTGCCGGCCGGTCCGATCAATGATCTGCGTGAGGTATTTGACGACCCACAAGTGCAGGCGCGTGGGATGCAGATCGAGCTTGACGGCATTCCCGGAGTGCGCTCCCCGATCCGGATGTCGGATGCGGATTTGTCGCTTCGCCGGCCCTCTCCAAAGCTGGGTCAGGCCAATTGACACCCGGAATTACGGATCCTTTTGCAAAGGTAATTCAGTTTGCGTCGGTAATTCAGTGTCTAGAAACCGCTCGAAGGCGTCCAGATTAACCGGCTCAAACTGGCCAAACCCCTGCATCCAGACACTGGCGTCGCGCAGCGCATCCGGCTCTAATTTGCACCATTTGACCCGCCCGCGTTTTTCCTGCGAAATGAGCCCCGAACGGCCAAGCAACCCCAGATGTTTGGATACAGCGGCAAGGGACATCTCAAACGGTTCTGCAACATCGGTGACGGCCATATCATCCTCAAGCAGCATCGCAAGGATTCTGCGGCGCGTCGGATCCGCAAGAGCGGCAAAGATGATATCGAGCCGATCAGCCATAAACGCATAAAGCCAAAATCTGCCTGATCGTCAACCAATCGGTTGAATATACTTAAGTTGTGCTCAGCGTGGATCGCGTGAGAGTTATCAATTTTTTCACAGCGTCAACAAAAATTTTATATATTTATTATCAATGATTTATGTATCATTTACCGATGATGGTGATCAGCTTGACTTACCTTTTTCGCAGGCATAGACACAGGTGTGAAATTGATCGAGGTTTTGACCGGTGACCGATCCTGACGAAAAGCAGCGGATGGCGCAGCTGGAAGACAAGATCGCAAACGCGAAGGCGGTGCACCGGCCCCAAAGCCAGATTGAAGATCACCATTCTCAGGCCCACGCGGGCTGGCGGATGGTGACGGAATTAGTGGCGGGTCTGTTGATCGGCTTTTGCATCGGATATGGGCTGGATAGCCTGTTTGGGACACTCCCGATTTTTCTGGTGTTATTTGTATTGCTGGGGTTTGCTGCCGGAGTTAAGACGATGCTTCGCAGCGCACAGGACATCCAGCGGGCGCAGTCGGGTCAAACCGACAAGGACGAGGGGACGTAGACATGGCAAGCGAAGCCCAAGGCGAAGAGACCGGCCTGGTATTTCACCCGATGGACCAGTTTGTCGTAAATCCGCTGTTTGGCGGTGATACGGTGATGTGGTACACGCCGACCAATGTGACATTGTGGATGGCACTTACAGTGCTGGCGGTGTTTGCGCTCTTGGTCCTTGGAACATCCCGCCGAGCGATGATCCCGACGCGGATGCAGTCTGTGGGTGAATTGGCTTACGGCTTTATTTATCGGATGATCGAAGACGTCGCCGGCAAGGACGGCGTCAAATATTTTCCATATATCATGACCTTGTTCATGTTTATCGTGTTTTCGAACTTTCTTGGTCTGTTGCCGATGGCATTTACCACAACATCCCACATTGCTGTGACTGGCGTGTTGGCCATGGCAGTATTTCTGACCGTAACAATACTGGGATTCGTTAAGCACGGTTTGGGCTTTTTAGGCGTGTTCTGGATCAGTTCTGCACCGTTGATTCTGCGCCCGGTCCTTGCGTTGATCGAGATTATTTCCTATTTCGTGCGACCCCTCAGCCACTCTATTCGTCTGGCTGGCAACATGATGGCGGGTCACGCCGTGATCAAAGTCTTCGCAGCCTTTGCCGCGATCCTCGCGATCTCGCCCTTTGCGATTGTCGCAATCACGGCGATCTATGCGCTCGAAGTTTTGGTGGCCTTCATCCAGGCCTATGTCTTTGCAATTTTAACCTGCGTGTATCTGAAAGATGCATTGCACCCGCATCACTAAATCAACTCTCAATAATCTACTAAAAACCAATCGTAAGGAGATTCGACATGGAAGGCGACATAGTACAAATGGGCGCATATATCGGTGCAGGCTTAGCATGTACCGGAATGGGCGGCGCCGCCGTCGGTGTGGGCCATGTGGTCGGCAACTTTCTGTCTGGCGCATTGCGCAACCCGTCTGCAGCTGCAGGCCAGACCGCCACAATGTTCATCGGTATCGCATTTGCAGAAGCTCTGGGGATTTTCTCGTTCCTCGTTGCGCTGCTGCTGATGTTTGCCGTCTAAACCTAACGGAACCTTATCCTTACGGTTGGGCGGGGCAATCATGCACCGCCCAATGTAATAGATAATTCCTTCAGGAGGACACAATGGCAACTCAAACAAACGACGCCGCAGGCCAAGCAGCAGACGCCGCGCCGGGGATGCCCCAGCTCGATTTCTCGACCTTCGGAAACCAGATTTTCTGGCTGGTGGTTACTTTGGTGGCCATTTATCTTATCCTTGATCGCGTTGCGCTGCCGCGCATTGCCGAAGTGCTGGCCGAACGTCAGGACAGAATCACGGGCGATATTGCAGCGGCAGAGGATCTCAAAGCGCAGGCCCTCGCAGCCGAAGAGGCCTATAACAAGGCTTTGGCTGAGGCGCGCAGCGAGGCACAAAGTATCGTGGCGAAAGCCAAGGCCGACATGCAAGTCGAACTGGATGCCGCCATTGCCAAGGCAGACGTCGAAATTGCTGCAAAAACGGCTGTGTCTGAAAAGGCCATCGCCGAGATTCGGGCCGGTGCTCTTGATAGTGTCAGCCTGGTCGCTACAGAAACCGCAACAGCGGTGGTTGCGGCTATCGGTGGCAGTGCGGATGCAGAAGCAATTTCCGCTGCGGTTGCAGAACAGATGAAAGGGTGAAGGCAATGTATAGACTGACGTTGATCGCCGCCTCCGTGATGGCCAGCCCCGCGCTGGCGGCGGATGGTCCTTTTGTCTCATTAAGCAATACAAACTTTATTGTACTGCTGTCGTTTCTTTTGTTCATCGGGGTTTTGGTAAAGTTCAAAGTGCCTTCGATCTTGACCGGACTTTTGGACAAACGGGCCGATGAGATCACCACGACGCTGAACGATGCCCGCTCGCTGCGCGAAGAGGCGCAGACATTACTCGCGTCATATGAACGCAAGCAGCGCGAAGTTCAGGAACAGGCCGACCGGATTATCGCACAGGCAAAAGTTGATGCGGAACTGGCGGCTGCCCAAGCCAATGAAGATTTGAAATTGTCGGTTGAGCGCCGCGTGCTTGCCGCGCAAGACCAGATCGCCTCGGCCGAAGCCTCAGCTGTCAAAGAGATCAAAAATCAGGCGATTACCGTCGCCATGGCTGTGGCAACGGATGTCTTGGCAAAGCAGATGACAGCTGCGTCAGGCAATAAGTTGATCGACGATTCGATCAAAGAGATTGACGCCAAATTGCATTGAGCAGCAGAACCTAAAGCGATGAAAACCCGGTGTAAAACCGGGTTTTTTTTACGCTTATTTTTTGGCTAAGGTCTACATAATGCGCTAGTGATTTTGAAGTCACATCCAGTCCAAAGTGGACAGTGCTGGCCAGATTATTGACGGTTTTTTTCATGCTCAAACCGGCGCTGCGCATAGTCGGCATTGGCATTGGCGCGATTTTGATCTTCCAAACAGCCGCGCACGTAATTGAGATGTGCCTCAACAGCCGCTTGAGCGCCTGCCGGGTCTCTGTTTTGCAGCGCATCGTTGATGGCACGGTGTTGGGCCAGTAGTTCATCCCGCGTCGTGCGTTGTTTGAACATTACGCGGCGATTGTAAAATACGCCTTCCTGAAGTAGTTGATACATCGAACGCATCATATGCAGCATAATTACGTTATGACTGGCCTCGATGATCGATAAGTGAAATTCGGCATCAAGGCGGGCTTCATCTGCGGCATGGCGTTTGCTGTGCGCCATTTCCATTTTGTGAAACAGTGTTTGGATCACTTGCAGATCCATGTCAGAGGCGAGACGGGCGGCCCGACTGGCGGCCAGGCCCTCCATGTCGCGGCGAAACGACAGGTAATCAAACACCGCCTCGTCGTGATCGGCAAAAAGTTTAATTAAAACATCAGAAAATGCGCTGCCCAAAACGTCTGCCACAAATATTCCAGCACTTGCTTTTGTGACCAAAAGACCCTTTGCCTGCAGACTGGCAATAGCTTCGCGCAGTGAGGGGCGTGACACTGCCAGCCGTTCGGATAATTCGCGTTCGGAAGGCAGACGTTCACCGGGTCGTAGAATGCCGCGCAGGATCAATTGCTCGATTTGGCGACTGACCGCGCTGGATAGTTTTTCGGTTTGAACTTGCTTGAATGGCATTTGAAACCCCTTCGTGTGCGGTATATCTGGCACGGCCTTAGCCAACAATAGGTGTCAGTACATTTGGCCGGTGCCAGTTTCCGTGAGCATGGCCAGTTAAAGAGTTTATTAACGTAATTTACCTTACGTTTAAGTATGATCCGTCCGCTTATTTTATTTCTTCTTATGGTCGCAAACGCCGCCTGTGTCTCGTATGTCGACGACTTTGCCTATCTGCCTGTATTAAGAGCGCAACAGGGTGGTGGAGAATTCGACGTGCGTGTGGGGGCAAATGTTGCCCAGACCATACGCAAGAATTTCGAGTGGAATCCGACTTTTGAATCGGTTGCACACCGGTCTGCGGCGCTGGCTGCACGGCTTAGCGGTTGCACGGTAAGCTGGGTTATCGGCGACCCTTCGGTGCAGGTGCTTGGGCTGTCCTGCGATGGTGCACCGCCTGCCAAAAAACCAAAACTGTGGCGTAAGTTTTCGTTTTCATGTGATCGTTATGAACATCGTCATGGCCCGGACGAATTAATTTGCGACGGTTAGCCCAGCGGCTTTTCCATAAACACCGAGACACCATTTTCAGTGTAATCGCCGAACGGACCACATGTTTTAAATCCCAACCGCCGGTACAGTCCCACGGCAGATTTTAACGCGTCTCCGGTCTCCAGTCTTAATATTGGCAGGTTCACCACCCGGGCTTCAAGTTCAATTCGTTTGAGAATTTTCGCGCCCACGCCCTGGCCACGGGCAAAAGGTTCGATAAACATTGACTTTATTTCACCATAACCGGCCTTCACAGCAAGCGCCCCACAGCCGAGGATGACATCATATTCGCGTGCCACAAAGAATTGTATCTGCGGTGTGCACAAATCGTCGATGGACAGGGCAAAACTGTCCTCGGGAGAAAAAAGCTGTTCCATCAACGCATGGCTTTTTGATAACAAAGCCCTTACCTCAGTATCTTTTGGATTTCCCGGTTCGATAATAACCATCATTGGACCCCTTAATTCAAACCACGAGAGTATCTGACATCCAGAATGACCCCAGTGCTGATCAAAGCACTATATTTCGTTCATTTACTCAAGTACATCGCCACATTTTGTGGTTGATCGTTGACTCATTCACAGATTTGCCGGAACATCTGATCCAGAATAAGAATCATGGGCATCCGACGTGCGGTTTTCTAAACTTAGATTGAGCGGCTTTAAAAGCTTTGTCGACCCCACAGACCTGATTATCGAGAATGGATTGACGGGTGTTGTCGGTCCGAACGGGTGTGGCAAGTCCAACTTGCTGGAAGCGCTGCGCTGGGTGATGGGTGAAAACCGTCCAACTGCGATGCGCGGTGGCGGCATGGAAGATGTGATCTTTGCCGGTGCTGCGACCCGGCCCGCCCGCAATTTTGCCGAGGTCAGCTTGCATCTGGACAATTCCGAACGGTTGGCCCCCAGCGGGTTTAACCAGTCCGACAGTCTGGATATCGTACGCCGTATCACCCGAGACGCGGGCTCGGCCTATAAGGCCAATGGCAATGAGGCGCGGGCGCGCGATGTGCAGATGCTGTTTGCCGATGCCTCGACCGGTGCTCATAGCCCGGCACTGGTGCGACAGGGTCAAATTTCCGAATTGATAAACGCCAAACCCAAAAGCCGGCGTCGTATTCTGGAAGAGGCTGCAGGCATCTCGGGCCTTTATCAGCGCCGCCATGAGGCTGAGTTAAAGCTTAAGGGGGCAGAGGGTAACCTTGAACGGGTCGACGATGTGCTAGAACAACTGGCTGGCCAGATGTCGCAGTTGGAACGCCAGGCAAAACAGGCGGCCCGTTACCGTAATATCGGCGAAGAGCTGCGCAAATTTGAGGGCATGCTGCTCTATCGACGTTGGAAAGAGGCCGATGAAGCGCGGCAATTGGCGCAAGATGATTTGCGACAAAAAATCACTGAGGCCGGCCGGGCCGAAGCGCAGGCACGCACCGTCTCCGCACAGCGCCAGCAATTAGAAGAGGGGCTGCCACCACTGCGCGAGGAAGAGGCGATTGCGGCGGCAATCTTGCAGCGTCTGCAGGTTCAGCGCGATACGCTGAAAGATCAAGAAGAACAGGCACACCAGACAATCGCAACGCTTGGTCGACGCATTGAACAATTGACTTTGGATATCGCGCGCGAGGCCGGATTGAACCGCGATGCTGGTGACACAATTGGTCGCCTCGAATGGGAGGCGGGAGAACTGGCGAAAGCTGGAGAGGGACATCAGGAAAAGCTGGACCAATCCATCACTGTGGCCCGTGAGGCGGCGGGTTTGCTGAAAGATAAAGAAACCGCATTGTCGCAGCTTACCGAAGATGTCGCCCGTCTGGCGGCACGTCATCAATCGGTGCAGCGGTTTTTACAAGACAGTCAGGCTTTGCTCAGTAAATCTGAAACGGAACTGGCTCGGGCACAGGCCAATGTCGTGACGTCACAAGAGGTTCTGCAAACCGCGACACAGGCGTTTAAAACGGCTGGCGAGCAGCAACTTGATGTGGTGGCAATGGCAGCGCAGGCCGATGCGAATTTATTGGCGGCCGAAGCGGCACGAACCGACGCTCAAACGCGTGAAACAACCGCCCGTTCCGCCCGGTCCGAGGCCGAAGGGGCCACAAATGCACTGCGTGCTGAGTTGTTGGCGCTGCGTAAGCTGGTCGACAGAGATGCCGGTGACGGTGTGCATATCCTTGATCAGTTGCGGGTCAATAAAGGCTTTGAAAAAGCTTTGGGGGCTGCGTTGGCGGACGATTTGCGCGCGCCAGTCCTCGACGGAGAGGATGGCTCAGGCTGGCAGTCTTTGCCGACGTACCCTCAGCCCCAGGCACTGCCCGCCGAGGTGCAGCCCTTGGGTCTGCATGTTTCGGCGCCAGAGGTTCTGGCGCGTCGTCTCGACCAAATCGGTTTGGTTACCGCAGCGCAGGGGGCGGCCTTGCAGGGTGATTTGAAACCCGGCCAGCGTTTGGTTAGCTGCGACGGTGATCTTTGGCGATGGGACGGATTGATTTCGCTTGCCGCCGATATGCCCTCTGCGGCGGCCCTGCGGCTGGAACAGCGCAACCGGTTGGAAGAATTGACAGAACAGACGGCGCAGGCGCACGAGATAATGCAGGCAGCACAAAGCGAACATAGCGCTTGCAGCGCCGATCTGGCAGATCTGACGCGGGCGGACACCGCCGCGCGCGAAGCCAGGCGCGACGCCGACAGGCAACTGGCCGAGATCAACCGCGCTCTGAGTCGCGCCGAAGCTGAGCAGAATTTGGCGACCGGAAAACTAGAGGACCTGAGCTTTGTAGTACGGCGTTATCATGACGAGGTCGCCACAGCAGGAAAACAATATGCCGAGGCAGAGGCGTCTTTGGCAGAGCTTGCCGATCTGGATGGACTGCGGGCACAAGTTGAGGATTTGAAAACGATTGTTGAGACTGCGCGCAGCCAGATGATCGCTGACCGTTCCGCGCAGGATGCGTTGCGCCGCGAGGGTGAGGCACGCGCCCGTCGCAGTCAGGAAGTCACCAAAGAGATTGGCGTGTGGAAAAACCGTCTGGTAACCGCAGAGACCCGCAGTTCCGAGCTGGCCGAGCGCAAACTCTCTTCTGAGGCTGAATTGCAAACCGCCAGTGCGACACCTGATACAATTGCCAGCAAACGCGAAGAACTGAACACGGCAATCACCAAAGCCGACGTGCGGCGCAGGGCAGCCGGCGATCACCTCGCTGAAGCAGAGGCTTTGGTGCGGCAGGCGGTTGTGACCGAACGCGACGCCGAACGTACGGCGTCTGATGCGCGCGAAATTCGCGCCGGTGCCGAGGCGCGCGCCGATGCCGCACAGGAAACGGTCACCTATGCGGCCGATCGTATTTCCGAGGCGCAAGAGCAGACGCCAGAAGAATTGCTTGGCGCGCTTGCGGTGGATCCGGAAACCATCCCAGCCTCTGATCTTTTAGAGGCTGATGTCAGCCGCCTTAAACGCCAGCGCGATGCGTTGGGGGCGGTCAATTTGCGGGCGGAAGAAGATGCCAAGCAGGTCGCCGAAGAACATGCGACGCTACTGTCTGAAAAGACCGATCTTGAGGCTGCGATCAAAACATTACGCGCAGGAATTGCCAGTTTGAACCGCGAGGGACGCGAACGTTTGTTGACGGCTTTTGAATTGGTGAACAGTAATTTCGGCTTGTTGTTCGCACATTTGTTTGGAGGGGGCGAGGCCAGTCTGGTGATGGTTGAAAGCGATGATCCGCTGGATGCCGGCTTAGAAATTATGTGCCAGCCGCCGGGCAAAAAGCTGTCGACGCTGAGCCTATTGTCGGGGGGCGAACAGACATTGACGGCGATGGCGCTTATTTTTGCGGTATTTTTGGCCAATCCAGCACCGATCTGCGTGCTGGACGAGGTCGATGCTCCACTTGATGACGCCAATGTCACAAGGTTTTGTGATTTGCTTGATGAAATGTGCCGGCGCACGGACACCCGGTTTTTAATCATCACCCACCATGCAGTCACGATGGCGCGGATGGACCGGTTGTTTGGGGTGACCATGCAGGAACAGGGGGTCAGCCAACTGGTGTCTGTTGATCTTAAACGCGCGGCTGCAATGGTGGCCTGATCACAATTGATTCAACAGTGCCGGGGTTGGCCAAGCATCTGCAGGCAGGCCAATACGCTGTTGTACGTCTTGAATTGCCAAGCGCGTTTTCGCCCCTAAGATGCCGTCAATATCTCCGACATCATACCCGTAGCTTTTCAAAAGCGTTTGCAATTGTTTCATCTCGGGGCCGGTCAAGCCGACGTCCGGGGTGCCGGCGTCAAAGATTTGGGCCCCTTCTAGGCGGGTGGCGAAATACGCTGCCGTGGTGACATATATAAAACTTTGGTTCCATTCAAAATAGACGTCAAAGTTTGGATAGGTCAAAAAGGCTGGTCCGTTGCGCCCCTGCGGCAGGATTACGTTTGCCATTAAGTTGCGGGCTGCAAAGGCACCGCTGCGCGGCACCACTCCAAGTGCGGCCCATTCCGACACCGGTCTTGCCTTGCCCAAACCGGTAAGTGACCAGTCGAGATCATCTGGTACATAGATTTCCTGCAGCCATGGTTGGTTGGCCTGCCACCCCAAGGCCCGCAGCATATTGGCGCCCGAGAGGAGGGCGTCAGGGGCTGAGGTCTTTAGACTAACTTCGCCGTCACCGTCTCCATCGACGCCATTGTGCAGAATATCGTCAGGCAGCATTTGCACCATGCCAATCTCGCCAGCCCAAGCGCCCGTTGTGGTCGCCGGATCAAAGTCACCCTGTTGGAAAAGTTCCAGCGCGGAAAATACCTGTGGTCGGAACAGCTGTGGCCGGCGGCAATCATGAGCCAGTGTCAACAAAGCGTTCAGCGTGTTGAAATTCCCCTGATATCCTCCGTAATCGGTTTCAAACGCCCAAAACGCCAGCAGTACTCCACGTGACACGCCGTATTCGGCCTCCATCTGATCGAAGATATGGCTGTATTTGGCGGCTTTTGCACGGCCTGTGTCGATGCGGTTTTGGCTGATCAATCGCCGTGAAAAATCCACAAATGGCATTTGAAACACGCCCTGAGCGCGGTCGGCTTTAAGAACTTTGGGATCTTGGGCAGCCCCCTCAAAAAACTGGTCCACTGCGTTGCGGCTGTAGCCCAAACTCCGGGCTTCGGTTTTTATGCCGCGTATAAAGCTGGCAAATGACCCACCGCAGGCGGCCTGAGCCTGCACGGTCTGTGCGAGTAAAACGATAAACAGCGAGGAGATAAGAAAACGCATGCAAGCTCCGAAAACTGGTGATTTTGACGGCATCCTATCATGCCCACCTAAACTGACAAGGCATGCAGGACAATGAACACTTGAAGCAGGGCCAGCAGTGCGGCCCAGCTTTTCCACAGCGCGGTACAGGTCTGGTGGATATCGCCAACACCCAGAGCGGTTCGGCCTGGTGCGTTGACCCAAGGGAAGGTTTCCGGTTTGCCGTCATAGGATCTGGGTCCGGACAGAGCCACATCCAGTGACAGTGCCATCGCGGCCTCGGGCCAGCCGGCATTGGGCGAACGGTGCAGTTTGGCGTCGCGCCTGATCTGCTGCCAGCTGCAGTGTTGGCCATGCATCAGCGCAATAAGTGCTGCGGTGAGCCGCGCAGGCACCAGATTGAGCAGATCATCAAATCTGGCAGAGGCCCAACCAAAATCGCGATAGGTATCGTTACGATAGCCAATCATACTGTCGGCGGTGTTGGTGATTTTATAGATCAATAGTCCCGGAAGACCGCCAATTAGAAACCAAAACGCTGGGGCCACCACGCCGTCAGAGAGGTTTTCGGCGGCGGACTCGATCGTGGCTCGGGCGATCTGGCTGGCGTCCATATCCTTGGTGTCCCGCCCAACAATCCGTGCCACCTGTTTGCGGCCCTCGGCCTCGGAGATGTGCAGCCCTTTGGCGACGGCTGTTATATGGTCAAGCAGGCCCCGATGGGCCAGCAATATCACCGTCAGAACGACTTCGACCACCGGACCCGCGAGGGCCAGTATCCAACCGGTACAGCCGGCGATGGCAATCAGAGCGAGCAGCGCCAACACGCCCTTGCGTTTGCGGTCCGGTCCTGTGTTGTAGGCCTGATCGAGCCATGAGATGATTTTTCCCATCACCACAACCGGATGGGGCGCGCGGTTCCAAAGCCAATTCGGGTCGCCGATCACGGCATCCAAAATCAGCGCAATGACCAAAAGCTCCGAGGTGTTCATTGCCGCGCCTCAATCTGGCAGTTAGAATATTCACGAGCTCCAGCTTGGTGCGCTCTTTTGTGGGGTAATATGGCGGCTTGTGATCGGTATGGCACGGGCTTTTGCTTTCTGTCTTTGTGGTGACGTGCCTCTTTTGAAACAATTTTGCTGCAGGGCACAAGCCTTTGGTTTTGAATAGCTGGGGCAGTTCTTCGGGAAATTTGGCCAGCCGTTGAAGCTGTGCTTTGGTTCTGCATTAGTCAGATTGGCGCTTGTTGTGGAAGCGTAAGAATCATTGGCACGCTTGGCTGGCAGGATCGCAAGTTTACGGTGTGGGGCGTGCAGAGAAATTAGCATTAAGTGACTTTATTGCCAAGCCTTACCCAAATCTAAAATCTTAAAAGCTGGTGCCTTTTATAGGTAGAATTTTTTAAATTTAATATATATATCAGTATGTTAAATTTCTTTTAGCGGTCGATGCATCTCGCCGTGTGGTAATTGATATTTTCACATCTGAAAATTTCATAGAAATGTCATTAATCTTTTCTTGCACTTGCGCTGAAATCGGACAGACTGATTTTGGAGGATCTGCTATGAGTACTTTTTTGCCTCAAGACGTTCAGGCTGGGCTTGATGCGGCCCGTATAAAGGCGCTGCGTAAAAGCAGTCGGTTAAAGATCAAAACCGACCTAGAGAGTTTTCGCGTGCTGCGTCTTTGGGATAATGGATTTTCGCTTGAGGCTGGCACCGCGCCGGGTTTGCGCGGCTTGGTCGATATATATGATGGCGAACGCCACCTTTATGAATGCCTTATTATCGCCTCTGATGAAGAAAACGGTGAGATGCGGTTTGAGTTTAAACGTAACACGGTGGTGACGGATCAGGCACCGGTCGATTTCTACCGGTCTGAAAACGCACCTGTTGCCCTGTTAGAAGTGCGTTAGGTCACGCCGTTCGCTTATTGTAAATCTCTAAAGGCCGCCCTCAGGCGCGTGCAGGCCTCTTGGATGCGGCTGCGTGGGGTTGCGATATTAAACCGCAAATATGACGCACCGCCTGCGCCGAATGTGGTGCCGTGATTGACCGCGATACGCGCATCCTTTTCGACCCTTTCGGTGAATTCGTGGCGCGCCATTCCCGTGCCTGAAAAATCGACCCATGCCAAATATGTCGCGTCCAGCGGCATTGACGTTACGCCTTTGATCTCGGCAATTGTAGCGTCAAACAATATTTTGTTGCCCTCGATATAGGCCATCAGTTCATCCACCCAGTTGGCACCTTCTGGCGAATAGGCCGCTTCGGCCATCAAAAGACCAAAACGGTTCGGAGACAGACCCAGCGCGGTCATGCGCTGCCCAAATTGTGCGCGCAGGTGAGGGTCTGGAATAATGACATTGCCGGTATGCGCACCGGCGATATTAAAGGTTTTTGTGCTTGCCGTCATCATAATCAGCCGGTCGGTGATGCCCCCATCAATTTCGGTCATCGGAATGTGGGTTTGACCGGGGAACGTTAAATCATGATGAATTTCGTCAGAGACTAAAACCAGATCATGCCGTTTGGCAAACGCGGCAACACCGCGCAATTCATCCCGGCTCCAAACGCGTCCGCCGGGGTTATGCGGTGAACAGAGCACCAGCATTTTTTCATTGCCGGTCAACTGCGTGTCCCAAGTTTCGAAATCCATTTCATAGCGGCCGGCATTATTGGCCAGAGGGCATTCAACGACCTCGCGTCCGCTGGCTTTGAGCACCCGGAAAAACGAGTGATATACCGGGGTCATCAGAATGACGCCATCTCCCGGTTGCGTGTAACAGTCGACGCACATCGCCATACCGTTGACCAACCCGTGGGTCGAAAAAATCCAAGTTGGATCAATCTCCCAGTTGTGGCGGGTTTTCATCCACCAGCAAATCGCCTCGTAATAGCTGCGGTCATCGCCATAATACCCGTAAATGCCATGTCCGTGCATTTTTTCAACGGCGTTTTGAACACAGGCTGGGGGTCGGAAATCTGTGTCGGCGACCCACATTGCGATGCCGTCATCTTGCGATATCCCATAGAGCTGTTCCATATTGTCCCATTTTGAAGAATGCGTGTTGCGCCGGTCAATAATCTCGTCAAAATTCATTCAAGTTTCTCCCATTGGGCGCAAATCTAAACGATCACCCGACGCTTGCAAGGGCGTTGCGCATTTGTGCGTCATATTCTAGATCAGGGCCATGAAACGAAATATACTCTTGCATCCCGATCCTCGGTTGAAAAAAACCGCCACTCCTGTGGCTGATCTGTCTGACGGCCTGCGACGGTTGGCAGATGATATGGTGGAAACCATGTATGCCGCGCCTGGCATCGGTTTGGCTGCACCGCAAGTGGGCGTGCTTGAGCGGTTGATCGTACTCGACTGTACGCCAGATGACAGCGCTGAGCGCGGACTTTTGGTTATGTTCAACCCCCAGATTATTGCGCAGTCTGAGGATACCAGCAGTTATGAAGAGGGCTGTCTGTCGATCCCGGACCACTACGGTCAAGTGACGCGCCCCGCCGAGGTGACGGTGACATGGCTGGATCGTGACGGCATCCCTCAGCAACAAGATTTTTCCGGGCTCTGGTCGACCTGTGTTCAGCACGAGATCGACCATCTGGATGGTAAATTATTTATTGAATACCTTGGCATAATGAAGCGACAGCTGATTACCCGGAAAATGCAAAAGCTCAAGCGCGAGCGGGCACGTGCATGAGCGTTCTACCGATCCTGACATGGCCTGATACGCGCCTGTCCCAGCGCTGCGCACCCGTGGCGCATGCCTCTGACCTTGCCGAGGTCATCGCCGATCTGTTCGAGACCATGTATGCGGCGCAAGGTCGGGGTCTTGCCGCNCCGCAGGTTGGGATATTGCAGCAGTTTTTTGTNATGGATTGTGGCTGGAAAGAAGGAGAGCTAACGCCCAAAGTCTNTATCAATCCAACGATCCTAGAGAGTTCGGAGGAAATTGCCACTCGGCCTGAAGCCTGTCTGTCTCTGCCAGGCATTACGGCAGATATCATTCGGCCCACCCGCATTAAATTGCAAAGTTATGATCTGGACGGCCAAAAACAGCTCTGGCAACTTGACGGATTCGAAGCCACCTGCGCCCAACATGAGTTTGATCATCTGCAAGGTCTGGTCACCTTGGACCGCGTTGATCCGGCAGACCGGCCACAGCTTGAGGCGCGCTACAGCGCGGCGATGGCATGAGGGGGGTGTTATGACCGCACGGCTGTGTATTCCCTGGCCAGATAAGCGGCTGCAAACGGTGGCCGCTGCGGTGGGCGCAATTACAGATGAGATCCATGGGATCTGGGCTGACATGATCGACACAATGGAGGCGATGCCCGGCGTTGGGTTGGCGGCACCACAAATCGGTGTTTTATTGCGTTTGGCGGTGGTGGATGCCAGCGAAAGCCGTGGTCAGGCGATCCGTATGGCTAACCCTGAAATTCTGCATGCCTCAATCGAGTTGCGGCCCCATGACGAGGGCAGTCCCAACCTGCCGGGGGTTTGGGCCCCGATCAAGCGGCCGCGGGCTGTAACGGTGCAGTTTATGAATGCCGATGGGGTTTTGGAACAGCGCGATTTCGTTGGGCTCTGGGCGACATCGGTGCAGCATCAGATTGATCATCTGAATGGTCGGATGTATTTTGACAACTTGTCAAAAGTGAAACGTGATATGTTGNTGCGCAAGGCGAGGAAACGCGCGTGAGACTNATTTTTATGGGCACACCGGATTTTTCGGTGCCGGTGTTAGAGGCGCTGGTCGCAGCCGGCCACGAGATCGCTTGCGTGTATTGCCAGCCGCCGCGTCCGGCNGGGCGGGGTAAAAAACTGCGCCCAACGCCGNTACAGGCCCGCGCCGAAGCGCTGGGGCTGGTGGTGCGTCACCCGCTGTCCTTCAAAGAGCCCGGTGTCGTGTCCGAATTTGCCGCGTTTGGCGCGGATCTGGCTGTGGTGGTGGCATATGGGTTGATCTTGCCACAGACTGTATTGGATGAACCAACCTATGGCTGCGTAAATATTCATGCATCCCTGCTGCCGCGCTGGCGTGGGGCGGCACCTATTCACCGCGCTATCATGTCTGGCGATGCCGAGACCGGGGTTTGCATCATGCAAATGGAGGCCGGGTTGGATACCGGGCCGGTATTGGCGCGCCAAAGCACGCCGATTGGCGCTGCTGAAACCACGGGGGGGCTGCACGACAGATTATCGGCGCTTGGGGCCGCATTGATCGTGCAGGTCTTGCCTCAGTTACCGGGATTGGCGGCTGTCACCCAGTCAGATGATGGCGTGCTTTACGCGGCCAAAATCGAAAAATCTGAGGCGGTCATAGATTGGGTCCAACCGGCATCCAAGATTGACCATCAAATTCGTGCGCTTGCGCCGTTTCCAGGGGCTTGGACGTTGATTAATGGCGAACGGGTTAAACTTTTGGGTTCAGAGTGCGGTGCCGGATCTGCCGCACCGGGAACGGTCTTGGACGCGTCTTTGACCATCGCCTGCGGTACGGGCGCCCTGTGTGTGACCCGGGCACAAAGGGCTGGAAAAGCGGCACAGGATGTTGGCGAATTTCTACGGGGTTGGCCGGTACCTGTGGGACTTAAACTCGGTTTCTAAAGGTATTTGGGCTGCATTGCGCTTTAAGGCACTGGCAGTAAATCAAGTTGAGCGCGGATAAAATGCAACGCCTTGTGAAATCGATGCTCAAAGCTGTCTGGTAGCGGCTGTCGCACTGGGTGCCAGAAAAATCCAAACAGTTGCCCGCCGTCATCAGCGCATTTATGCTGCCAGCTGTCGGGTAAAGGGTCCGTCTGGACCACAAAGAAATGCCACTTTTCACCTGATTGGATCGCGTTTGATGAACCCAGCATCGTGGTAATGGCTTGGGCCGTTATACCGGCTTCTTCGTATAATTCGCGCAGGGCTGCTGCTGCGGGGGTTTCGCCGGCCTCAACTGTGCCTTTGACGAACTGATGCCCGGCTAAAGGATGACAAAACGCAAGTATCTCGCACTTGCCTTGGGGGCTGCGCAACACCACGGGGCAGGCTTTGTCTGTTGCGGCCCTCTGCCCGCCGTCTGTCATGGTTTGAAAGGATCCATCCCGGCGCGGGCAAGCGCATCGGCGGCTTCATTTTCGGGGTGGCCGGCATGGCCCTTGACCCATTTCCAGATCACGTTGTGGCGCGCTTGCGCCTCATCCAACCGCTGCCATAATTCCACGTTTTTCACCGGCTTTTTTCCCGCCGTTTTCCAGCCGTTGCGTTTCCAGCCATGCATCCATTGTGTGATGCCGTTTTTGACATAGGTGCTGTCCGTGAAGATGGTGATTTCACTGGGCCTGTCCAGCGTTTCCAGCGCATTGATNGCGGCCAGTAATTCCATCCGGTTGTTNGTGGTCACGGCTTCGCCGCCCTTAAGGTCGCGTTGTTTAAGAACAGTTTGACCGTCTTTGGCTTGCATTAGCACCCCCCAGCCGCCGGGGCCCGGGTTGCCGCTGCAGGCGCCGTCGGTATAGGCGAACAACTCAGCCATGCGCGGCCACCACAATCCAGTCGGCTTCGGTGCCGTCCAAGCCAATGGTCCGGCCATGATCTGTTTCGTCAACGGTCAGTCCGGCCGCACCCAGCAGGGCGATTAACTCGGGTTCGGAATAATAGCTATAGAAGCGGCCGATCGCATCACGCTGACTGCCGCTGCCTAGTTTCATCCCGATGTGGAANGCGCCACCGGGTTTGAGTGCGGTGACCAGCGCCGCGAGGTGGCCTGGCATCGCCTCTTTACTGGCGTGCAACAGACAGAAATTTGCCCATATGCCATCNTAAATATTGGTCCCTNTGATCTGATCAAAGGTGGCTTGCCACGCGGTGACCCCATCGTGTTGGGCGGCCATAGCCACCATTTCAGCCGATCCGTCCATGGCATCAACCTGCAGCCCCTCGGTGGCCATACGATTTGCGGNGAGACCGGGCCCACACCCTAAATCCAGCACGCGCCCGCGGGTGCGCACCTTGGCGATAAAGCGCTCAAGATAGGGGTTTTCCTTGTTNTCGCTGTCAATCATTTCGGCATAGTCCGCCGCTTTTGCATCATAAACTCGGAGCGTTTCTATGTCTGTCATGAGATGGTTCCTGCACAGGAGAAAATTTGTNAGCCCTAAATTAGAAGCCGAACGGGTTGGCTCAACTGTATTATAGCTCTTTGGAGATGTCATCGCAGTTTTACNTTGGACCGTCTGAACNGGAATGTTTGCACCAGACCGTTTACAACTGGGTACANCAGACCGCTTACACTGGCGCGCCAAACCACAGGCATGCGCAGACAATAATAGTTAATGGCAAGCGCAATCCCAACCACCAAGGCGGCGCCAGTCGCAACCGCNAAAAAACCAGATCAAGTACGAAAANAGCGCCAAACCCGTAAAGCAGNTCNTGGGGNGTGTGCACATAAAAAAATACATAAAGGGCTGGCGCAANCGAAAGCCCATAGACAAGCAGGGTCATCTTCCCTGTCGAGAGCGTTGCAAACCCCCATAAAACGCCGGCCATAAACACCAAAATGATCCGGCCATAGTTCAGCATTAATCCCGCCCCGTCGTCCCAATAGGGCAGCCAGGGCTGTAGTTCGGCGACAGGAGGCAGACCCATGTTGAGCAGAGCNGCATAGACCAAAGGCAATGCTCCGGCGAGGGCCAGAAAAAACNGGATACGCGGGGCGGTCATAAATATCTTGCTACAAGATGGGCAGGATGTTTGAGCATCGGTAAGGTCCTCTTGAGTGGCGCTAATGGCTCTGCCAGATGCATGCAGACTGCCAACTTCGCACCATCTGAGAAAAACAATAGAGATTCAGGCGCACAAACACTGTCTTTTGACAAAGCAAAAGTGCCAGATGGCGCTGTTTTGGGACTTGGGGCTTTAAGGCAAACCGGCGCATGACACGCTTTTAGATGGCGATCTGTGGTCATTTGTAGCGTTGTTTGACGTGTTTTAGGCCTGCGTTTCATAAGAGTTGTTAACCTTTTTTAATACGCAATCAGTATAGGTGAAAGGGTCTAAGAGGTAAATCTGCAGACCAAGGGACGTCGATGAAATTTTGAAAAGAAGATGGGTTGGAATACAATGCNTGTTGCAGCAGTTTACGGGTTAAAAGATTTTGAAATTGATANTTTNCAAAAATNGTGTTGGCAGTCTCTNTGGGGATGATTTTTAAGGTTGAACAGTCAACCATACGCCATGATTGGGGTTGTTGAGNATATCATTGGCGCGGCCTTCCGGTGTCGTTTTGGCCTAGAGCTAAACCCAAAACCTGTATCGCCACCGCTCACCTTGTGTTCTCTGCCCTTGATTAAAACAGGTCAGAGTATGATTTTGCGATAAGGTGTATTTTGCGCGACACANGTNCATTGACNTGCCGGTATTGGCTGACAGCGGGCTCTGTAGCCCACTGTCCGCTCTTGTTTTCGCACTACGCGACGGCCTCTGTATCCGTCGGTGCATAGGGCTCTTCGCGGCTTGGCCGGCCAAGGACGTCTTTCAACTCGTCTAGTTCAATAAAGTTGTCCGCTTGACGCCGAAGTTCATCGGCAATCATTGGGGGTTGGCTGCGGATGGTCGAGACAACAGACACCCGTACGCCCTGACGTTGCAGGCTTTCGATAAGCGGGCGAAAATCGCCATCGCCGGAAAACAAAACAATATGGTCAACGCTTGAGGCCAGTTCCATCGCATTGACTGCCAGCTCAATATCCATATTGCCTTTGACTTTACGGCGGCCCTGACTGTCGGTATATTCTTTTGCGGCTTTGGTCACCATGGTGAAGCCATTGTAATTCAACCAGTCGACTAACGGTCTGATGGGCGAATATTCTTCATTGTCAAGCAATGCGGTGTAATAAAATGCCCGTAGCATTTTCCCACGGCGCATGAATTCTTGTCGAAGCAGCTTGTAGTCTATATCAAAACCCAGAGACTTGGCTGCCGCGTATAGGTTGGATCCGTCTATGAAGAGCGCTAGTCGCTCGTCTTTGTAAAACATTAAAAAGTCCTTCCGAATAAACGCCTTACCTTTTAGTTATTTTGTTGACTATAAATCTTGGTAAACCGCGAGATGTAAATTAGGTGAAGTGAAGTGCCACAATGTAAGCAAATAGATAATATTGATCAGAATACCATATCGCCAAAAGCCATGTCCCCGCTCTCAAAAGGATGTATATACATTGCTATTGGCGGCAATCACCACTTTGAATTGTGTAATGTTGTGACAAAAATAAGCATGGCACTGTCTGATTTTGAACTTGCAGGTATCAAAATACGCAGTGTGAGCAGATTTTTCTCTACTCCGTGCTTTCCCGTGGGTGCAGGACCGGATTTTGTGAATGCCGTCGTTTCCATTGATTGGCACGGAGATGCTGATTCGCTGTTGTGTGAATTGCAGGCACTTGAGGCGCGGCACGGTCGTGAAAGAAGCCAACGCTGGGGTCAGCGTACACTCGATCTGGATCTGATCGCAATGGGCACATCCGTGCTGCCTGATGTGAAAGAGTTTTCCCGATGGCGCGATCTTCCACTGGACAGGCAGCTGGTTGAAAGCCCCAAAAAGTTAATCCTGCCCCATCCCCGCCTGCAAGACAGAGCCTTTGTTCTGGTGCCGCTGGCTGATATCGCAGGCGATTGGTGTCATCCGATATCAGGGGTCAGCGTACGTCAGATGGTTAAAGCACTGTCGCCCGGTGATGTGGAAGCCGTGCGCCCGTTGTGACCCTGTTTGCGGTGACGGGTTATGAGTCTCCACTATGATCCAAAACTTTTGCGCCATTAGTAAGCGCTGTGATCTGCGCAATTCGCGCTTGTCAAGTGGCGTCGCTGTCGTTAGAAGA
>NYVC01000020.1 GCA_002684375.1 Marinovum sp.
CAAGGTAGCGAAATATACACAGAAGGTTTGATGTGGCGCAGCGCGCTTCCTGCAACCTTGAGGTTTGAAACAGCCATAAGTTCCATCATATTTGGACCTGTGGGTTTATAATATTGAGAATTTGGAACTTACATGAGGATCCGCTGTCGGGATTGTATGAGGGCGTTGATAAGGAAATCTGTCGACAGCATGGTCAGAGGTTTTCAAAGGGCGTTGATCTGCAGATGGGTTGGGCACTTCCAAGTCTCGTGCGGTTTCGTCANAGTTCAACGGCAGGGGGGTCCCTTCTTTCTGGTATCTGAAAGAAATTTGGGCAGTGGCGTTTTTCTCTTGCGCTAAGCCAGTCACACCGCGCGTATTTNCTACAGAATGACGTCTCTGATGCGCCGCAGTCAGCATCCCTCCGCATATTGCTTTTTTATTGCAGGGTAATTGCGGCTCAGAACCCATGGTCTCGTGTTTCGAGCGGACGTGAGTTGGTTTCCCCTAGCGATTTGGCGGTGAAGCTCTGAAATCATCAAAGCCCGCGGTAGCACGGGGCGGACGCATCGCTTACATGCATGTGGAGCAAGGAAAAATATTATAGTCTTACCGTATCTATGGAAACAGAGCCATCTAAGCCAAAAAGCGGTAGCTGATCTTTTTTATGATCTAAGCAAATCAATTCTGGGTCGGAAATGGGCCATTTCACAGTCGTAGATTATTTGTCCGCACCGGAAAATCATGTACCCTTATCAGATGCTAACCGAAACAATTCATGGCATTAAAATTTCGCGTACAGTGGCTGCATCATCCAAACGGTCCATCGCGGCATTCAGATCATTAAACCCAATTGTCCGAGACAACAATTTATCCACCGGTAACTTGCCATCCTGAAACATTGAAAGATAACGTGGAATATCGCGTTTCGGTACGCAACTGCCCATGTAAGACCCTTTGAGACAGCGCTCTTCGGCTGAGAGGCTGAGGTGCGACAAAGTAATTTTTGCTTCTGGTCCGGGCATGCCAGCCGTGACCGTTGTGCCGCCCCGTCTGGTAATTTGATAGGCCGTCTCAAGAGCTTTTGCGGATCCCGCGGTTTCTACGGCCACATGGGACCCTCCCAAAGTGGCTTCACGCACCTGCGAGACACAATCACTATCGGCAGCATTGATCGCAAAATCTGCTCCTAGCTCGCGGGCCAGTTGCAATTTTTGGGGATTTAAATCGAGCGCAATAATTCTTCCTGCACCAGCGGCGACAGCCGCCAGCAGAGCGCTTAAACCGACACCGCCCAGACCGACAACTGCCACATGTTCACCTGGTTTTACCCCTGCTGTGTTCAAGAGGGCACCTACTCCGGTTACCACGCCACATCCAAAAAGTGCGGCATGTTCAAAGGGAATAGACTTGTCGATTTTGATCAATGCATCTTTCGACATTACGGCGTATTCTGCAAAACCCGCAACGCCAGAGTGATGATGAATGCGCTGGCCGTTTTTGTGCAATCGTGTTGTGCCATCCCATAGGACGGCATCGGCGTTTGTCATCGTGGCGGGCTCGCAAAGTGCGGGACGACCGACAGCACACATTTCACAATGGCCACAGCTTGCCACATATGTTGGGACAACATGATCCCCTTTGTCAAAACCCTGAACGCCCTCACCAAGTTCAACAACGATGCCGGCGGCTTCATGACCTATTACAATTGGCATCGGCTTGCCGCGCTCGCCATTGATTGCAACCAAATCAGAGTGACACAGTCCCACGGCTTTAATCTGGACCAAGACTTCGCCCCGCTTAGGCCCATCCAGTTCCACCTCTTCGATCTGCAGGGGTTTACTTTCGCAATAAGGTCGAGGCAGTCCAGATTCTCTTAGTACTGCTGCCCTGATTTTCATGGCAATACTCCTACTGCTCACTCAGCTGTGGTAACGCGACCGCTTCTTCCAGCGATTGTTCAAGTAGATCTAGACCTTCATCGAGCACCTGCTCTGAAATGGAAAGTGGGACCAGCAGTCGGATTACATTTCGTGTCGGGCCGGCCGTGACCAAAATCAGCCCATTGTGCAGCGCCCGCTGTGCTATTTTTGCGGCGAGTTCCCCATCGGGGTCGCGACTTTGTCGGTCTCTGACAATTTCTATGGCATTCATACATCCGAGAGCGCGAACATCGCCAATGCAGTCGAGCGAATTTCTCTGAGCCATCTTGCGCAAACGAGCGTCAATTCTTTCCCCCATATTCAGCCCTCGGGCCAATAAGCTTTCAGTTTCGATTTCGTCGAGGACTGCCAGTGCNGCAGCACAGGCAATCGGGTTCCCCCCAAAGGTGCCACCCAAGCCACCTGGTGGCACCGTATCAATGATATCCGCCCTGCCCACGACACCTGAAATGGGCAACCCTCCGCCAATGCTCTTGCCGATGCAGCTTAGGTCGGGGTGTATGCCGAAATGCTCCATTGCGAACATTTTACCGGTCCGACCCATACCTGATTGAATTTCGTCAGCAACCAGTACGATGCCATGAGCATCACAAAGATCTCTCAGGTACTCAACAAATTCTGGTGTCGCAATATTATACCCTCCCTCGCCCTGAACCGGCTCAAAAAAGATCGCAGCAATTTGGTCTGGCGGGCAATCACTTCGGAATAATGTATCAAAGGCGCGTTTGGTATCTTCTAAAGAAATGCCGTGGAAATCATCTGGAAACGGTAGGCGGTATATATCTGATGGAAATGGACCAAATCCCTGCTTGAAGGGGATCATCCGGGCGCTTAGCGCCATACCCATATAAGACCGGCCGTGATATCCGTTTGTAAATGTAATCAAAGCGGGCCGTTTTGTGTAATAGCGTGCAATTTTTATGGCATTTTCTACGGCTTCGCCACCCGCCGAAAAAAACAGTGATTTTTTGGCAAAATCACCGGGCAAAAGCGCGTTCAATCGTTCTGCTAAAGTTATATAACTCTCATAGGGAGTGACTTGAAAACATGTGTGCGTCAGACTGTCGAGTTGCTGTTTTATGGCTGATACCACACGGTCGTTGCGGTGACCCGTGTTCTGGCAACCGATACCGCCGCAAAAATCTATATAGCGTTTGCCTTCCACATCCCAGATTTCGGCGTTCTCTGCTCTTTCGGCAATAAATGTCGATGAATAAGCGATGGCTCGGGCTACCGCATTATCTCGCCGGATTTCAAATTCCTTATTGGTCGTCATGTGATTACTCTCAAAAACCTATCCGCCGGTCGCATTTTTGCGGCCTTGTTCGTCGGGGCGAAGATCGCCCCAACTGTTTGGTTTAATCAGTGGCCTATTGTACCACTATGGTAGAAGATCGTTGACCTCTTCGACCAACTCCTCTTGTAGAGCGGCCATATCNTCTGAATCACCTGTCACGATGCTTTCCATACCATCATAGAGCACCTGCGTGATCGCCAAGCCATTATCGCCAGGATATGCTATCCAGTCGCGCAGCAATCCAGACTGCTCAACAGCCGTATATTTATTTGGATTGTTGGCATAAAAATCAGTGAGTAGATCATTTGCGGCCTTGTTTGGTGGGATATACCCTGTTGTCTCAGCAACTAGGGAGGCACCGACTCCAGAGGTCGCAAATTTGACGAATTTCCAAGCCGCTTCCACTTCCGCTGGATCTTCGGATGTGGATACCATCATAACCGAGTTTCCACCGGCAGGCAGACCCATGGGTGTTCGTCCCATACCGGGGTATTTACCGGTTTTAAGTTCAAAGTCCCCCTTGGCACGTTCAATGGCGCCTACGGCTGACGTAGACCAGAAATACATTGCCACCTCTCCGGAGTTGAACGGGACGCCTGCATCCCCTGCAGAGAGGTTTGGCATATCACATTCGCGGAAAAGCGATTTCATTTGTTCAAGGGCCGCTAAGCCGGCTTCACCGTCAAAGTTGACCTTTCCATCTTTGAGAATTGGTTCACCCTGGCTCCACATTAGGGCCTGGAAAAACCAATTTCCAGTCACGCTCCAACCCCACCACATGGGTGTTTTATAGCCGGCTTCCATGAGCTTATGGCAATTTTCGATAACTTCATCCCATGTTGTGGGAAGCTCTGTGACGCCAGCTTTGCGCAGGGCATCCATGTTGTAATATCCCACAGGCAGCGAGACGGAATATGGCAAGCCATAAACTTCGCCATTGAACGTACCCAGCTCAAGCATTGCCTCGTGATACCCATCTTTGGCAAAGTCAGCTTCGGCTGCAATGAACGGTTCCAAGGATTTTGCAATGCCTTTTTCAACCAGCATCGCCTGCCGNTTCAGGCCCTGAAATGTAACATCAGGCAGATCTCCGGCNACAGANTCACGNAGAATCGTATTGGTCCCATCTTCATAGTTTTCATANGTCGCTCGGAACTTTACNTCGATATCCGGATGTGCCTTTTTGAATTCAGGCATCATCCTTTCCATCGTGACATCAAAAAGCGCAGAATAGGCGTACCCAACTTCGATTTCCACAGCCTGTGCTGATGTCGTTAAGGCGCCCGTTGCGAGTGCAAGAGCTGGTAATGTATTTAGGTATTTCATGTAGTACCTCCCTTTNGATCTGGGACCGGTGACATTATTTATCCTAAATTGGCCCCACGTTTTATCCGGCGCACTGGCTGTTAAACCAGCTCCGGAATTCTGTTGAACTCATTTCATTCCNGTCATTGTGATACCCTCGATAAAGCGTCGCTGCGCCAATAAGAAAATTATGACCAATGGCATGACTATCACCGTCGTTGCTGCCATCATTGGCCCGTATTCGTTGCCATCCATGTCCGATTTGAACATCCGCAGCCCAAGCGGTGGCGTCATCAGGTCCTTGTTGCCGGTAATGACAACACGCGGCCAGTAATAGTCGTTCCAATGGGCCACCACTGAAAAGATTCCAAACGCCAGAAGTGCGGGTATTGCCGTNGGCANCATCACCTGCCACACAATCGAAAACTCGCTCATGCCGTCCATCCGAGCGGCATCGATNAAATCATCAGGCACGGTCATAAAAAACTGCCGCATCAGGAAGATTCCAAACACCGAGATAGACCATGGAATGATCAGGGCCCCATAGGTATTGGTNAGCCCAACCTTTGCCAGCATGATATAAAGCGGCAGTGCGATGGCGTGCACGGGTATCAGAAGACAGAAGATTACCATGCCAAATACAACATCCCGGCCCCAAAATCTGAGTTTTGAAAGTGCATAAGCACAGGGCAACGCCACAATCACCTGAATAATAAAAATGGTCACCGTCACAAACACCCCGTTCAACATATAGCGGACCAGAGGCGCCTCTTTGAAGGCAGCGGTATAATTGTACACGATCGGTCGCATCAGGCAGTCTTCTTCCGGGTTGCCAGCTTTAACGCAGCGCTGATCCGTCATAATTTCCTGACTGCCAAAAAAGCCACCTACATTGGCCTCGATTTCNTGGGGAGACTTAAGGGAGTAGGACAACATNAGATAAAAGGGCAGAAGCACCACGATGGCGCCCGCGAGCAATACGCCATGTTTNAAAAATTCTCCCAGCCAATTTGTACGTGCCAACATNAGTAATGAACCCGCCTATTTACAAAGTAGACCTGNACCAGCGTAAGNATAAGCACGAAGGCCAAAAACACGATTGTGATTGCAGAGCCAATCCCCAGAAGGTTCTGTTTTACGCCCTTCTCAAACATGGCGTAGACCATGACGTAAGTAGATTTTGACGGCCCACCTGAAGTCAGNGCCTCGACGGTATCGAAAACTTGAAACGATCTTATCGATGAAATGGTTATCACAAAGACATTGGTCGGCCCCAGCATCGGCCATGTGACCAATTTAAACCGCTCCCAAGCGCTGTCTGCCCCATCCATATGTGCGGCCTGGTACAATTCCCGCGGGACCGAGGTTAAACCGGCCAGATAGAGCACCATATTAAAGCCAAAGCCCTGCCAGATACCAATGAAAGCGATTGTTCCCAAAGCATATTGCTTGTCACCCAGCCAGAGTGGAAATTTTTTAATGCAGGCCGCGCCATACCAAGAGGTTGCCGGTTCATAACCTAGCCATGATCCAGACAACATACTGTGNATCCAAGATATGTCGCACCCTGACCGCAACACATCNTTGACCACTCCGACGATTGGGTTCAGTGCAAANTCCCAAACGATNGCCATAGCNAGTAAGGTTGCCATNACTGGCAAAAAGAANACGGCTTTATANAGTTCACCGCCGATGCGCAGGCTTGAAATCAACAGTGCAGAGCCAAGTCCAAGCGCAACTGATATCGGCACCACCACCAAAACATAGGTCAGTGAGGCNCTGAACATTTTTTGATAACTGCGCCGACTGAACAGCTTTTCATAGTTCTCGATTCCAACCCAGTTAAAGCTGCTGTTTCCCAAACTGTAGTCGGTCATTGACAGAGTGGCCGCCACAAACACAGGCATAATCAAAAGTAGCAGCATCAAGGCAACTGCGGGTCCGATAAACCAATAGTGCGCTCGCGACTTACCCATCAATCTGACTGCCCCTGATTATGATCGGCAGAAAGGCCAAGCCTCTTGCCGTCGACCCCAAATACGATCATCTTCCCTGGTTCGGCACTATAGCAGATGGTTTGCCCCAATTGAGCATAATCGGCCTCGGTGGGTTTGACCCTAAGCACAACCTTTTGCTCGCAACCTTCGGTCTCAAGGTGCAGAAAAACATCAGAGCCTAAATTCTCTTTGTAACTCAGCGTTCCTGAAAAACATTCCGCAGTTCCAGTTGGTTGTAAGGTCAGATGCTCAGGTCTCAGCCCAACCGATACCGGCCCCGGTGTGGCGAGCTCCAAAGTCTGATCCAGCTCAAACCCCAAGCACATGACTTTTCCTGTGTCATCCGCCTCGCCCGGCAGGATATTCATCTTGGGGCTGCCAATAAATTCAGCGACACGGATATCATTGGGATTTTGATAAACTTCATCTGGCGGGCCCAGTTGCAATAGGTCGCCATCCATCATGACGGCAATCCGATCTGACATGGTCAACGCTTCCGCCTGGTCATGGGTCACGTAAATAAATGTCGATTGCAGGTCGCGGTGCAGCTCTGACAGTTCGGCACGCATGTGCACACGCAGACTTGCATCCAGATTGGATAACGGCTCGTCCATCAAAAAGGCGGCAGGATTGCGAACCATTGCACGACCNAACGCAACTCGTTGGCGCTGCCCACCCGACAGCTGCCCGGGCTTCCGATTGAGAAGAGGTTCAATTTTAAGAACTGCTGCAACATTATGCACTTCTTCTTTGATCTTGGCCATCTTGCCTGCCCGTCCTGGCACCAGATAACCTAACAGCGGCAAGCGTTCCCAAAAATCCAGATCNCGTAACCGTAGCGGCGTCATAAGGTTCTGCTGCACTGTCAAATGTGGATACAGAGCATAAGACTGAAATACCATTGCCAGATCGCGCAGGCTGGGGCGCACCTCATTCACTAAGGCACCATCGATTTCCACGTCACCCGTAGTTTGTGTCTCTAACCCGGCAATAATTCTAAGCGTGGTGGACTTACCGCATCCAGACGGACCCACCAACGTGAGGAACTCTCCATCTGCGACATCCAGATCAATGCTGTTCAAAACATTTAACGATCCGTATTTTTTTGTAACTTGGCGAAGTTTTATACCAGCCAAAAGTTATCCTCCCCTTACACATCATCCCGTCACCTTTTATTCAACGCTTGAAAACCGGAACTTTGGATTGGCTTAATGACGTGTGGTGGCTTTAAGGAGATTCTCATCACAGATTGCAATTGCATCNGTATATTTGTAAAGTAATTTAAATTAGAGTTTAATATCAGGTTTTGTTATAATGGTCCCGTTTCGCCAACTCAGTTATGTGGTCGCAGTAGCCGATCACGGCAGCATGCAAACNGCAGCAGAAAAAATAGCGATATCGCAGCCCGCTATAAGTGCCGCCATTAAGAAGCTTGAAACCGATTATGGTATTAACTTATTCTTGCGGGACCGACCCCATAAACTAGTTTTAACACCGGTCGGACGTCGATTTATTGCCAGGGCAAGGCGGTTGCTTGAAAGCGCAGAAGAATTTGATCAAGCTGCACTTAATCTAGGCAAGAATTTGAGCGGCACGATACAGGTTGGGTGCTTCATGCCCACCGCGGCCTTCATTGTACCAATCATACTTCAGGCTTTGCAGGATCGTAATCTCAATATTTCTCTGCAAGTGCATGAGGCCGATCTGGATGAATTAAATACAATGCTGGCTCAAGGAAGCATTGATCTTGCACTGACATATAACATGTCGCCCAGCCCTTCGATTGAATTTGAAACTCTTATAGAAGANCGACCCTATGTATTGCTGGCTAAAAGTGATCCGTTGGCAGATAAGGACGCAATCTCTCTCAATGAGCTCATTGATCGTGATATGGTTTCACTCAGTTTGCCGATTACTCAGCAGTTTTTTCTATCAGTATTTTCCCAGTTAAAGTTACGGCCGAAAATCAGACACCAGACAAAATCTTATGAACTGGCCCGTAGCCTCGTCGGAGCCGGAGAGGGCTATGCAATTATGATTATGCGCCCGGTCACAGCAAGGGCTTATAATGGCATTGAATTGGCCTATGTTCCAATTTTAGATGATGTGCCCACAGCGCAATATGGTCTGGCCTCAATCAAACGGGCGATCCCGACAAAACTGGTCGAAACCTTTGCTGCAGTCTGCCGTGAAACGCTGTTGCGCCAGCAGTCCGCGCGGCAGTACTTTGTGGCTTCGCCTAGAAAGATTAACTCTGACGCTGGTTACCCGTAATAAGGCGATTGGCAGTGGCAGTGGCAGACACATAGCCGCTGTCGCAAAAACAAAGCCCCTTCACAGTACTAAAAGTGTTGGTCCGATAGAGCGAATTGAGGCCGCGTAAGATCCCTGACTGCTTTTGGTGAACGCCCAAATACTTTTTTGTAACTTCTGCCAAAGTGGGATTGGTTTTCATAGCCACAGGCAAGNGCGATCTCGGCGATGGGCATTTTTGTTTGCTCAATAAGTTCACGGGCTCGATTAAGACGAAGTTTTTGATAATATCTATTTGGTGGCTCAAATCCGTTCCGCGAAAAAATCCGCTCGATTTGACGGCTCGAAAAACCCAAACGCTGCGCTAATTCATCCACTGAAAGCGGAGTCTCGATATTTGCCATCATAATATCTAATGCTTTGCGGAACCTTTCATCTTCACAAATGATCGCATCTCCTCCCAACATCTGAACCGATGATCCACTGCGCCTGCCGCTCGCGATAAAATGGTTGCAGACCTCACCACTC
The DNA here is from genome assembly GCA_002684375.1 of Marinovum sp. GTDB lineage: Bacteria > Pseudomonadota > Alphaproteobacteria > Rhodobacterales > Rhodobacteraceae > CPC320. The sequence goes on from NYVC01000020.1 coordinate 9,303, forward strand.
AATCTCGGCCCACATATTTTTTCAATAAATCCCAGGATAAGGTCAAAGGACGCAAGTTCTCCCGCACAACTGGTCGTAGGGCCATCTACATCAAAAAGTACATTCATAAACTCTATACTTGGAAATTTTTCACGCAACGGTCCAATGGTTTTCCAGTGAGCAGCACACCTCCTGTTCTTGATCAAACCAGCGGTGGCGGCCAGTGCAGATGACGCGCCAAGGGCAAAGACTGGCACTGAAAAACGCGTAAGGTTTCGCAAGAAGTCGTGCAGTAGTGCCGTGTCCCCCGCAGCGATTGTCTGACCGCAGCACAAAATGGCAAGGTCAGGTCGGAGCCGCACTTTTTGGTGGTTAAAAACCTCTATGGACGACGTTTGGCAAGGGACGGGCACCCCGGCGCTTGTCACTGGATTTTTCTCNGTTATCGAGACCAGAGTAAGGTTAAATTTTTCCCAACCAAGTAATTTATTTGCCTGCTGGAAAGGCTCGAGTGTGGTCGAAATAGTTGTTAGTGAGACACCCTCTGCAATCAGAATTACCACCTTTGTTTTCGTCTGGCTGGCCTGACAATGCGGAGTTTCTGAAAATGGTGCGTTCACGACAGCCCCCTACAAACCGGCCTGCTCATCATTAGTCTCCGGCAGCCCTTCGTGAGTGGAAACACGTCGCTTGAAAGAAGGGTCTTTATAAGCCTCATTCAAAATGAGTTCGACCAATTCAAACTGTGTTTCCCCGTTTACATCTTCAAAGTAGACATGGCTTGGCCACGGCTCGTTTACAAAGTTGTTGGTGGGCAAATCAATAGTTTCACAGACAGTTTTTATGGAATTCACATAAGATTTTGCAGCGTCTGTTAAATCTATTTTTGCTTGATCCAGATCATCGATGCTGTTGCGGTCAATCTCACAAGATCCAATGCCAGTTGTTAGTGGGATATTACGTTTGATTGACTGGTCTTGATAGAAAGTAACATCGACCTTATCGGCCTCAAGCCGCATTACAAAACCCTTACAAACACTCACCTTTAGCTCCGTAAGTTCTAGTAAATCCACCCCNGATGGAGGCGCGTCACTAACTGCTTTACGTCTTGAGCCGCGAGTTTTCTTCTTAACNTGGGAAACGTAATCACCGCGATAATTACAATCAAAGACCCGAGATCCCCACGGGCGTCCCCGCTCCATCTGCTGGATTGAGCGGATCGACATGGACTTGCAATTTTCCGGACCTATGAAAAANGGAGAACCAGAGGCATCTGACAGCTCAACCCATCCATTAGGGAACGTGGCCATATGATGGTCTATCCAAGGTCCGAGCACCTTGTCTGCCAGATGATTTAACAAATCATTTACCCTGTCCGGATTGTGTACGACGTCTGACAAAAGGGGTTCCTGACCATATATATCGGCGGCCAAGCTATAGGGTGCGGAGATTTGAAGCAGCGGTTCCATGCCGGTAAGTTCTTCCGTCACCCGTAAAATATCATCTATAATTTTTGGTATNCCNGTCGAAAANTCCGGGGTTTGCAGATTAAACCAATTGTCTTTGTTGATCAGTGTGACATCGGGGTCAGAGCCGGGTGGAAACTTGTCAGGGTACATCATCGTTTGGCCAAGAATTTCACATGAAAAAGCATAGAGTGCCCATGTCATATATAGCTTTTTCATTCCCAAAAGGCGACTGACAGCGAGGTTTGCGCGCACGTAACGGTACGGATCGGTTTTGTAGTATTCCGCAGACTGGATACCATATAAATCATTCAGTACCGCAAGTGCCAACATATGGACTGATGCCGTTGCATGAATTTCATTCGCCGGGGCGAGCACAGCAAAGTTATCATCAAACTCGCCCGAAATAGCGGCATCAAAAACCTCTACCATTTCTTTTTTGGCGCCTAAATCTCCTGATTGCCAACGTGACAAGAGATGCAGTCCGTGCGGATAAGTATAGTCTTCTATTCTGATCATAGTATGAAAAGCTTTCTGCTATCTGAACATTTATGGCATCCATGTGTTCCTTACACATCTTCACACAAAACACCCTTACCCAGCGCTTGGAAGCCGCAGCATCACAAACTTATTTTAATAGACATATTTAAAAGTGGAGTGATGATGTATACCCAATATTGAAAAAACATTATACCCATTTCAGGGTCCAGTAATGAACAAGTTCATAAAAAATTATATCATGTCAAAATATCGAAAAATTTGGTTATTATGACAAATAAATTACTATTTACTGATTAAATATCAAAAATTTATTATTGGATGGACTATTCTGACTGTAAGCGAAAAATATGTCAATTTTAGGCTAATAAAGACACTTGATCAAAANGAGGTACAATAGGCCGTTTTCACCGGTAAAGTTATNGTCTTTTTAAATTTAGAAACTCAAATTACTACCATGCCAAACACGTTTTGCAAAAAAAATAGACCAATAAAACATAAGACGCATGCTGCCACGGGCGTAATGACCCATCCGAATATAATTTTGGCAAGGACTAACCAACGAATTGCGGCGGCTCCTTGCAAAATTGAGATGCCGACAATCGCCCCAACCACCGCCTGGGAACTTGACACTGGAACCAACGGAATTGTTGGTAGTCCAAGTCCTGCCAGCCACGCTTCTAATCCAACAGATGCAAACATGAATAAAACAATTGAATGAGAGATGACGGCAATTAAGGCTGATGTTGCCGATAGTCGACCTAGATCACTGCCAAGCGTCATCATAACCCGTTTTGAATAGGTGAAAACACCCAAGGCAATCGACAGCCCCCCCAGTACGAACAACTGTTGCGTCGAGGATAATAGTAAACCACCAATTTGTACCGGAGGTAAAGGCTGTGCGGGAATAAAAACACCAACAACATTTGCTATATTATTAGCACCAAGTGAATAGGCTCCCAGTGCTCCTGCAACAATCAGCGCCACACGTTGGTACGCGTCAGCCCTGATCATATGTATATGAACACGTTGTGCAGAGAATTTTATTGTTTGATAAAGGATAATGGCGATGACACCTGATAATAAAGGGCAAATAATCCAAGTACTTAAAATTTTGGTTAACGTAGAAATATCTGTAGGATTATTAGAGAAAAAATTCCAACCGATTATTGCGCCGACAATGGCCTGAGAGGTCGAGACTGGAAGCCCGAATTTTGTCATCGCGTATACAGCGAAAGCAGCCGAAAGTGCCGTCATGAATGCGCCCGGCAAGGCAGATATCGCGCCCAGTTTCCCAAGCGTTTGAGACGTACCTGCGCCTGAGACGATCGCTCCGAGAACTACAAATATTGAACAGATTATCGCGGCAGTTCTCCAACTGACCATTTTTGTGCCGACCGCGGTTCCAAAAACATTTCCGGCATCATTCGCGCCAAGCGCCCAGCCTAAAAATAAACCGCTAGTCAGGAATATTAAAACAAGGGGGTCTAACAATTTTACGTCAACCGTTTAATAGCATAGATTGCTAATCGGTCTGCCACATCTTCTGCCAAATCCGCAATGCCATCGATGCGGTCAGCAAATTCTCGAAGTTGTATTTTAAAAGACAAATCAAGACTTGAGTCGAAGATTGCGGTCTTAAGGTTAAGACTGATCTTATCTGCCTCTTTTTCATATAAAATCACTTTGTGGTTATAAGCAGGTACATCATGAGGGCTCCTGAAAAAGGCCCGCCCACTCAGCGCAAGCTCGTCTACGGACTTGATAACCATATTGGTAAGCTTGCGATACCCACTCCCAAGTTCTTCTGGAATCGTCGGTTTTTCAATTGAAAAAGCCCAGAGCGTATCTTCGAACTCAGATAGCAATTGATCCATTGTTTCGATCAAGCCTAGAACGTCNCCNCGAGAATCGGGAATAAGCGTATTGGAGTAAAGGTGCTTTTCAATATCTCGTCGTAAAACGTCTGCTTCGCTTTCCAATTCTACCACCCGGTCCAGACGCGTGACGAATTCTTCTGTATAGCCTTCTTTTAGATAAACTCGGACACCGAGCCTAAATACAACTGCAGCTTCCGAAACCTTATCAAAGAAACTATCAATCTGCAGCTCAAGTTGCTTGGTTCTGCCGAATAGGCTCAGATTAGGTGCCATCTAGGTTCACTGCTCTTTTTAACGGCCTTACGGCTCTTTTAACCTCGTGCCTTTTTAGGGCGCGAAATTCTATTGTTTGTTTTGTAACAAATTTGTATCAGATTTGTAACATGATTGTAAAATACTAATTTAGATTGGACTTATAAGACAATAAATTTATGATGATTGCATATAGCCATTCGGAGGTCGTCTTGCCAAAGTTTCCCGGAGGGGCCCTGCTGACCGGCTTTTATATTGACCGTAGTTCTCACGTCCCAATCTATCGGCAAATCGATACAGAGCTGCGTCGCTTGATCCTTGAGGGTGCGCTTGCGGCAAAACAAAAGCTGCCATCAACGCGGGAATTGGCAATGGAACTTGGGGTGTCTCGAATTACAGTTAAATCGGTTTACGAGCAACTCGTCGCAGAAGGCTATGCGCAGGCTAAGACCGGTTCGGGAACCTTCATTTCCGAAGGTTTGGATTTTGAAACTACGCCAAAAATTACGGTTCCTAAAAAAAATATTGGATTAGATGACGTCAAGATTTCGACGCGCGCTGCTTCCATTATGTCATCACAAGCAAGCGTCCGGTACGGCGCNACCGCGCCGTTTCGTCCGGGCGTTCCAGCGCTAGATCTGTTCCCAGTTAAACTNTGGAATAAATATTGTCTGGATGCTCTGAATGGTGATGAGCGCAACAACTTGAGCTATGGTCAAATTAACGGCAGTGCCGCATTGCGGACGTCAATCGCCAATCATCTCAATGATGCCCGTGGCGTAAAAGTNGACCCTGAGCAAATTGTGGTGACCTCGGGTGCGCAGCAGGCATTTGTGCTGATCGCATTCATTTTACTGAACAAACAGGATACGGTCTGGTATGAAGACCCTGGACATATCGCGGGCCGAGATGTGATGCAACTGATGGGAGCTAACGTCGCGCCAGTTCCGATCGATAGCGAGGGCATAGATCTTGATTTTGCAAAACAAATGCACCCCAGGCCTACCCTCATTTTCACCACCCCATCCCATCAACAACCGCTGGGAACCACGATGAGCCTGACCCGTCGTCTGGCGCTTTTGAATTACGCCCACGAAAATGATTCNTGGATCATAGAAGATGATTACGACAGCGAATTTAGATACCGAGGACGGCCCCTGCCCGCCCTGAGCGCCCTGGATCGTGAGCGCAGGGTTTTCTATGTTGGTACATTTTCTAAATCTATGTTTTCTGCGATCAGGATTGGCTATGTCGTCGTTCCACCTTGGCTAGTGGATACATTTTCAAAGGCTAGAAACTTATTGGGTCAAAGTTCATCTCCGGTCATTGAGCATGCACTATCGCGATTCATCGACGATGGCCGTCTGGCTGAGCATATCAGGAAGATGCGTCGCATTTATCGAGAGCGACGCGACACACTGCTTGACTGTATTAGTACAGATTGCGCAGATTGCCTCATGCCTCAAAAAACAGATGCTGGTATGCATATACTGGCCCATTTGAAAAATAATGTGGATGATAATTTAGCCCACCGCGCTCTCCTCGACGCTGGGATTGAATCTCTGCCCCTGTCGGTCTATTGCATTGATCCNTTTAAGTGCTCAGCTCTGGTTCTGGGGTTCTCTGGTGTTCCCAAAAACCGCATGCCAAAACTGGTGCGTCGCATGAGNAAGGTTCTGCAATCGATATCCTTAAATCAATAGATACNAAGCGATTTTGCAAATGGCTCCTGTAAATGTTTTGTCTATTAGGCGCATCAAATCCTATTTGCAGGCGGCGCAGAGAAGAGGGAGCCTTTGGCTTGAAACAGACTGGGATGATAACCGAAGGATAACGGAAACACAGCGATTCAATACTTTCACACACAATTTTAGGATATATACGGTTCAACCCTAACGGTCTCGTGCAAGTCCAGAAATATGGAACACACTAAAATTTAACATGTGTCACTACGTTGAGGGGAACGCGTCTCAGATGCCACCCGCGATCATGTGTTTGAGGCCCAAGCCATCTTTATGGATGATACAACGGTCAAGCTGCTCCAGAAGGGCAAAGGTAAGAACAAGGACAGGACAGCGTGGTTCTGGGTTTACGCCAGAGATGGGCGCGCTTGGTCCGGAGCAGCGCCGCCCGCTGTATGGTATCAGTTCTCCACCAGCCGAGGCGCGGAACATCCCCCTGAACATTTGGAAGCCTACGAGGGCTTTGCCCAAGCGGATGCCTATGCTGGGTATAATGACGCACACCGAACAGGTCGCGTGCGCCTGTCAGGTAATACATGGCCCATGGGCTTTGAATACATCGGCTCACAGCCAAAGATGATTTTACCATGCCAGCTTCTGGCCTATTGCCATGCGTTTTGTATTTTGGCAGCGCATACCGGTGGATGGGCTTCATTGACATTGACGAACATTGGGGACCTCAAACGGAAACGTTCGAAAGGTTAAAGATGAAGCTAGCTGCCAAGTGTTGACAGCCGTGGCTATGCAAATAGAGCAGATAACTGTGTTTGCGCACCGGCCGTGGCGCATTGGGTTTGTTGACGGCTCTGATAACCGCACATCAAACCCCCAAAATTGATGCTTACATTGTCATAATTATTACCAGCCAGAGGTCTTTAAACGATCTTTAGGTTCTTCGGGCCTCAAACTCAGCCCAGATTTCTTCCAGCATTTCGATATCAAATTCGGGGTCACGTGCAGGTCCAAGGATGATGGCTTCGTTTGTCATGACTGTTTCAATAGCCTGCCCAAGGCCCATAATGACCTCGGGTGGAATAACCAATGCGCCATGCCTGTCAGCGTGGATAAGCGCGTCTTGGGATACCTCAAGACCCATAATATTAACGGGTGTGCCAATCTCGACCACATGGACGAACCCGTGGCTTACTCCAATCGAACCGGCAAGGACTGGAAAATCTTCGTCTAAAACGTCAAGATCTCGCATCACTCCGTTGGTGACAGCGCCCATAAGTCCGAGTCCCTTATGCACAGCGACATTTACCTCACCCCACCAGCCGGCGATACAGTTGGGGAAATCCACATCTTCTATCACAGCCGCGGTCGGGGCGCCGCCGAAAGCCATTGACCTGTAATATTCCATCCGACGGGCGCGAATGATATGGTCAGGCTCCGTTGGTGGCGCCAATCCGGATATTTTAGCGGTGCGAGCAAACCCCACGATGGCTGGAGCCCCCGGTTTTGAATGTTGCATTGTACCGCGTGTAAAGCAGTTGAACCCCCTTTTCCCTTGCACCACTTCAATCGCGTTGCAAACTGTGGGCGTATCGACCTGCCTTAGTAAGTCATATAGGCTTTGGGGGATCATACTCTTAGCCATTGTTCCAGAATTCCGTTTGTGTGTTTGGGTTGTTCCAGTGTCGGCAAGTGGCCAGCATTGGGAATGACAGCCAAGCGTGATCCGGGTATTAGGTCATGCATCAGTTCGTGGCGCGAAACGGGGCAGAGGCTATCTTCTTTCCCGCAAAGAATCAGGGAGGGGATCGTCACCGATCTGAGCGTTTCGCACTGATCAGGGCGGTGCTGAATTGCAAAGGATTGGTTGGCAAAAACCTCTGGCCCCAACGTTTCAGCCATTTCCATGCACAGGTTCAGGATACGCTGCCGGTTGGGGCTTTTCGCAAGGTAATTTGGCTTCAATTCGTCACGCATAACCGCATAAAGCTCCCCTTGCAAAACCCGTTTTACTTGTGTTTCCCGAACTGGGCCTTTGTCTTCCGGATCTGCCAAAGGGTTGGTATCCAGTAGCGCAAGCCGGGTCACTCTGTGCGGCGACTGGCGCATAATCTCCATTGCAACAATGCCGCCCATAGACAGCCCGGCCAAGGCAAAATAGGGAGGTGCACTGTCTAGGACGGTCCTTGCCAGATCAGCCATAGTTGATTGCCCCTGCAATGGCATAGTGATGATGGAGATGTATTTTGAAAAGGCTGAGATTTGCGGAGAAAATAGCCGCGCATCGCACATCATTCCTGGCAGTAAAACAAGAGGTTCATCGATCAAAGTAACCTGTCTCCATTACGATTGTTGTGCATTTTAGTCTGCTGGATCCCTTTAGTCTGCTAAATCCCTGTGTCCTGATATCCTTACGGCCCGTCATCCAAACTGGAGACGGAATACTGTAGCAGCGGTAAGTGGTGCCTAATCCCATGTTATTTTGACGTTTGGCTTAAAATTTGTTTCCAGATGGCGATGTCATCAAAAAGGGTGATCTCTCGACGCAGCCCCCGAGGACCAAATTCTGCATGGCTCACTCCCATAATGTGTATTTCTGCACCCGTTGGGGGGCCATAGCGCCCCCAGCCGTCATGTCGCCCGCTCAAAGACCAGCGGATTGCACTGCGCGGGCTGAGCAACGGATCAGTACGGCCAATCTGATGTTCAATTTTGAATTCGGCAAAGGGCATGACACTTCTTAAACCGATCCAGAAGTTGTCAGCTTCGGCCCAACCGTGTCCTTCCTGTCCCCCGGCCAAAGATAGATGGCAGGCTCTGTCGTATTCCTTTTTTATAACTCCAAAATCAGCAGCCATTATTTGTCTTAGTATAAAGGCGTGCCGCTCACCCCATTCATCAGTGTTGCCACGGCCAGTATAAGGGCCCGCCTGATCGGTCGCCGGGGTCAGTGGCATGCTGTTGTCACCCCGATCGATGATGGTCTGTGCAGCCTCTTTTGGTGTTTGTCCTAGCTGATACGCGATTGCAGCATTGTCGCGGATCAGCCACTCATCCCAGACGCGGTTGTCTCGGCAGTATGTATCGGCAATCGTCCGAAATGAAACTTTTAATCCAGTAGCAGGACCAAAGGCACCGCCGTTATGCGTTGCGGTTGATAAAATCCGGTGAGAAGATAGGAACCCGGNTTTATCGTCACCACACCAGACCACGTCCTCCGCCAGAAGTTGTCGGTCGGGGAACTCTGTAAGCGTTGCCATTGTGTTGGCTTTCCCGGCAGTGTTGCCTTGANTTATTCCTGCCGGAGAGCGGACTAAGAGGTCATCATGATAGTGCCAATCAAGTGCTGCGATATCGCGTCCTTCCCAGATCCTTGCTGTGCACTTGAGAATATAGTCCGGCAGGTCTGTAAATTGTGCGTCAAACCCCTTCATTTTGGCTCCTTTTGGTCTCTTCAGAAGTGATATCTCAGCTGATTGCCTTTAACATAAACTTTAAGCTGTTGTTGTCTTGTTCTTTTTTGGACAAACTGAACGCGCTGAAAATTAAAAAGTAAGGCACCAAAGGGGCAACTGGAAAAGCCTGCTCGGGTTGAGTTTTTTACAGTATAGAGGGTTAAAGTTTCATGCCTGCTAGATTCCTAAATTTATTGTATTCCAAGAGTCTCGTGCGTCTCTGATATAAAAGTTTATTTCAGCCAATTGGATTATCTGACTGTCGCAGTTTAATGTATTGTCGCCATGGATCTGATATGAATGCGTTGAGATTGGCAAGATGCTTTATACTCAGGTGCGAAGCGTTCCAAGGTGGTAGAGTTGAAACCAGCGTGATCAACTTTCGATTTGGAGTATATCGTAACGCCGAACAAATATCCTTTANCTGTTCCATCCCGGATGATCACATAGATCGTCGCCGGTCTNGGCGTTTCATGGCAAGATCGATGCTGAGGGATATTCAGACGGGAGACGCCAACGTTTGTTCGACTTGATAGCCAAGCGACAACGACACCAAAGATACAAGTGGCCATTCAGGCGAGTAATGAATCTGCGTAGGTCTTGACGGAATGGCGCGGAACCACCGAGCAGACTGTCTGGAAATGGTGCAAACGTGATAGTGTCCANGATCGCAACCACACATACCCCCCACCACCGTCTTTAGACCACCCTCACACCAGCTTAGGAGGCCGTGGCAGTTGCGCTGCCCAAAACGTTACTGGTGTCGCTAAACAACTTATTGGCCGTGGTGCGCGAGTTTCTGAATCCGAATGTGTCTCGCTCGGGTTTAATNNTTGCCTGCGAAGGCATGGTGTNGGACGTCTNCGTGATCTTAAAGCCAAGGATGAAAGCTCTAAGTACAGTGGCTTCGAGGCGTATGAGCCCGGATACACACAAATTGACTTAAAATACCGGCCACAAATGGCCAATGACACGTCGCGAGAGTATCTCTTCTTGGCGACCGACAGGGCACCCGTTGGGTCTTCATTNCCATTTATCGCAACAAGACTGCGGCCAATGCTCGGCGTTATATGCGTGACGTGGAACGTGCATGCCCGATCCGTATCCGCAGCATGTTAACCGATAATGGCGAGGCGTTTACCGACTGTCCTTTTGGCCTAAGTAAGCGCGCTGCAACGGNACGGCACGAGTTCGACATACTTTGCTCAACGCTCGGTATTGAACAGCGACTGATCCANCAGGATCGCNGCAAACCAACGGAATGGTCGAGTGGTTCAACGGCCGCATCGAGGACGTGCTACAAAGCCACTATTTTCGATCAGGCGAAGAGCTGGGGACAATGCAGCATTGCTGATGCATGTCTTTACAACCAACAGCTTCCGCAATTAGCCTTAGGTGGTAAAACACCCTTACAAGTCATGAAACACTGGTGCAAAATCAAACTGAAATTGTTCAAGACACAGCCATNATACCNCACGGNNTGTGACAGCAATATTCGTAAAGTGCCACAATCTTACCCAAAAAAATTNGCCGATTAACGAGTAATTTATGTTGTACTTTTTTATACATTATAAGATAAGTTATTTCGAAAAAGCTATATTTCGGTAAACGGCACAGCTATGACCCGATCTGATGATCGATCTTCGCANAAAGCTTTGAGNCACCTCAACAATGGGGAAATGTCTACAGGTTTTTCACAGCCCGAACTGCTCCAAGAATTAATTGATGATTTGGTCAGGCTATACGATAGGGGTCGATTTGAAGAGATTGTTTCAAAAGTAACGCATTCAGTAAAACTATTTCCTGAGGCTTTGCCCTTATTCAATATAATGGGTCAGGCTTATACAGCACTTAAGAAGTACCAAGCCGCCATTGATAGTTATAAACAAATGCTCAGGATTAAGCCTGACCATGAAGAAGCCTATCATAGCATGGGTAATGTGTTGACTGAAATGGGTGAACTGGACCCTGCGATAAAATGCTATAAAAGGGCTGTTGAAATAAAGCCTGACTATGCTGAGGCATACAGCAGTTTAGGCATTGTCCTGAAAAGTAAATTTGAACTCGACACAGCATTGTATGAGCATTTAAAAAAGGCTTTCAAAATACAGTCTGACCCTGTTAATGCCATTATAGACGAGAAGAATAATCTGCAAAACAACCGTGATTTAGAGGCCGCTAGAGACAGTCTTGAAAAAGCTGTTCGGATAAAGCCCACCCTTGCCGAAGCTAGGCATTTGTTGGCTTCCATAAATGGAAAAACACCAAAGTCTGCTCCTAAAGCCTATGTTAAAGAGCTGTTTGACGAGTATGCGCCCAAATTTGAACAATCTCTGGTGAGAGCTTTGGAGTATAATGCGCCAAAAGAGCTTGCAAAGATAATTACCGCAAAACAACCGATAGAGGCATTGGGGTCGGTTCTGGACCTAGGCTGCGGCACTGGCCTCGCTGGCGTGGAATTAAAACAATTCTGCAGCAATCTTGAAGGTATTGACTTGTCAAACGCTATGATTGAGCAGGCCAGATCAAAGAATGTGTATGATCGGTTAACTCAGAGTGATATACTAGATTACCTATCCACAGCAGAGCTTGATTTTGATTATTTTATCGCAACAGACGTTTTTATTTACGTAGGAGAACTGACCAATGTTTTCCACTTGATAAAATCTCGAAATAAGCGAAAGGGGCATCTGGCGTTTTCTACCGAGCACACTGAAAGGGAGAGTTTCTTCCTTGAAACATCTGGACGGTACTCACACTCTCTGTCGTACATTGAAGGCCTGTGTAAAAAAATTGATTGTAGAATATCTCATTTTACGAAAACGGATCTCCGTAAGGAAAAGGATGGGTTTTTGGTTGGGGGTTTATACGTCGTTGATTTCTAGAACTGATACAAGGATTGGGACTTTAAAAATGAGTTCGCCTTCATCAATGGTTTTATAGCGTCCTGAATTTGGCGACAGCACCAGTCAGCCTCGTCAGAAATTTTGATTAACAAGGAGTGGTTTTTTGCATGATGGTCTCCGAGTTTATGGCTCATTTTCTGGTACGACAGTGAGTTGGCCAACATCAGCCTGCACCACTTTTACATGCGCTGCTTTGGCGATCGCCCGATCACTGACCACCCTCCAGGTGATGCCGGAATAGATGTGTTCCCCTGGCTGGTCTGGAGCAATATCCGTTGCCAGTTGAAAGCGGTGACCAACAAAGCCGACCTCGATCTCGCGATCCTCCCTTGGGGATTGGATGTTTTTTAGGGGTTTCCACAGTACAAACGCTGCGGTAATCGACAAAAGTGACACCGAGATGACCGCACTATTGATTGTCTGAGGCAGAATTTCTACAGCCATCAATCCCCCAGTCGCAAGCATCGCAAGGCCGACAAAAAATAATACAAAAGTCGCAAAGCCAAGAAAGGCGATTTCGATCACTAGTAAACCAATGCCCAGCATAAACAGCCATTGCGAAAGGGGCAGATCTAACATCGGTTGTTCCATATTATTTGCCCCAAGGACCCGGCGCATCTGGCGGCACATAGCTTTCAGTGGCAGAAGGTGGTTTGGATACAGAGGCAGGGTCTGGGGGGCTATTTGAAATTTTTTGAATGATCGCCATCGCTTGGGCCACAACGCTTGCGGCATCAGAAGCACCGTCGGGCAGTAGGATCAACGATGATTCCTTGGCAATCATTTCTTTCGCATGAATAGCCTTGGTCGCAAGTTCAAGCTGGACCGCCTTCTGCCCGGCGGGTGTATCGGCCGCCTCGCCGACCATCACCAGTGCTTTGGCTTGAGCATCGGCCACGGCCACAAGGGCTTTTGCCTCGCCCTCGGCGCGCAAAACCTGTTCGTCTTTTTCAGCTTCGGCGGCCAGCACGACCGAGGCTTTCTCCCCTTCGGCACGATTGATCGCAGACTGTCTGTCGCCTTCAGATTCGAGGATTTGGGCCCGCTTTACCCGCTCGGCTTTCATCTGAGCCTCCATCGCCTGCATGACCGATTGTGGTGGCACAATATCCTTGATCTCATAACGCAGAACCTGCACCCCCCAAGCCGACGAGGCCTGATTGATCGCGGCAACAATATTTGTATTGAGCAAATCGCGCTCTTCAAAGGTTTTATCCAGCTCCATCTTGCCCAATTCCGAGCGCATGGTGGTCTGGGCCAGTTGGGTCACGGCAAACACATAATCATCGACGCCATAAGTCGCCTTATAGGGATCAAGCACCCGGAAATACAGCACCCCATCTACCGTGAGTGAGATGTTATCTTTGGTAATGGCGCTTTGGCTGGGCACATCTACCGCCTGTTCTTTCAGCGAGCGGTCTGCCGATACACTGTCGATAAAGGGAATGAGAAAATTGAGACCCGCTTCCTGCACACCTTTGAATTTACCAAATCTTTCAATAATATATGTTCGATTGTGCGGAACAAATTTAATAGAATATCTCAGGACAACAAAGACCAAAATGAAAAGCCAGATTGTCGGGCTGAAAAAGAAAGCTAAAATATCTTCAATGTACATGTGACGTGCTCCAGATCATAAGGTCCACTTAAATTATGGCCTGCTCTTTGTTTAGACACTAAGGGATCACAGGTTGAATTCCAACGTCGAAATTATCTGAGCCCTTTCAGGGGATGGCGGTTTGCATCGGGCTGATGTCATGAGCGATAAAATAAGATAAGAAATGGATGGACTGTAACAATCAATGCCTAATGTGATGCTGTCATTGCGGTGGCGGCGTAATGGTGGCCTTCAATCAGTCTAGTGCCGATGGTGGGCTTTTGGCAATTGGTTTCGATGTTACCGAAGATACTGTGAACCAACTGGCAATCAGAAAGGGTATACCAACAGCAAACGAAAATCTGATCCCGAATTTCTCTGCGATAAAACCCAGCAGTGGCGGTGCTAAAAGAAACGCCAGAAAAGATATCTGCGCCAGCGATGCCACGTTGACCGCCGCAGGACGATCGGTTCTTTGGGCTGCCGCTGACATGGCCAGCGGAAACAGAACTGCATTACCGGCCCCCATCAAGGCAAAACCAACTAAGGCCATGGCTGGTACGGATGCGAGGGAAACCAGAATTACCCCCATACTCATTGAGAGTATTGAAAGGCGCGAAACTTTTTCGGCGCTGTAATTTTCGACATAGCTGTCGGCAAAAAACCGAACCGTGAACTGCATAAATGCTCCCACTGCCAAAGCCGCACCGTTGATAAACGGTGGCGTTGCGAAGATATCGCGCATAAAAATGACTGACCAGTCGATACCAGCGCCCTCAATTAGCATTGCCGACAAGGTAAAGACCACAAGAACCATAATGCCTTTGGTTGGCCGGATCAGTTTCGGACTTTGCGGACTGTCGTTGGGGCGCTCAGGCGCGGGTTGGTACCCCCAGACGAAGCCTGCTGTCAGCAGGCTTACAGCCCCTAGAAACAGCCCGAAATGGATTGTTGTTGAAACGTCGAATTGAGACATTGCGGCCCCGGCGACACCTGTTGCAAAAAAACCTAAGCTCCAGAACGCATGGCTTCTGTTCATAATCCGCTTCGCAAGCTGGTATTCGACCCTGTCGGCCTCTAAGTTTACGGCAACTTCCACCACGCCGACGGCAAGACCTCCAATACTCAGGGCGAGGAAAAAGCCAATTGGCCCCATGGCAAACGAAGCCAATACAAACGATAATCCGATCAGTAGCACGCCAAAAAACATTGACAGCTGAAACCCCGTACGCCTGAGGATTTTATCTGCATAAAATAAAGACAGTTGCACGCCGGTTGACAATCCGATCAATGCGAAACCCAAAGCACTTTCCCCAATTCCCATTTTTACTTGCAAGTCGCCGATACGGGGAAACAAAGCCCCCAGAGCGAACGCATAGAGAAAGAACGCAAAATAGACGTTTCGTTGTGGCTGAGAAAATCTCATCTCTGTCTGTGTCCGGAATGTGATGCTTTGGCCCAGGTCGTTTTGACAGGATTATATTATTGCCTGTACGACCTCATTATAAATTGCATGATTGGATTGAAAGCGTAAACTTCGTTTCACAAAGGGCTGCAAAATTTGAGAACGTCGGTTTTAAGGGTCATTGTGTGTCAGCCTTCGCCGGAATATAATTTGAATAATATGAATCCAGCTACCTAGAGGGTAAAATGGCCACCAAACATGAAGTTTCCAGAGGCTTAAAGAAAGCGTTGATGGAAAGAACCTCTGGCACCGGCACNATGGAAGAAATGATGGCGGAAGAGACCGCTGTAATAGCNTCAACATCCAATGCAATTTTTGCGTATTNTCAGTGGGACGCAGCAGACAAATTGTCTGATTTAANGGATTATCATGGCGCTGACCGGGTCTTTCATGAGACTGAGTCTGGTGCCTCTGGGAGCCGTCCTGCGCTTGGGGAGATGATCGCAACCNTGAGCGCGGGAGACAGGGTTTTGGTGTATAGTATAGATGGTTTGGCCCGAGATATGCGGGACCTGCAAAATATTGTCAGACAGATCAATACCATCGGTGCCTCTATCAGTTTCCAGATTGAGGATTTAACATTCGAGGCAGATCACAGTGACCCTGTCGTTACAATGCAAAACCGGATGCTGGAGGCATTTTCAAGCTTTGAACGTGCGCTTATTAGCAAAGGGCGCATGCGGGCTAAGGTGCACGACTAGCGCATTGGCAAGCCCATCTTTAAAGGTGAGCGACCCAAAACCGCCTTTTGATTAATCGGCCGGTTAATTTTACACAGCTTGATGATCCCTGAGACCGCTTTGAACGCCCCGATCTAAACGCTTATGCGCTTTGATCCAGCCTTTGATGAACCTCGATGATATTGCCTTCAGGATCATGAAAAAAAACTTGATGCCATTCTTTGGCGAAGGTTGTTCCGTAATCGGAATATGGGATACCGGCTGCATCAAGCTTGCTGAGAAAGGATGCAATATCATCTGTTCTGAACGCAATATGGCCTTTATCGACGGGATTGATCGTCTGGTTGTTTTTAAAACCTACTTCCAAATTGCGTTCTGCTAAGTGCATTTCTATTTTACCCTCGGTCACAAAATTGATTTTGTCGCTATAGCCGCGATCATGCGTTTCTTCTGTCCGTGGGAATTGTTCAACGGGTATGCTGTCCATCTCTAGAATATTGCGGTAAAATGCGTCCATCGCATCAACATTATTTGAGACAAAATTGATGTGATGAAATTCTAACGCCATCGAAACACTCCATATTACCTCCGGCCTTTTTACATGGTCGCCGCAGCCGTTGTCGCGTCAAGATTAATCCGGGGACAGCGGGGTTTCAACAACACTATGAAAACGCGGTTGGTTTTTGTCATATGATACGCAAGGCCTGCACCATATTTTTTATAAGCACACAAAGGCTGTAATTATTGGAAAAATTAATCTCCGATCGCGATACCTTCGCGCCTGTGATCCGCACCGCCAGACAACTGACCCGCAGAAAGCGAAATAGCATGTAAACCAGAGTTCAGGTTGCGCGACTTCACTTCAAAACCCAAAGACAAGAGCGCCTTGGCCAGCGGGTTGGTTATTGTTTCAGCTGTCGTACCGGCCTCCAGATCAAAGGTACCAAAGCGGTTTATAAGGTGGGGGAAATCTATGGCCGCTTGGATGTCGAGGTTCCAGTCCAGATGGGCGATGATCGTTTTGGCAACATAGCCGATGATCCGGCTGCCTCCAGGCGAGCCGACCACCATCACCGGTTTTCCATCTTTCAGAACGATTGTCGGAGCCATCGAAGACCGTGGCCGTTTTCCGGGCTCTAGCCGGTTGGCAATAGGCACCCCATCACGATGGGTTCGGAACGAAAAATCGGTCAGCTCATTATTGAGAAAATAACCGCCGGGCGTGATCAGACGGGAACCGAAAGCGTTCTCAATTGTTGTTGTCATCGATAGCGCGTTTCCAAAGCGGTCCACGATTGAAATGTGTGAAGTGGACGGCAATTCTAAGCTGTCATCAGGCGACAAGTTCAGCGCGTGGTCAAACGGCGGGTTTCCTGCGGCCA
>NYVC01000118.1 GCA_002684375.1 Marinovum sp.
CGAGATCCATTACACCATGAATTTCGCCATTTTCATCCGCACGTGCAGTATCACCTGGCACCAGAACTGAGTGCCCCATCATGCTGGAAGCGGTTGCAATGCGGAACTGCTCAATTTGGCCGGCCATGGCGCCGATCGTATCGTTCAGTTGGTTAATACCCGAAACAGACGAGAACTGCGCCATCTGTGCAATGAAATCGCCATTGTCCATTGGAGCAAAGGGATCTTGGTTCTGCAATTGAGTGGTCATGAGCTTCAAAAACTCGTCCTGACCCAATTCATCCTTTGTTTCAGCCTTGGCAGTGGAGGCGTTCGAAATACCCAACTTATCAAGAAGCGCGTTCTGGGCTTTAATACTGGCTGCGTTATTGTTGATATCCATCATCGTGCTCCTGACTTACTTACCCATGTTCACGGTGCGCATCATGAGCGCCCGCAACGTCGTTACGACTTCCAAATTATTCTGATATTGGCGGCTGGCTTCCATCATTTCCACCATCTCTTCATCCACATCGACCGGCGCGCCATAGACATAACCATCAGCATCGGCTTGGGGATTGTTGGGCTCGAACAGTTTTATCGGTTCGCGCTCCAACTCGATGATCTCGCTGACATCCACCGTGGCATGACCGTTTGAGGTATCGGCACTAAAGCCTGTCTCATAGACCGTTTCAAAAACAGTGCGCAGTGGCTTGTACGCCGTCTGTGGTGAACCAGTTTTAGTCTGGGCGTTGGCAAGGTTCGACGCAATAGTGTTCAATCGCACCATCTGCGCGCCCATAGACCGACCGGCGACGTCAAAAATATTCTTAATTTCAGCCATTATTCACCCCTAATCGCACTCATCAAACCGGTAATGCGGTTATTAAGAAACGTCAGTGACGTTGCATAACGGACCGTATTTTCGGAGAATTCCATTTGCTCGACCGACAGTTCAACCGTGTTGCCATCAACCGAGGGGTTCAATGGATCACGAAATAAAACACGCTCTGACGGACCATCGGGATCCAAGTGAACTTTATTGGTTGTCTTGATAGAAGACCCTTGGATTTGTGCTTCCAGCTCCGATTCAAAGTCGATATCGCGCGCTTTATAGCCAGGCGTGCCAGCATTCGCTATGTTAGAGCCCAGAAGCGTGTTCCGGCGTTCACGAATATCAAGCGCACTTGCTTGAAAGTCCAGATACTGCCTTAATGCGTTCATGTTGAAGTTTCCTAGTTTAAGCCTTCTGTTTGGAATGAACTTTGCAAGTAGGATGCCAAAACGCATCAAAGGAATTTTGTTATGAACAAACTAAAACTAAAAATGTCTTCGGGCCGAAATACAGCACCGGAAAAATTGGACCCCTCTATAATAGCGGTTCGCGAAAAAGTTTTAGCGCTGCTAGCAAATGAATCTATGGGATCAGCAATGGCCACAATATCGGATATTTTAAGCGAAACTAAGGACTCTGAAATGAGGATGGGGCTTTTGTCGGCACGCATCAAAATATTGCGTCGCAGAACAGAAGCCTCGCGAAGAAATGAAACTCCTGATAAAATGGACTCTATTGATAATATACCCGAACCTTCAGAGAGACGGGACTTGCCTGAAAGTTTACGAATAGACTTGGATGTATTAAAACCAGTGGAGACAGAACCGGTATTTCTAAAAATATTACAAGATTGTGATGTGAATGGTTTGCACTTGCCAAAAGGTTTTGAAGTTGAAGTTGAACCGAAGGAAGCAGAGAGTTTAATCGCCTCCAACCTTGCGGAACCCATGGAAGAAAAAGAAACAGACGCCGCCGAGGAAACCTAGCGCTATTCCAATGCTTGAAATAAGGGCAAGGTGATTTAATAATAGCCGCGCTAACCTAAATATACTGCCGATTAAGACGTTAACCTTACTAGACAACCGGGGTGTAAAATGGCCGAAACAGAGCTTTCAACGACTTCAACAGCAAAACCAAACGTTTTATCAAGTGTGAACAAAAACGGATCAGGCATGGACCTGGCGGCGGTGGTAACAGCGCTGGTTGATGCAGAAACGGTACCCCAAAGGGTTCTTACGGAAAGAGCGAAGGAAACGACAGAAACATCGATCTCGGCTTATGGTACGCTGAAAGGCAAGGTGTCAGATCTTAATACAAATCTCACATCACTCGAAGCATCTAGCGGTCGTCTGCCCTTTTCCGACAATTCTAAAGTTTTCATTTCCGTGATAGATGAGACTTTGGCAAATGACTTTGTTGCAGATATTACCATCTCACAAATGGCAACCGGTCAGGTCCTCAGTTATGATCTAAACACTGCGCTGAATACCACCACTGCAAAAGCGAGTTCCACCATAGATCAGGGTACTTATAGGATCGCAACAACGGCTTGGAGTTCCCTCACGCCTTCATCATATGACGTTGTGATCAACTCAACTAACAATACCGTCGAAGGTCTGAAAGACGCCTTGAATGAGGTGACTGGCGTTGGAGCCGAGATCATTGATACGGGCGCTGGTGGCGTTAAATTACTGATCAAATCCGAAGCGGGTACAGATAATTCTCTTACAATTACTTCGACGACTGGCGATACGCAATTTCTGTCAGCCAAATCGAGTACAGCAACTACAGCCAGCCTTTCCGGTCTGAGCAGCGTCAAAAGTGGCAATGATGAAATGGCCGCGTTTGGAGTCGCGATTTCCGGTAATGTTCTAACTGTAAGCGGCGAGGATACCGGAGGCGCAGGAACCCTGTCTTTCGACTTGACCACTGCAGGGCTTGAGAAGTTGGAGATCTCCGTAGATGTCCTAGCGACTGATGACCGCGTGGATTTGATAACCAAGATTGATACGGCTATTGCTGCGGCGGTATCGAGCCACACCAAGGTTACGACCGCGACCACAACTGTAGAGGCAGGCATACTCGCGAGTGGCTCCGGGGGGCCGGTTAGTTCCACATTGACATTTGATTCTTTGGAAGAACATGACCAGCGGGTTGTAGAAACACGTACCGCAGCAAACGCGATCATGACAATTGACGGAGTCACTGTGACCAGATCCTCAAATGTTATTGAAGATTTATACCCCGGTCACCAAATAGTTTTAACCGGAACAACGGCACATGAGAATGGCCAACCAACGGAATCTTTTTCTTTTGGGTCTTCCAATACCAATTCCGCAGCAAAAACCCGCTTTCAGGATTTTATANCANACATAAATGATTTAAAAATACACCTGAACGAAGTGACAGAAAAAGGTATATTGGGCGGCGAGGCTGGTGCNTTGGCNGGCGATACNGCAGCACAAACAATACTACGAAGATTAAGCGGTTTTACGACACAGCCGATTGCCGGATACGGCGACGATCCCATTTATCTTGCAGAGATGGGCGTCAGAACAATGATTGATGGCACCTTAGAACTTTATGACGAAGACAGGTTTGATGCCGCATTGGCCGAAAACCCAAATGTTTTAGATCCAATCTTCAATACAAAATTCANTAGTTCTTCNTCAGCATTTTCCATGTCGGGCTTTGACTGGGATCCGCCAGATGTCGGATCATATGATTTCTCATATACGCACGATAGCGCAGGCGGAACAGCCACCCTTACAAATGGGGATCAAAGCCCTATCGCGATGGTAAAGTCCGAAAAAGACGGAGTTTATACATTTCAAAGCGCAGCCACCGACACCTCAGACCCAACCTATGGCATTCGGGTAACGGTGCTGGACCCTACCGGGACCACGGCNAAAGTCCGCTATGGTGTGAGTTTACTCGACACTATCAAAGCCTATACAACAGATCTTTTGGGCTTTGCGAATGCCCTTGACAACAAAGTGACGTTAGCAGACCGAGAAGTTGAACTGCAGGCAGATATTACCGAAGCGGACGCAACGCTTGCGGAGATTGAANNAAAGGTAACAGAACTGACCGACCGTTATAATACNCAGTTCTCTGCGATGGAAGCNGCAGTGACAGGTTTNAATGCTACCGGAGAGTATATGGAAACATTATTCGACTCATGGAATAATCAAAATAATTAGTGACAATTAATCCAAAACATCTGAGGGTATTCTAAGAAATTAAAATAGGATAGCGATATGTCGACCGACACACCCGCAGTGCCGACCAGACCAGCCGCGGCAATGGCCAAGCGGGCGATTACAGTTTTGCTGGTCGGTCTGATCATTGGAACGGTCACAGCCTTTATTGCTATTGCCTTTGTAGAAACCGTTCTTTGGCTCAACGATGTCCTGTTGNTCAGTGCCTATGCAAAAGTGCAATCAGGGTTCGCGTTTTGGCAAATTGCCTTGATCACCATCTCAGTGCCGGCTCTTGGCGGATTGATCGTTGCTTGGATGATTTCAAGAGCAGCGCCAACCAAGCGCCCAACNGGCCCGCCAGATGTTATTCAGGCGGTGCAGTTACAATCGGGCATGCCGGATAACAAGTCAGGCGTGGTCACCTCGCTTGCCGCCTTGATATCGCTCGGTGCCGGGGCCTCGGTCGGGCAATACGGACCAATGGTCTATATTGGAGCACTGATCGGCAACCAGACAAAACGTCTCAACTTGGCAATCCCTAACCTATCCACAGTGTCGATTGCCTGTGGTGTTGCCGCAGCGATTGCGGCAGCGTTCAATGCACCAATTGCAGGTCTGATTTTTGCCCATGAGGCCATCGTGCGGCATTATTCAATGCAATCGTTTGCCCCTGCAACTGTGGCCGCAACCAGNGGATATGTGGTGGCAAATGTCATATTTGACCGCCCGCCGTTGTTTTTGATCCAACCCGGCGAGATTTTGCAAGGAAGTGAGTTCCTTCTTTTTGCTCTGCTTGGATTGTGCGCGGCAGCAATTTCAATTTTATATATGCGNACGATATTGCGCACCGCAAAATTTGCACGCGAACTCAATATCTCCCCACTGCCACGCGGATTGATCGCAGGGGTCGGCTTAGGTCTTGTAACCTTATGGTTGCCCGAAATCACTGGCGTTGGCCAATTTACCATGCGCTTTGCCACAATAGACGGTGCATTTTCCGCGTTTGAATTGGGAGGCTTAATGCTTGGCAAAATTGCCCTCACAGCATTTTGCCTCGGCTTTGGNTTTGTNGGAGGGGTCTTCAGCCCGGCTCTGGTGGTTGGCGCTCTATTTGGCGGTTTGTTTTGGACCCTATTGTCGATCACTATGCCAGACACATTATCTTCATATTCGATCTATGTAATCTGCGGCATGATGGCCGTGACCAGCCCTGTGATCGGCGCACCCCTGACGACGATTCTGATCGTTTTCGAACTGACCCGCAGTTATGATTTAGCTATTGCCTCAATGATCGCTGTGGTATTTTCAAATCTGGTCACCTACCGATTTTTCGGCCGGTCTTTATTCGACCATCAACTCTTGATGAAGGGAGTAGACCTCTCTCAGGGCCGTGACCAAGCNCGTTTGTCAGACATGCGNGTATGTGATTACGCGGCCGANGANGCACCTATATTTTCCGAAACAACGTCACAGCAAGANGTTCTGCAATATCTGCGGAAAACNGGCTGGAACGAAGCCTATGCGNTTGATAGTGAAACGCAGAAATTTATCGGGTTTTTGCGGGCCGTTGACCTTGAGGCTGGTTCGGAGACGCCAATAGCCGGTAAGCTGCAAATCAGCGACTTGAGCTTTGACGAAACCACCAGCGTCCGACAGGCGATGGAAAAGCTTTCAAGCTTTGTGGGCGATGCGATCCCGATCATCAAATCCTCAGACGGCAGCCTAGTCGGAGTTGTCACAGAGGGCGCGATCATTCAATCGTATCTGAACTTAGCCGCAGATTTAAGACGTGAAGAAAACGCAGGACTGTAAAATGTATGGAAAAAAATCACTGGTCTTCGGCTTGATACTAAGCGGTCTGCCGGTTGTGGCAGCTGCTGAGCAATTGGTACTTGGCATCATTGGTGACACCACGCGNATCGCTTACCTTGANAAGACATTTCTGCAGCCTTTCACAAAATCAACGGGGATTTCGGTTAAGATAGCGTCTATCTCAGAGAATGACGGGGGCGACGAGGTTGAACTTTTTAAGCGGGCAAGCCGCGAAAAATGGGATTTCCTGACATTGGACGAGGCTCAGGCCCTGCGTCTGTGCGCGGCAGGTGATTTGGCACCGACCGGCACTATGCGACAGCGTCAAAACAGTCTGCTGCCCGAAATATCTAAGGCTGTGACATGTCACAGTTTTAAAGAACCCCGCACCGAAACCATCGTATATAATCTGAACGCCTATCAGCGCGACATCCCCGACCATATTTCGGCGTTTTTTGATTTGGAACGATTTCCCGGCAAGCGCGCGGTTGCACTCCAAGCGCCCGGATTGCTTGAGATGGCACTGATGGCCCAAGGCGTGCCAGCCAGTCAGGTCTATCACCTNCTNAGCACAACGCGGGGCGTNGAATTGGCAATTGGTGTATTCGCACAGGTTAAATCACAGATAATTTGGACAGACGATCACGCCNAAGCAGAAAGTTTATTGGCAGACGGCAGCGCCACNATGGGCCTAATCGAGACAGGAGCTAAGACAGATGGCGACGCAANTGCTNCACCAGAGTCAGTTCAACCCCTCAACAGACTGGGCGCCACTTCAAGCATCGCTCACCATACCTCTTGGATACCGACAGCTGCAGGTGANGGGTCTGTGACAGCNNTNGGGCAGTTTATTGAATATGCCGAACAAGCTAACATTTCCACTGTACAACTTGGCGCCGGCATTCATCGAGATGCGAGATGGTTCGCCACTGTCTCACCGAACATAAAAACCCGTCTCGACGGTTGGAGCGCGACGTTACAATAATCTGACCTAATCGTTGATAAANNCGTTCAATCCGCGCGAAGATTGCGGATCATATCGAGTGATGCATCAAGCCTGGCCTGATAATTTTTAATCAACTCATTGACGGGGATTTCATCATCGTCATCTTCANGCACNTCCTCATCATCATGCGACACAGAAGACATCTCTGTGACAGGCGATTTCTTGTGCTGTTTTTTATGCTTTTCAGCGGTATTCTCAGCCTCGGCCTCAGCCTTGGGCTGGNGCTTGGGCTTGGGCTTGGGATCTTCCGCCAGAACGGATGACAGTACAGGAACATGATCTACTTCTGGAGTATTTGTGGTGGTATTACTGACAGGCGCAAGCTCTGCAGACATATTGCTGGAAGCAGTCTCAGCCGCTGACGTTAAATTCTCACTCACCTCAGAGTTTGTGACCGGCGTCATCNAAGCATCAGTNTCTCTGGTTTCTGGAATTGANTGATGTGGCGGTCCACTAGGACGCATGTGCGGCTCCAACGTCAAAGGTGGCATACTGGTATTGCCGCGCGCAACCTGTCCACTTAACAACCGCTCGATGCGTTTGACAGCATCGGTCAANTGTTTTTGAATAATCCGGTTGTTGCGCACCTCGCGGGCCAAGGCCGCACGCAGAATATCCGGCTCATCCTCAAGGATTTCATCTTCACCCTGTCCGCCCAGAACGGACCTANCCTCAGGGACTGCCGGTTGAGGCAAACCACCGGTCACATCAGGTCCTGCGTCACCTTGNGGGCCGGACATCTGTGCACCGTCGCCGCTTGCTTGGGGCTCAAAGGAGGTCGAGTAGGTTTTGCGTAAATCTTTATATTCAATTCTGTAAGCGCTGTTGGGCTTATCTCCCAGTCGCGATGCCTCCAGCTTTCCCTGCCGGATATCCAGCTTTATTTTCCGTGGGTTTTTGCCCACCAGTTTTGCAGCTTCATTTACCGAATAAGACATTTCAGGGGCTCCTGATAAACATTATAAAGTGTCCGTGACTTTGACGCGCTGTTTGAAGATATCAGCCAACCAATCGAGATCTTGTACATCTGAAGGATCCCAAGATTTCGGTGCAAGCAAGCTTGGGTCCGACCGCAAGCGAAATACAAACGTCCGGAACGATTTCACAACGGCGTCCCCGCCCACTTGTTTTTTTTGAGGTGAAAGAGCAGATCGGAACATAGTTTTCATCTTGCGAGGTGCCCCACTGCTCTCAAAGCAGACACGGTTATGTAAAAAAGCGTCACAGACCAAAAGGACATTCTCACCTTTGATCGTCGTCATAAAGTTCATCATACCTTCCACAGACTCAAGCAACTTATCTCCCGAAGTGTCGCTGTACCGCTCCAGTAAAGACTTCGAAAACCGATTTGTATAAGCCTCCAAAGGCATATCGCCCATTATGTAACGCTTTGCTATCATAGCGGACGAAGCATCTAAAACCCACGCAGGTGCGAACGCCATATGCGTACTCCTAATTCACGACCAGACATTAAATTGACATCCCCGGCAGTTTAGTAAAATGCGCCTTGCATATATCGCTATAGGCAACGCGGCCCGTGATCCAGCATGTTTTCTTGACCGATACAGAATAAAATTTACGCCACCAAACCACCAATGAATTGTATCATCAGCCGTATTGGATTCAAACGAAAGTTGATAACCTGCGTGATCACATGGAAAGTTTAATTTGCCACAGGTAAAAATCAACTCACATAGTTTGTTTTTGACCGTCTCCAGCCTGAATAACAACGTTGCAAATTTATCATTTTCTTTGATACGCAAGGTAGCAAGGTCATTGCCAATCTGAGCGCCATGATTGCCACGGCAGCCGCCGTCGTGATGTAAAAGGATGGGCGTGGATGTCCGGAAGAGCTCTTTGCAAGAATCTACGGCTTGCTCATTATAACCGGGGACCTCGTTCCTGAAATCACCCAGTGCGAAAGACCCTGTACTATTACAACGTGGGTTAGCCATTTCACTCTTAGGGTTGTGACTTTTTGAGGAAAAAGCGTTGTCGGCACACACCGGACGCCCAAACCCCAAAAACCATCTGCAGAGAGTGTGATACAATACGCACCAATTTTGAACAGACTTTTCGCTGAGACTGTCTAGCCCATGCATTTCTGACACCTTTTTTCCATGCATCTAATCAATGCAGGTAGCGTGCCAGATTACAATCCACGCCGATAACCGACCAGCGCGCGCTTGTGACGACCTGTATCCACACCCAAGTTTTGCATACGCTCCTTGAGGATACTGATACTGCAATCCAACCGGGCCTGTAACGCGGCCAACCTAGTGATGTCCGAGTCACAAGACGCTTTAAAATTACTGGCCACCCCCGACGCAAGTATAGAAATTCGAGTCTCGTTTAAATCAATGACAGCTGAGAACTCAGACCGGGAAAGAGCAGCATCCATTTCGTCTTGACATGCCTCTAGCTGTGCCAAAAATTCTTGGGTATCCTCATGATTATTTGATCCGCTTCCAAGCATCTAACAGCTCCGTGATGATGGTCAGTGAAGTTGAGATGTCTGCCGACTCGTCTCTGGTGCTCAGTCCGACCAGTTGTGTCCGGCAATATTCATAAAGTTTAAAAAGATTCGTCGCAATTTCACCACCACGATCAAAATCAAGGCTAACCTGAAGTACATACAATGCAGTCAGAGCCCGCGAAGAATGGTTATTGTGAACATCGGAACCAAAGGTAGGGTTCTCATTTAAAACCGCCAAACTGCGATGCAACTCCTTAAGCGTCACATAAATAAGATCGTGAACATCGTTGAGTTCAGGCACAGCAGTTGCCTGAGTCCGTTTATAAATCATCTGCGGGCTTAACTCATTCATAGGCTTATCTCTCATGTTGTCCGTTTACCTTCCCTATCTAAAACGACCCAGCCGCGTGAACATTTAGCCAATGAGCCCATAAAATAACTTAGAGGCTGCACTGCCTTTAAATTAAAATCTGTGTCAGAAAACCCTTTCATTATGCGCTATTCAAATTGTGTCAGATCGCTGAGATAGTGATAAAGCAATTCTTCATGAGACGCTTTAATCGTGTTGACCACGGCGTTCGTGCCGCTCAACAAGGAAATATGAACACCACGGTCATACAAATTACAAAACTCTTCTATACCCACCCCCCCGATATCCATTTGGGTCATGACCAAGATAGGATCGAGATGGGCATAGGTATCCACCAAAAGCATCAGCGCGTTTAAAGACCATGTCGCAGGGAGTGCAAGGGCGACCTTAAGAGGCTCTCCGGGTGCCATGTCATTCAGGTCTGACAGGCGAGAAATCGTATTCTTGTACCCAATATTGTCAAAGTCGACGATAAACGGCACATGTTTTTCCGGCATCGTTGGAACAAGAGTGCGAATTTCCGTATGCGGCATGTTCATCATACGCGCCATGTCGCGCAGCTTATTGTCGTTTATGCTGCCCGGTGCACGAAGACTGATCAACATGCTGGCCGAAGAACTTCTACTGTGTCTCTCACAGGCTAATTTTGCCGCAAGCGTCGTCTTACCTGATCCGGGTGGGCCGATAATCGCCAACTGAGGCATCGTCAACGGGTCTGTGGAAAACAGCGGCGGCACCAGCCCCTTAGACAACCTCCGAACCGCCTCTTCCATAAGTTCATTAACCGATTGCGAGGCGCGCTCTAAGGGCAATGTCGCAATAAAACTGTCTGTGAACCCGCGGCTGGCCAGCACCTCAGCCTTCTCTACCGACATTGGCATCAAAGACCCCAGAGACTCGTCGGCGTTTGGCGCGAGAATATCTGCCCCGGTCGCCGGCACCTCGGCAATATCGCCTTCAGCCTCTGAGCCAGACTGAAAGGCCTCCATTAATTCTGCCTCTGACTGCGCATTTTCGACGGTATCCGAATGTTGGGCCTGCGCGGTCCCGTCTCCCGTTGTGGGGCCATCTGCAGTGTCGGTTTGGGATACTGCCTCCTCATCACTTGGTATCGCGCCCATGTGCGGATCGGTAAGGTCCGTATCCTTAGACGCTGCAATTCCAGACTGCTGGCCAGTGGTCAAATCTTCTGCAAGGCTTTCCTCAGCAATCCTATCACCAGAGGCGACGAAGCCTTTAGGGGCCTTACTATCCTGTGATGTCTCAGTGGACAGCTCAAAACCCTCAAGGGACGCCACAAGAGGCACAACCCCTTCGAGATAGCCATCATAGCCCCATTTTGCGATCTGATCCGGATCGGTACTGTCTGTATTCAGCGCCGGCACTGGATCCAAGGACGCGGCAAAAGCTGTATCACCACCGTTAAAAACAGGGGTATTTGGATCAGAAGCGTTGCCATGATATTCTGCGGCAGTATGCTTATCTCCCTCCGCGTTTTCGGACGAGTCCTCAGGCAAGGCAACGTTGCCCTGACCCTCTTGCACGGTGGCATCAGCTGCCACTTCATCGCCTTTATCGTCAAAGACAAAGCCAGACGCAGTGCTGTCCGTAACCAGTGCTGATTTTTTATATTTTGCGTTCTGATTACGCCGAAATCCACCGACCGCATAAATCGGTTCTTTGATCGCTTTAATCTCGACCATACCATCTACATTCTGGATCGACAGTATATAGGCGTCATCCCCAAGTTCACGCTGCACACGATCCATTGCAGTTGCGGTATCGGGTGATCTAAAAGTGTGTTCCGTCATTTTCAGCCCTCCCAAATAAAGATATGTCGGTGTGTTTCAACGTATCTCTCCTTATTGCGGCAGCAAACCGTCATTGCCAGATATTGTCGCAACCACTTCTACTTTGCGAGCCTCAGGCAATTCGGCAAACGANAGGACGACGAGCTCTGGCAAATACTGTCGCAAGAACATCGAAAGCTTGCGGCGGATGACAGGTGCAACGACAAGATGCGGTTTCTGCCCTTTCGCAATCTGCTCTTCGTTTGTGGTGGTCAAGCTTTTGACAAGCCGCTGNGCGAGCGCACCATCCAACATTAATTGCTCTGAATCACTTTGCCGTGCCGTGTTGATNAGCAGATGCTCAAAATCTGAATCGATGGTGATAACCGGGATCGGTTGGCTCAACGGTACTGACTGTTGAATCAGCAATTCTACCAGATAAGGACGCAGCGCCTCGGAAAGTTCGGCTACACCAAGATTGCGGCCGGCCATTTCGGATAAAACCTCTAAAATACGACGCATATCACTGATCGGAATGCGCTCTTTCAGCAAGTTGCGCACAATTGCAGTGATGTTATGCAGAGGCATCAATTTAGGCACAACAGACTGTACGAGGGATGGNGCAGTTTTGGCCAAATTATCCAGCAGTTCCTGCACCTCGTCCTGACCTATTAATTCTCCGGCATGCTTATAAAGAACTTGGCTNAGGTGGGTCGCTAGCACGGCTTCAGGCTCAATCACCACATAGCCTTGCGCCTCAGCTTCCGCTTGACGGTCCTGATATATCCATGTTGCATCGATGCCAAAGGATGGCTCTTTTACGTCCAGTCCATCAATTTTCACATTTGAGCTGTCAGAGGGGATCGCCAGTTTGCGATCAGGATAGATGATATCTTCCGCAACAACAGTCTGGCCAATCTTAATCCGGTACAGGTTTGGACCCAGCGCCAAATCATCTCGGACGCGCACGCTTGGTACAACAAATCCAAGCCCTTGTGATACCTCTTTACGGATCGCAGTAATACGTCTCACCAACGGACCGCCTGAATCATCATCAACAAGGTTAAGCAACGGGTAGCTGAGCAGAACAGAAATTGCTGCAAGATCCGCGACATCTGTGACNTCCAGAGAATTTGGATCCTTNTCATCATCATCAATCATCTGGCCCAATGCGGGGTCTCCGCCCGCAACAGCACCGCCAGCGGCCTCCGTCAGCTCTTCGCGCTCTGAAATCAAGCAGGCAACCCCGATACCCAAAGCGATAAAGGCCACCAACAAAAACAATAGATTGGGCATGCCAGGGACCATGCCGATTAACGCCAAAACTCCGGCGACCGGGAACCAAGCGCGNGAAAGGCTGACCTCAGAAGCAATGTGTTGCGCCATATCCTGACTGGACGACACCCTAGTCACAATAATCGCGGTGGCGATTGACAGTAACAGCGATGGTATCTGCGCGACGAGGCCGTCACCAACTGACAGAATGACATAGTTTTCAGCCGCAATATCGAGTGGTAGATCATGTTGGGTAAGGCCGATTGCCAAACCACCAATCACGTTGATCGCAAGAATCAAAACACCGGCGATCGCATCACCTTTTACAAACTTAGATGCACCATCCATGGCCCCNTGAAAATCAGCCTCACGCCCGACGTCGTCGCGTTTCGCGGTGGCCTCTTCTGGCGTTAAGATGCCTGCGTTCAAATCCGCATCAATAGCCATTTGTTTTCCGGGCATCGCATCCAAAGTAAAACGAGCGGANACTTCAGAGACCCTGCCTGCACCTTTGGTGATCACAACGAGGTTGATAATCACCAGGATGATAAAGACGAAAATACCAACAACAAAATTGCCCCCAATGACAAAAGCACCAAAGGCTTCGATAACCTTGCCTGCGGCGCCCGTACCGTTATGACCTTCGCTAAGAACGATGCGCGTCGATGCCACATTCAACGCCAATCGCAAAACCGTCGCCACCAAAAGNAAACTCGGAAACGAGGAAAAATCCAGNGGTCGGTAAGTATGCAGCGCAATCATCAGTATNAGTAGCGAAATAAGGATATTAAAGGTAAAGAAAATGTCCAACAGCATGATGGGTAATGGCAGCACCATCATTGCAACGAGCATGAGAATGCCAAGAGGCAGTACCATANCCCCAAGGGCTGACTGCAATGTGCGCAACTGCGGCGGCATCGTTACGAAACTCATTGCAATTAGTCCCCTTTTCACTTTCTTAGTCTGGCACTATCGGTCAAGCAAGACAGATTTCCAGTTTGAAAAAAGAAGCAAATACCGTGCCAATAATCGCAAAAATACAAGTAAAGCCGTATTCTAAGTATTGGCACGGTTTCTGCAGTATCGGGTCGTAACTATAGCAGCCTCTGGAGACAGTCCGTTGAAAACGCCGCACCATAATCGACCCTTTTTTAGAAATAAATCCGCTGCGCCGCGCGCAGCAGTAATTCTCGCATGCTGCACAGCCCTGGTTGGCTGTGAGGTGTCCCTTAAAAATACGTTGCAAGAACTGACCCCTGCAGCTGCAGCGTCAAACGATGTCAAACAAATCGAGGCTGCTCTGAACGTTACAGGCGCCTCAGCTGCCGCCGCAGCACAGATTCCAACCATTTCGGGCATGGGCTACGCAGTAATCTCATCGCAGCCATCGAAAAACGTTAATCAAAAGCGTCTTATGGCTATCAGAGCTGCCCGCCTCGAAGCAACTCGTGACCTGACTGAGCAAATTCACGGCTTGAAAGTGAATTCCCGTACAACCATGATCGACGCGATCATCCAAAATGATACCCTGCGTGCCACGGTAGAAGGCACCATCAGAGGCGCTCGTACGGTNAGAATAAACCCAGTTGGGTCCGACACCTATGAAGTCGTGCTTGAATTGGATCGAGATATGATTGCCCACATAATGAAAGCCGCCCGCGCTAAATAACATGCGCAGTTTTCAAATCGGTGTGAGATAAAATATGGCAATGACCTTTCAAATGCGCTGGCTCGTGCTGCCTTTGATTTTAATGCAGTCGCTCTGGCTTCCAACCATTGTTGCGGCGACAGAAATGATACGTGTCACTGGACGGGCAGCAATTGAACCCAGAGGTCAGGATGCCGCAGAGCGACTGGCTTTNGAGGATGCGCTTTACATGGCGGCTATGGCCGGCGGCGCTGAGTTGAACGGTTTCAGCATGGTGGAAAACGGAATCTTGGTGGGTGAAACTGTCCTGCTGCGTCCTTCAAGCCGTATTTTAGATTTTAACATCGTCAAAAAGGCCGCCAAGGGCGCCTACGTCGAAGTAGAGGTGGACGCGTACGTCGGCCCCGCCCCATTGGTAATGTGCAATCGCCAGCGCGAGCTGCGATTGGTCGCTCTGGCGTCGCATATATCGGTCTCACAAAGCCTGCCAGCAGCTCTTTCAGCAACATTCAATCAAGCCTATGAGGATGTAATTTCCTCTGTTGCGCTACCGGGGAACATTGTGTTGGAACGCCGCCCCAACCAAACAGTCACCCAAGCGCGCAAAGCCGGCAACGTATCAACTTTTGATTACAACGCACTGATGGGAGGCGGCGGAAAGGCTGTCGCTGCTGATGACCATGCACTGCAGATGTCTTGGCGCATTGTACCGGCTGAACGCAAAGGCAAAGTCGCGTTGCAGGGTGAGTTGCTGCTACTGGCCGGAACAGCGCTTAAACCAGTAAAGAAAATTCAGTTTAATCAGAGCATTAGGCTTTTAGAGGCAAATCCAATACGCGCAATTGAAGTCTTGTCGCGCGCCTCAAACTCAAAAATTATCGAGGCTGTCACCTCAGCGCTGACACCACAAATCTCAACGCTCCTTAACGATTTTTCATGTCGACCGCTTATTACAAGACTTGCGAAAGGCACTGGCCGGCACTTGCATGTTGAATTAGGCCAACGCGACGGATTAGATCAAGCATCCTTAGGGTTTGTTGAAGGCGCACAAAACCCGTGGGCAGTGCTCAAAATCGTGCAACTCTCAAACAACAGTGCCATCCTTGAGCCGATCAACATGGATCGCACCGCAGCAGAATTTGACGGACTTCAAGTTCGCTTTGAAAACGGAGCAAAATAACGATGACCTGTCGTACACAACGCAGCTTACTATCCACCCTTCTACTTGGCCTATGCCTCAGCCTTAGCTCTGGCAGCACCAGTTTGGCACAAGAAGGATTTGTTGTTCTAGAATACAGAGGCAATACCAGCCAGACCCAGAGCCTTGGCGCATCTGGCGACCATTATACCGTTAAAAGAGGCGATACATTATATTCTATCCTGCGCGGTAAATTCGGACAGGGCGCTGATATCAAGGCATTGATGAGCGAAACTGTTGAGACAAACCCTCATGCCTTCGTGCGCGGCAATGCCAATGCGCTTATGGCCGGAAAAAAACTAGCGCTTCCAGGATCGCAGGCCGCTGGTGGGAACAAGCAAGATGATATTTACTTTTTCTAATCGCATCCATCAAAGCGTGCTGACGCTGACAGCATTCTTATGCTTCACCCTGATCGCTTTTACCGATCAGGTCCATGCATCACGGGCAATAACCGGCGCAGATATCGCGGATGCAATCGTTCAGACACTTGAACTGGAGGGCGAAGAAGCTGGGCCAAAAATCCTTGGAACAAAAAAATATTTCCCTTGCGATGCTCCTCTTGAAATTTTGCCAATGTTTGGCAGCTGGAAAACAGTGCGGGTAAACTGTGTCTCTCCTATTCCTTGGAAACTAATCGTACGCGCGCAGTGGCCACCAAAGCCGGAAACACAGCCAAAGCAGAAGGTAGAGCCGGCCGANCCGGTCCCCTCGAAGGCACCAACNAAGCGACCAAGAANCAAACCGCCGGTAGAGATGTTCAACGTGGTGATGTTAACCCGCTCTGTCAGCAAGGGCGATATTTTGACAGAAGAAGACGTATTGGTAAAATCCGTTCGCGAAGCAAAGGCCCGCGGTATGATCGAGGACCCTGCCCGCGCAATTGGACGGAAAATGCGTCAGTCTGTATCCTCGAGAAGATTTCTCAAACCTCGGCATTTGGAAAAAAACTGGATGATTGAGAAAGACGACATCATAACGATGCGCGTGAATACCAAAGGAATAGAAGTCTTAGGCGTCGGAATCGCACAAGAACCGGGGCAATTAGGCGAAATTATACGAATGCGTAACGCATCTAGCGGTGTGTTATTGCGTGTTAAGGTAACTGGTGATAAAAATGTTGATGTTATCTCTAAAACGACGCGGTGACNTGTCGTTAATANTACCAAAGGAGATTTGTTATGGTTGATGCAACCCAAGGCCTAACCGGAACAACAACCACAGTTCAGGTTCCAGAAAATACATCTGCACCGCAAGTGCAGGTCTCGCAGGCTGGTGTCAGCGTCGGTCACAGTGCGCCTGTGAACCCGCCNGTNGACATCACTTCGGTGACCAAAGACGTGCTGGCAGCGATGAAAGACGCNCCACCGCCGATCGATATTGAGGCCGTCGCGCAGATCAAGAGCGCTATTGCTTCGAACACTTACCCGGTCGATTTAGACAAGATTTCGCAAGAATTGGTCAAAGCATACGACGCCTTGCAGTGAAATTGAGTTGACGGAAAAATATATGGCGGATNCAGGACACATGGCTGAAACCCTNGCTGAACTTGGCGACCTTATTGAGTCGCTCAAGGCAGTGCGCGCAGACGCAGATGAATTTCATCTGCGTGCTCGGAAGGTTGAAGGCTGCTTACAAAAATTAATCCAGTCAGAAGCTCTCTCACGTGAGGAATTTTTCAGTCACCCAGAGTATTCAGCAATCTCCGAAAAATTGATGAAAGAAGTTTGGTTTGCCAAAGAAAGCTCAGAGCTGCGTTTGGCCGGTAACTTGCATGCCTATTTGTGATTAAGCAAATGGGACCAAAATTATGGCAATTCTTACCTTCCTAGAAACACATTCCGCCGCCCTTATTCTGTTGACGGCAACGACTATGTTTGCCTTGATCATTATCATGAAAATCCACTCTGTTCGAACTGATCTTGATCGGGCAATAAAAGCTTTACCAAAAAATTCTGGCAATAACAGCGGCGCAAGTTTTGACGGATTAAACGATCAGATCGAACAAATGGCTGTTGAAATTGTTGCACTGAAAAACGAAGGGGTTTCAAAGTCTTTTGTCGATGATGCCAATGCGCTGGCGCAACCAACCGGACGCACCGGCTACACCGAGATTACAGCTGACTCCGATAAAATTGAACAGGCGATTAAACTTTTAAGACAAGGCCTTGCTGTGGATGCAGTATCACAACGCCTGAACATGCATTATGATCACATCGACCTGATGTCGCGATTTCACGGATCAGAAGCTGGCTGAANCGCAAAGCGGGTCGCAAGATCATCAGTCTGAAACAAAGTTGTTGTCTCTTTTTGAACCTCTAAGATAACGTCTTGANCCAATTCTGAAGCGGTTTCATCCCGCGCTTCAGCCGCACCCTCTATGTCCAGCGCCGCTCCTATCAATTGCCATTTCAATGCTGTTTCCAAGTTTGGTTCTGGCAGAATTTCCAGATTGAAAAGGGCATATTGTAAAATCACGTTCCGGTCACCTTCGTCCAAGAACCGTAACAACTGCGCCTCGACATCATCCCATATGGCGTCTTGATCGCCNTCGGGGACAAATTCAGCAAGGGNCTCNNTCAACTNCAGNGCGCGGGTNATGCCNCCTATNCGCGCCAAAGTTGCCCATTTCAGCGCCTCAGTATAGTTTTGCGGCTTNCCNCGCCCNGATTTCAACAAAGTCGCCAAGTTGAATTGTGCTCGGTGATCGCCAGCAAGTGCCAAAGGCTCAAAACTCTCNANCGCTTTATAAATTTCACCCGCCCTGACCGCTTCAACACCGATGTCAAAGGCGTTTTTTTCAGCGGTTTGGCTTTGCACATCTCCGCCAGAGGCCAACAAAAAAAGCGCGCCGCTCAAACTACCCGCTAAGACTGTTTTCTTCATTTTAGTTCTCCGCTATTACAAATGGGATATGAGNCGCCTTTGNTTTGGNTCTTCGCCANACNGGTTTTCAAAAATAATCAGCCACGCCCCCTCNTAGATGCGCNCCCCTATCNCTCTNCCTAGGCATTCTTTAAAGCCCCACATAATTATCTAGCATCAAGGCCNGAACTTTTCAATTAGATGCGGATACCTTGAAACGAGCGGGNGCCCCGCCNGTAATTCGANCGNATTCCCACCATGAGACCGGGTTAAGCCAANGAAATCTANCATATCCCGTTTAACNGATTGAATAGCCACCNAAAATACAACCCTGAAAGTTAAAAANNGCTTTAGGCAAAGGATGCGGCTTATGTGACCGTTTTGAGNCGAATCCGTGCCTACTCGTCNTCGTTCGCGCCTTTTTCGTTCTTCAGTCGTNTCAGACACTGCGCGGTATTATTCCAGATTGCGGAAAAGCTTGTAGATCTCAAAATGAATGAATCAGAGCTATTTTAAAGGATAAATTAGAATGCTCCAATTTCGTCAATCACAACACAGCTGGCATTTTCAGATTACTTTAACTAGTACTAATTTATAGTATTTTTTTAAGTAAACTATAAAAAGTAATTTTTTCAGACGTTTCTTACATTGAGCCGAGAACAGAACACCCTCTGATCTTGGCGCTCAATCTCGACCTATCAGTCGATATCGCCGCGGCAGCGGCACTTGTAAGGAGAAATCTAAATGGCACTAGCAATTGCAACCAACAATGCCGCGCTCAACGCTGCGGCGTCTGCGTCCAGCGTAAACCGCGACATGGAAACATCCATGGCCCGCCTGTCCTCGGGCAAGCGCATCAACTCAGCCTCTGACGATGCCGCCGGCGTCGCCATCAGCTCGCGTCTGTCAGCAGAAATTCGCGGCACAGACCAAGCGATCCGCAACTCACTTGACGGTCAAGCCCTGATCGACACCGCCGAGGGCGCGCACAAAGAAATAGAAAACATTTTGCAGCGGATGCGTGAGGTTGGCGTACAAGCGGCGAACGACACCAACAACGACCAAGATAGGTCCAACCTTCAGGCAGAAATGGACGCAATGCTTACGGAGATTGACCGGATTGCGGGCACGACCACTTGGGCGGGTGCATCTCTTATGGCTGATGATGCCGCTGCTACAGTATTCTCATTCCAAGTTGGCGCAGCTACTGGCACACAAAACCAAATATCGGTGAGTATTAATGGTATGAATGGCGATGCACTTTCGCTCTCGACTGGCGGTACCAGCGATCTCTTCGTCACAGACGACGACGCTGATG
>NYVC01000119.1 GCA_002684375.1 Marinovum sp.
TCAAAGCGGCCGCGAACCTTTACCGGTAAAGAGTTTGCTATAAATATGCGGTTTGAGGGCGTGCAAATGAGACTGTTCTGTTAAATTTTTCCTATCTGAAAAGAGCAAAAAATAAAATTTTTGGTTGAAATGCTGGCCGTGGTCTAGCTTAAGGTCAAAATGTGACATACGATTATTATATGTGACAGATTATTTTTTTATAGTTTAAAATTTATTGTTTATAATTAGGTCTTTAAATGAAATTTCTACGATTGGCACGGCGGTTCAGCCAGGGCTTGGTTCTGATTTTCATGCTTGATACAGGTGGTGTGGTCGCAGGTGTTGCCAACGGCCCGACCCATGGCCTGTATGGCACTCCGGGTCTGATTGACATGCCAACCAGTGAGAACGCGCCTGATGCAAGCGTTGCGTTTAGCCTGTCCGGTTTAAACGGCCAAATCCGGTCGACGCTGACGTTTCAGATACTTCCCGGCTTGTCGGGGAGTTTCCGGTACTCAACTCTGTACAATGAGTGGACAGGCGATGCGCGCCAGCACTGGGATCGGAGTTTTGACCTACGCTATCAAGTGAGGCCGGAAACGCGCTTGATGCCGGCAATTTCCTTGGGGGTGCAGGATTTTATTGGCACGGGGGTGTTCAGTGGGGAATATGTGGTTGGCACCAAGACCATGGGCCCGCTTAAAGCCTCTGTTGGTTTGGGGTGGGGCCGTTACGGATCGCACAACGGTTTTAAGAACCCATTGAGCGGGGTTTCATCCAAGTTTGATACCCGTCCGGCCCGCGAAGTTGGCGTGGGTGGTGAAGTGGAAGCCAATGGTTGGTTCCGTGGCGATGCCGCAGTTTTTGGGGGTCTTTCCTGGCCGGTGAATGATCAATTGACCGCAAAACTTGAGTACAGTTCCGACGCGTACACACATGAGACACAAACATACGGTCATGTGGTGAAGACGCCATGGAATTACGGCGCGACATATGTGGCCAAAAGCGGGACAAGATCATATGGATTGTACTGGCTTGGCGGCAGTAAGCTGGCATTTTCGGTTTCTGTTATTGCCGATCCCAAAAAAACTTCAAACGGATCAGGATGGGATTTGGCGCCGCTTCCGGTTCGCCGTGATCTCAGTCGCCCGCTCGGGTTGCCTCCTGCACAAACCGATGTGCGCACTTTATATAAAGTGTTGAAGGCAGACGGATTTAATCCGGTCGGTCATGAGATAACCGGCACCACAGCGCGGTTGCAAATCGAAAACCTCCGCTATCGGTCGTCATCGCAGGCCGTGGGGCGCGCGGCCCGGATTGCCAGTCGGTATTTTGGGGATGAGATCACCATATTTGTCATTGATCTGGTTGAGAAAAACCTGCCGCTTACCTCTGTTGAAATTTCGCGTGAGTCTCTGGTTGCGTATGAATTCAACCTCGCACCAGCCAAAGAATTTATGGATCAAGTGGCTTTCAGGGATGTCAAATCGCTGGTATCCGCTCCAGAGGAGAAATCATCATTTTATTGGCGCATTCGGCCCTATTTTGATTATGGTCTTTTTGATCCTGACCAGCCAGTTCGCTTTGAATTTGGCGTGGCTTTGGAATCGGAATACGTCTTTTCGGCCTCCAGTTTTGTTGAGTTTGGGATCCATAAACAGGTGATCGGTAACCTGGATAGCATAGAACGCGATTCAGACTCTGTGCTGCCACATGTCAGAAGTGATCATAAGCATTATCACAAACAGGGTGATCCGGGTCTGGAATATCTGACCCTAAATTATCTGACAAAACCTCATGCAACCGGCTATGTCAGGCTGACCGGCGGCTATCTAGAAGAGATGTATGCCGGGGTTTCAGCCGAATATTTGTGGCAGCCGACCAACCAAAACTGGGGCCTTGGCATCGAGTTGAACAAAGTGCGTCAGCGTGATTTTGATATGCGATTTGGTCTCAGGCCCTATGATGTGTTTACCGGACATGTCAGCGCCTATTATGATTTTGGCGGCCGTTTCGAAGGTCAGCTTGATATCGGGCAATATCTGGCAGGTGACAAAGGGGTAACGCTGTCGGTCAATCGCGTGACCAGTAATGGATGGCGGTTTGGAGCGTGGGCCACATTGACCGATGTGCCGTTTGAAACCTTTGGTGAGGGATCTTTTGACAAAGGGCTTAGGGTGGATATTCCCTTGGACTGGATCCTTGGAAAACCCAGCCCTCTGGTGATGCAAACGCCAATCCAAATAATCGGTCGGGATGGTGGCGCCCGGTTGCATGTAAACCACCGTTTGTACCCGTTGATCCAACATGCGCAGCGGGTTGATATGGGGCGGGAATGGGCGAGGTTCTGGCGATGATACGACGATTGATAGGTGTCGGGTTGATTATGATCAGTGTCGGCTGCAGTTCGGCCAAAGACCGAGACACCGCACTTTCAGAAACGGTCAAAGCTTTTGTCTCTCAATTTAAAACGCCCGCCCCGGTCGATCCGAGACAGGTTCTTACACGGGCGGCCATTGATGCGGCAAATATACCTTTGCTGCTCGCTGAAATTCCAAAAATTCAGTCTGCGGGCACTCTGGCGCTGCTTCCCGGGCAACGCCAGCAACCAGACACTTGGTTTGGGGCCGATGGCGCATCATTTACCTTGCACAAAGGTGTGGTTGTCGCAACACGTGGGCTGCCATTTGATCTTATGTTTGCCGATTCTGTTCCAACGATAGAGGCGTTGGAAAAAGGCGGGGGGCGCTATGATCGAACCTATAAATACCTAACCGGCGATAATCGGGACCAAATCGTGACATATCAGTACCGTTTGCAATTCCAATCTGTTGAAACCGTGACGATTTTTGAGATCCGTATTGAAACAAAAAGGTTTTCTGAAACATGCTTCAATCCAGATCAAAGTTTTACAAATATATATTGGGTGGATCATGCCCAGGTTGTGCATAAATCGCAGCAATTTTTGAATTTTAGCTTGGGATATGCCTTGATCGAAAAACTTCTTTAGTGTAGCCGTTTTACTTAAGGTTGTGTAGGAGCGTAGTGCGTTTTAATCTAATTTAGTACGAATAATCACCTTTGGAGGTTCATATGTTTAAGAAAATAATGACGGCAGGCATTATGTGTTTGGCGCTTGCCAACAGTGCAGCAGCACAGGGTGCCGCTGGTACTGGTACTGGTACTGGTGCAGCTGCGGCAGCTGGCGCTGGTGCCGGCGTCGTCGTGATTGGTGGTGTGGCAATTGGTGCAGTTCCATTGGCAATTGGTGCTGTTGTTGTGGTGGCGGCTGTGGCCGGTGGGGGCAGTTCCGCGTCTACAACAGCCAACTAAGACCAGGACTTTCGAACTTTAACACCGTTGAAAGTGTAGAATTTTGGCCTCAAATTGGATTGTTCGGTTTTACAAAAGTCTATCTTGTAAATAGGCGGTAAGCCAAGTCGTTGGGTCGCAGGTTTTTGGGTGGCCTTGTTATTTACTGGTCAACGCCCACAGCTCTTTAATTAGCGCCGTGGGCTAATTTTTTTGGGTGCCTTTGCCGCCACTCGGTTTTTCAGCCGCCGGCAAATGTCCAGATTGCGCTGTCAAATTCGAGGACAATCTGCTGACATTGCAAATCACGTCCGTTCATCACCATTCCAGATAGATTGAGGCTGATTTTATCCGCCTGCTGCATGAGACTTTCGTCAACTGGAAATAGGATTGTGGCCTCACTGGCAGGCAAAATCTTGACTTTGGTTAATTGCCCTTCGGCAAAATCTGAGGCCTGCCAATCATAGTTGTTGCCGAGGTTGTCCACGACATCAATACCTGACCGGGTATTGGCAAACAGGCTTTGGCGCGCTTGGCTGGCTTTCATCGGGTCAAAAACCATAAACCTTGTGGTTTCGTTGTTTACNAGGACAAACACCANATCAAATGTGTNNTTGCGATCAATCAATTGGACCGCCCGCGCCGTGGCGTTTATGCAATTAGGCAGCTCAATTTTCACCCCGGATGTGCCGCCGGATTTTGCCGCCGATGGTGGCTCTTGGTTCGTGGCGGGCGGCAGGGTAAAATATCTTTTATTATCCATTGGAACGGGTTCACTGGCCTCAACCCAAGTGCCATCGTCATTGATAAGCAATGTTCGTCCGTCCGCTGTGACTGCCGCCACAGGTTCACCGGCGAGCGGTGCCGCAAACGCACAAAGCGCCAGTGTCAGTATCACATATACCCGTCTCATCACATTGACCCGTGCCATTACATCGCTATGACGGGCACCCTAATCTATCACGGCTGTGCGGTCTATATGCGGGCAGATTGACGGGTTTGGAAGATGTATTTTCGGCGGGTGCTGCATGGATACGGAGGCGTATCACTCCAATAAGGGAGACCTGCATCCCGGTCACCGACTTGGGGGTTGATCCATTGTGACATCACCTACGATGTGGTCTNGGTCTGGAAGGGCGGTATGTTTCGCTTGTCCGTTTATCTCGACCGGTTTGAGGCTTCTATGGTGGCGTTGCATCTTGATCCTGACNTGACCCGTGCNGCGATCCANTNCGCGTTGACCCAGATAGTGGCGGCCCCTGGATTGCACAATATCTAAGTCGCTATGGTCTGCAGCCGGGGCGCCCCAACAATTGCCGGAAGCNGCGATCCAAGGCACTGCCGAAATTTTTCCATGCCCAGTNTGTACCCTATGTGCAGGTCATTTCACCCGAATTGGTTGCAAAGGGGNCCAGCGATTGCCTTGCGCAATCTGTCTGGCGTATCCCAGATGGTAGCGTCGACCCCATCGTGAAAANCTATCATTGGGGTGATTTTACCAATGGTTTNTNCGANGCCAAAGACGCNGGTTTTGAAGCTCTTATTTTAACTGATACAGGCCGAAATATCACCGAAGGTCCCGGATTCAGTGTCTTTGCGTTTAAACATGGCAAGCTTTTTACCTCGTGGCATGGGGTTTTATCCGGTATTACNCNCCGAACCGTTTTGGANATTGCCACAGAACTNGGCCTGCAGGTTGATATTCGACCTGTGCCACACACCGTATTTTTTGGATGCGGATGACGTGTTTATTTCCTCTTTTGCGGGTGGGCATATTCCTATCGTAAAAGTCGATGAGACGGTTTTTGTATGAGGAGTTTCTGGCTCGGCGACGCAGAGTATCCATCAGAGCTATTGGGACTGGATGACCACACCTGCGTGCCGGACAGACATCATCTATAAAAATTGAGCCTAGCCGCCTATATTTCAGATATGACGCCGCAGTTTGAACAGCGTGCTGAGCTTCACCTGAGCGTTGGTTTTGCTTAACTTTTGATCGCCAGACTGGGCACCCAAGCATAGCCATCGGGACATAGGATATAACATTCGCGCAAACCGTGCGGTTTGTCCGTGGGTGGCTGCAGAACCATGCCGCCGGTGTGCTCGGCCTTGTCGGCCGCCTGATCGGGATCACAGTGATANAGCCGTATCTCACAGCCTGCGCCGCGTGGAGGATTCTCAGGCAGCAGATCCAGCAGCGGGTGGCTAAAGTAAGTGCNATCGCTGTGCAGTTGCAAAAGCTGACTCTGATGCTGCATTATCGCAAAATCTGCTGAGATGCGGTGCCCTTGCATCTGAAAAACCTGCGTGAGAAACCGTGTTTCGGCCTGCACATCCCGCACCAGAAGGTTTATACCGATACCGGTTAATGAGGTTCCGAAATCTGCGGGATCTACGGTTTCAAAATCCATACCGGGTTCCAATTCACATGTTAAAATACAACGCAGCTTGCTCCTAAAGGCCTTGCATGTCAACTTTGGGGGTACTTGCTGCCCAACTCAGGCCGGCATAGCCTTTAATATAAAACAGTGACTTTGGCACGATNACTTTTGATCGCAAAGGAAGATAACNATGACANTAA
Organism: Marinovum sp.; assembly: GCA_002684375.1. Taxonomy (GTDB): domain Bacteria; phylum Pseudomonadota; class Alphaproteobacteria; order Rhodobacterales; family Rhodobacteraceae; genus CPC320. The sequence continues at coordinate 5,873 of NYVC01000119.1, forward strand.
ACGCACCGGACACAACTCTCTTAAGTCCACAGGTGCCTGAAGCGGAAGAATTTCAATCTGCNGAAGCGGCCGTGGACAGATTGCAATTACTCTACGATTTGGCGACTGACTATTTGGCCGCGCGGTTTGCCGAGACGATGCGCGATGGCCCCACGCAGCAGCATTATCGCGCCTATTATCCTGAAATCAGGATTACCACGACAAGCTTTCTGCAAGCCGACAGTCGATTGAGTTTTGGTCATGTTGCAGGGCCGGGGCCATATAGCACCACTGTGACCCGCCCTGACCTGTTTCGCAGTTATCTCATTGAGCAAATTGGACTGCTGTTGAAAAATCATGGGGTGCCCGTGTGGATTGGCGCCTCGCAAACGCCGATCCCAATTCATTTTGCGATACAGGGCGATCAAGACACTGTGGTGCCGTCGCATGGCGCTGCCGGGTTTTCTTTGCGCGACATGTTTGATGTGCCGGATCTCAACACCACCAATGATGATATTGTAAACGGGCCTGCGGTCGCGGCACCGGATGGGACGATACCGCTGGCGCCTTTCACGGCACAACGGGTCGATTATTCGTTGGCGAGATTGGCGCATTACACCGCCACAGCGCCCGAACACTTCCAAAGCTATGTGTTGCTGACCAACTATCAGTTTTATGTCGCCGAGTTTGAAGCTTATGCGCGCCAACAACTGGCTGATCCTACCAGTGGTTATACAAGTTTTGTCAGTTCGGGAAATTGTGAATTGACGGATCCGGTCGGGGTGATCGCGCCTGTGCCGCGGTTGCCGCAGATGCCAAGCTATCATTTGAAACGGGCTGATGGGACGGGGATTACCCTGGTAAACATTGGCGTAGGCCCATCAAATGCGAAGACTGCTACCGATCACATCGCTGTGCTGCGACCCCATTCATGGCTGATGGTTGGCCATTGTGCAGGGTTGCGCAACAGCCAGCGTCTGGGCGATTTCGTCTTGGCACATGCCTATCTGCGCGAGGATAAGGTTCTGGATGATGACCTGCCGGTCTGGGTGCCAATTCCGGCACTGGCTGAAATCCAGATTGCGCTTGAAACAGCGGTTGCGGATGTCACGAAACTGCAAGGATATGACCTGAAACGGATTATGCGCACTGGGACCGTCGCCACAGTGGACAATCGCAACTGGGAATTGCGCGATCAATCTGGACCGGTCCAACGTTTGAGCCAGTCGCGTGCGGTGGCATTGGATATGGAAAGTGCAACAATCGCGGCAAACGGATATCGGTTTCGGGTGCCTTACGGGACGTTGCTCTGCGTCTCAGACAAGCCGCTGCATGGTGAATTAAAACTTCCGGGCATGGCGTCGGATTTTTACAAAGCTCAGGTCGCGCAACATTTGATGATTGGGATTAAGGCGACTGAATTGTTGCGCAATATGCCGTTTGATCGGATCCATAGCCGGAAATTGCGCAGTTTTGATGAAACAGCCTTCCTGTAGTGAAAAAAAATACCATTGTGGGCAACAATTATTGAGGATTAGGACACAAGTTGTTGTGTTTTCCAATAAAATTCAGTTAAACCATCTGCAGTCAGCACAGATCGCGGGCAGAACAAGGAGACAACAATGTCCAAACCAATGACAAAAACACAATTAGTTGCGGCTTTGGCCGAAGAGATGGAAGTCGATAAAAAAGCTGCGGCAACTGCGTTGGACGCAGTCTGTGGTTTGATCACTCGCGAAGTTGCGGGTGGAGGAGCCGTGACCCTGCCGGGTGTTGGCAANATTTATTGCCGGGAACGTCCTGAGCGTATGGTCCGCAATCCTGCGACCGGTGAGCAATTCAAAAAAGATGCAGATAAAGTGGTCAAGATGACGATCGCCAAAGCGCTTAAAGACAGCGTAAACGGCTGATTTTTCCAGATCATGATACTAGATTAAAAGGACTGCTTTAAGCAGTCCTTTTTTAATGCCTATCAGGCGGTAATTTACACAGGGTTCTCTGTGCCGTTATCANACATCTTCACNATGCGAGTCCCGCGCAGTGCGGGTTCATTGGTATGATAGCAAAACCGCCTCCACGCGGCGGTTGGTTTTGCGGCCCTCCGCAGTCAGATTGCTGGAAATAGGCGATAAAAAGCCGGTGCCTTCCGCACTGATTTGTTTGGCACTGATTTTATAATATTTCACAAGATGTTTGGCCACGGCTTGTGCGCGCTGTTTGGACAGCGCCATATTTCGATCTAACTCACCGATATTGTCGGTGTGACCGACCAGAACAATTTTACGTTCTGGGTGTTTCTTCATATATGTTGCTAGGTTTTCTAATGATACGAATGTGGATTCTGTCAAAGATGAAGAGCCACTTTTAAACACCAGATCTGATAAAATGACAGAGCCATTCTGATTCAATAGACCATCAAAAGTATTCGCACTTGCTTTGTCTGGCGCTGCTTTTTCGATTGGTTTGACATAGTCCTCTTGGTCTTCGGCAAGATAAATATTTTGTACAAAATCATGCTGTGCCGATTGGCTTACCAAAACAGTGAGATAGCGGTCATTGCCTTTGGCGGTTTTTCGCGTGGCAGATAAAAAGTGATAGTTGTTGAGATCAACATACATGTCCGGCCCCGGTAAAACTTCAATNCCAAAGCGAAAATCAAACCCTCCACAAATCCGATCATGACATTCGAAAAGCACAGTGTACCCCTGGTTCAAAATTTGTTCGCGCAAGTCAGTGAGAACTTGAANAGTATTTTTTCCTGATTTCTGTGACTGCCAGGCCTGACGAACCATACGGCCTTGGACTNNCAAACTTGGCACTGTCCCATTATACCAAGGCCCTGTCGGTACGTTATATGGCGCCAGTGTAGTAACGTCTTTCACCGTGATGCGTGCAGCAGCCGGCAGATCCAGATCTGCTGCCGTCACAAGTCCCGGCAGCCCGATTAACAGGCTGAACAGACATTTAGCGATATTGGGCGTGGTATGCATCATTGGGCCGCATATTTGTTGCGCTGGCAACGCGATTGGTCATGTTGAAAAATCCTGCCACATTGGCGATGTCCCAGATGTCGCGATCGCTGAAGCCTGCCTGCCGCAGTNCTGCACGGTCTGTCTCATGTATCTCGTAACTGGTTTTGGTAACTTTTTCGGCAAATTCCAACATCGCGCGGTGGCGGTCGCTCAGATCNGCAACGCGGTAGTTCATAACCAGCATTTCGCCAAGTTCGGGGTCACCTGACAGTGCACGCACTGCTGCACCATGGGCGGTCAGACAGTAAAAACACTTATTGATCGACGAAACCACGACTGCGATCATTTCGCGTTCAAGTTTACTTAGTCCGCTCGCNGCCAGCATCAGATTGTTATAGAGCCCGGTGAAGGCGTTTAATTTATCAATATCAAAAGCGTAAGCTTGCAGGACATTGGGTATCATTCCCAGCTTGTTCTGACAGACGTCAAAATATTTCTGCGTGTCGTCAGGTAAAGGATCGACCATTGGAAGGTCCAGTGATGTGACGCCNTGTTTAGTGCTCATCTAAGNCTCCTTTTTGTATACGGTAATGATATTGCCCAGAAAACGTCATGCCCAGCGAAGAGTAAAGACTGTTTGCGGCAGTATTGGCCTCTGTACACAGCACCGCAAGCNGGGTTGCACCGTGTTCTTTGGCCCAGAAAGCGGCTGCGCGCATCAACCATGAGGCCACTTTCTGACCGCGTTGTTGTGCCAAAACCTCGACGGCGTGTACCATGGCGATACCGGCATGGATGGCCACAAATCCGGTGGCGGCAGGCCGGTTGTTCCACCGTNCGAACAGACTGGTTTTTGTGGCGTTTGTGCGCTGCATGATGGCCAATCGTGGCGCGGTGATGCCGCCGGCAGCCCAAATATCATACTGAATTTGCAAAGGTTCCCAAATGCAGAACATGGATGTTCTTGGCGGCTGCTGAGTTGCAATGTCTGCAATTGGCGATTGATAAAGATTTGTACGGTCGATCGTCATGTACCCGACGTCAGCCAAAAGCGCATCAACGTCTGCTTCCCCGTCACGCAGCAGGAACAAAGGCCTCTGTCCAAGGTCCAGCATCGCGCGTTGGGCCTGTTGTATGTCTGCCGGCTGAACGGGCCCCTCTGCCGTTGCTGCCGAAACCCGTTTGCCACCACCTTGGCCGTCGCGGATTATCCAAGGGCCTGCCCGGTGCAATTGTGCGGCGGGCCAGGTTGCGGCAATCGCATCATATAGCGTGTTTGGGTTNCCACTCATTCCGAAAAGATACTCCGAAGGTGGGACAACGCGGCAGAAACGCGGGCGTTTTTGGTGCCGCGCACGACGATATTTGCACCATAGCGGCCGTCTTTTTGAAAGGGATAGGACCCAANNGACAGATCAGAGTATTCCTGAGCCAGCGAGGCAAGTGGTCCGGCAATATCGCCCTCGCCACGGTGGATGCGCAGGGTTTGGCTCAGCAGTGGAGCGCCGCCGGTAAGCCCGGGTAAAACGCTGGCAACCATGGCTTGAAATACCGCTGGAACGCCGGCCATGACATGCACGTTTTCCAGGATAAAACCCGGTGCGACCGACACCGGGTTGTCGATTAGTGTGGCCCCATCAGGAATCCGGGCCATGCGCAGACGTGCGGCATTTAATTCAACGCCTTGACGGTCGTAATGGGCGGCAAGAAGCGCCCGCGCATCGCTGCGGATATCGATTGGGCGCTCAAAGGCCGCGGCGATGCAATCGGCGGTGATGTCATCATGCGTCGGGCCAATCCCGCCGCTTGTAATGACCGTATCATGGGCCTGTGACAACGCTGTCACTGCCGCGATGATCGCGGCCTTGTCATCACTGACCACGCGCACTTCTTTCAGATCAATACCGATTTCGGTCAATGCGCCAGCAAGATAATACATATTGGCATCTCGCGTGCGCCCCGAGAGAATTTCATCGCCAATTACCAGCATCGCAGCGGTTGGGTTTGTCATATGTCGAATTGCCTTTTGTCCGCGTTATGGCCAGTTTAGGCGGAGCGGTGTCGGTTTCCAATGCTGTTTTGTTTCCATAGCGGCTTTATGCGAACAGCAAGCGGGTTTATCTGTTTTTACAGACGAACTGGCGCTTCGGTCAGTGTCTGGATATCATTCAGCACTTGGATTATGACTCCACGCATGCAATTTGCCGCCCCCTTGATCCCCGCGCTGCTGATTCGTCGCTATAAACGTTTTTTGGCCGATGTGCGGCTTGAAGGCGGACGCGAGGTCACTGTGCATTGTGCAAATCCGGGCTCGATGTTGGGGTTGGCGACGCCGGGCACGCGGGTTTGGGTTGAGCCCAACGATGATCCCAAGCGCAAATTACGCTATGGGTGGCGTCTGGTAGAGATGCCTGACGGTCATTTTGTCGGTGTAGACACTGGATTGCCCAACCGACTGGTTAAAGCGGCTTTGCTTGCAGGTGGGGTTCCCGGTTTGCCGGATTATGATACTGTGCGCGCCGAGGTGAAATACGGGCATAACAGTCGAGTTGACTTTCTGCTGGGAACTTCTGGTCAACCAGATAATTACCTAGAAGTCAAAAGCGTAACATTGTGCCGACGGGCGGGGTTGGCTGAGTTTCCCGACAGTGTGACCAAGCGCGGTGCAAAACATTTGGCCGAACTGTCGCATATGGTGGCTCAGGGCCAGCGAGCAACGCTGCTGTATCTGGTGCAACGCAGTGATTGTTCGGCGGTGGCGGTGGCGTCCGATATTGATCCCGGATACGCCGCTGCTTTTGCTGAGGCCCGTGCAAAAGGTGTTGCGGTTCTCTGTATTGATTGCGATATTTCGCCCCAAGAGATCACGCTGGGCAGAACAATTTTGCTGCATTAAACGAAGCCTCTGGTCCTTTGCTATAATTGGCTATAAAAAGGTCGTTTAAACAGTCACCAGCACTTTAGAGACCTTTGGAGAAACCACCTTGCAAAAAGAAGCACGTGGACAACAGACGCGCGATGGTATCCGGCTCTTTCAAGAGGTGGATTTTGTCGGCATGCGTGCGGCTGGAAAATTGGCTGCACAAATCTTGGATGAAATCGCCGATGAGATTGTGGTCGGCCAGACCACAGGCAAAATCGACAAGTTGATTGAACAAAAAGTCACAGCCGCTGGCGCACAGTCGGCGACGATTGGCTATAAGGGCTATCGTCATGCCAGCTGTATCAGTCTTAATCACGTCGTTTGTCACGGGATCCCCGGCGACAAAAAGCTTAAAGATGGCGACATCTTGAACATTGATGTCACCGTGATTGTAGACGGCTGGTATGGAGATACCTCGCGGATGTTCGTTGCTGGCAAGCTTGACCGTAAATCTGAACGATTGATTCAGGTGACGCATGATTCGTTGTTCATGGGCATTGAGGCGGTGAAGCCCGGCAATACGTTTGGTGATATCGGTCATGCGATCCAAAGTTTTGTCGAAGGGCACCGTATGTCGGTGGTGCGTGATTTCTGCGGCCATGGGCTGGGACGGGTGTTTCACGCGCCGCCCAACGTGCTGCATTATGGCCGTGCTGGAACCGGTCCTGTCCTTCAAGAGGGCATGTTTTTCACGATTGAGCCAATGGTCAATCTGGGACGGCCTGAAACCAAAGTGTTGGCGGATGACTGGACAGCGGTGACCCGTGATAGATCCCTGTCGGCGCAATTTGAGCATTCGGTTGGGGTCACGGCGACTGGCTGCGAGATTTTCACTCTCTCGCCGGGTAACCGGTTTCATCCGACCTATACTGCGACCTAGCATCACAGCTTTATCGTATTGATGAGCTGTGAAAAACTGTTGGGCCTGTTGAGGGCTTCGTCCTAGCAGCAGTACCGTAAAATTGAAATTATTGTGTCGCCATACCGGCGGGTATCCAGAAGCTGACACGTCTGCGGGATCGTGATGGCGGTATTTTCCTCCCAGACCACAAGCGCGTTTGGCGCGATCCATCCTCCAGCTTGCGCCGCNGCAAATGCCGCNTCACCCCTTCCCATGCCGTAGGGCGGATCCAGAAAAACCAACCCAAAAGGGTCGGCCTGCCTTGGCCCAAGCCTGCGTGCATCGCGNCGCATAATATTGGTGGTATCTTCCGCGTTACACAAGGCCACGTTCCGCCGGATCAGCTTGAGTGCTGCGGTGCCATCATCGACAAAAGTGACATCTGCTGCGCCACGTGANAGGGCCTCCAGACCCAGTGCGCCGGTGCCGGCAAACAGGTCAAGCACGGATATACCCCGGATGGCATCGCCGAAACGGCCACCTGCCAGTACGTTGAACAGGCTCTCCCGCACCCGGTCGGTGGTTGGGCGCAGATGGGCGCTTGGATCNCCTTTCCCGACAGGCGTCAAAGCGCGGCCGCGATAGTCTCCGGCAATGATCCTCACGGCTTTAGNAGGGCTTTGAGGTCGGTTTTAGGGTCTTCAATCACGTCGATTGCGGGTGATTTCCCGGCCTCGATCAACCGCTTGCCGATCATATAAGCGCGGGGATCATTGGCGGCGTCCACNGCNAGCAAGCTGGCCTTATTGTAATACCAAAAAGACACGGCCCCGTCTTTTTCGCCGGGGCGGGTGACGACGTGGTCATAGCCGTTGTTCAATCCGGCAATTTGAAGTTTTACATCGTATTGATCTGACCAAAACCAAGGCATCGGTTGATAGGGCCGATTGGCGCCAAGNATATTTTCTGCNACAGTTTCAGCCTGATCTATGGCGTTTTGAACGCTCTCCAGACGAATGCGGCCGCCGCGATAGGGCAGTGAAGCGCAATCTCCTGCAGCCCAGATATGCGGGTCAGAGCTTTGCCCCAGCGCGTTGGTTTTGATGCCGTTNTCAATNTCTAGNCCGGCTTGCTCTGCAAGGTCGGTGGCCGGGGTGACGCCGATGCCGGCAATGACAAAATCCAGATCCAGCACGGACCCGTCTGTCAGGGCCGCTCCTGTCACCGTTCCATCGCCAAAAATCCGCTCAAGACCAACGCCCTCGCGAATGTCGACACCATGCGACTGGTGAAGATTGCGAAAGAAATCCGAGGTTTGCGGCGCGGCCACTCGCTGGAGTATGCGATCGGCCATCTCCACCAGAGTGACCTCAAGCCCTTTGGTGGCGGCCACCGCTGCAGCCTCAAGTCCGATATAGCCGCCACCAACGATCAGCACGCGGGCCTTTGCGTCAAACCGTGGGGCCATCGCATCGACATCGCGCAAGTCGCGGACCACATGCACCCNGTCCAAGGCCCCGCCAATGGCGGTCGGCAGTGACCGCGGTACCGACCCGGTGGTCAGCGCCAGATGGTCATAGGAAANAACCTCATTATCCAGAAGAATACTGCGTCCGTTTGGATCAATTTTTGTAATCGGCAGGCCCAACCGCAGGGTGATGTTTTGCTCGCGATAAAAGGTCTCTGGGCGTAAATAAAGGCGGTCTAACGGCATGTCGCCTAACAGATACTTTTTTGACAGTGGCGGGCGCTGATAGGGGGGNTGGGGNTCCGCCCCGACNAGGGTCACCTTGCCTTCAAATCCACTGTTGCGCAGCTTTGAAACCAAAGACGATCCCGCNTGTCCGGCTCCGACCACAACAATATGCGCCATAATACGCCTNTCTCAAATTATCGATCTGTTTTACAGCGTCAGCCTATATGCTAATAGGGCGCAAATACAATCTATCAGAGAGATTTTCATGGCTATTTCCACAGGTGAACGTTTGCCCGATNCGACCCTTTTTGAAGTCGGACCCGATGGGCATCAACGGGTGTCTTTGCAAGATAAATTGCGGGGGCGCAAAGTTGTGATCTTTGCNGTTGCCGGAGCATTTGCAGATATCTGCAACCTGTCCCATATGCCCGGTTATATGCGCAATATGGAGGCGTTTGCCGCCAAGGGNGTCGACGAGGTGATCTGTCTGAGNGTTAATGACCCTCTGGTGATGAAGGCCTGGGGCAAGGCCACGGGCGCATTCAGTGCTGGCGTGACACTGCTGGCCGATACCGACAGTGGCTTTACCTCTGGTACCGGAATGAATTTTGACTTTCCCGGTGACGGTATGATTGCGCGCTCAAAGCGCTATGCGATGGTGGTTGAAGACGGGCTGGTGTTAAACCTGCAAGAAGAAATTCACGCAGGCATGTGCGAGGTGTCAACCGCGACCGCGATTTTGGCCATTTTGTAAGGCGCGCTTATTCTAGCGGTAGGTGATCCATGCGGTTGGCTAAGGCAATATCCAGATCAGTCAAACCGTCGACGTCATGGGTNGTCAAAGTCACAGTGACCCGATTATAGACATTNCGCCATTCGGGATGATGATTGAGCGTTTCCGCCCACATTGCCGCCTGTGTCATCCAGCCAAAGGCTTCGATGAAATTCTTNAATTTAAAAGTTTTGGTGATTGCGTCACGCTCGGCTTCGAGAGACCAGCCATTGCCCAGCAGCGGTGCCAGATGAGCATCGCGTTCTGCGGTGGATAGTTTTTCAGTCATTGTTGTTCCTCTATCTGGGTTTTTTTGAAGGGACCATAAGACGTCAATATTTCAATATCTTGCTCCACGGCGGCCTTTTCGGCAACCAGATATTGGCCGACCGCTTTGGCAAAACCGGGGTCGCGAAACCAGTGTAATGANTGATTGGTAATGGGCAGATAGCCCCGNGCCAATTTGTGTTCGCCCTGGGCACCGGCTTCTACCCGGGTCAATCCCTGNGCAATTGCATAGTCGATGGCTTGATAATAACAGGCTTCAAAATGCAGGCAGGGATGGTCTTCGCTGCAGCCCCAATAACGGCCAAAGATTGCGTCGCGTCCAATAAAGTTTAACGCGCCGGCAATATCTTGGCCGTTGCGGTTTGCAACCACCAGAGCAATATCCTGCCGCATGGTTTGTTGTGCAATATCGAAAAACTCGCGGGTCAAATAGGGTGATCCCCATTTTCGCGCCCCGGTGTCCTGATAGAACCGCCAAAAACTGTCCCAGTGATGTGGCTTTATATCTTCACCTGTGAGCATTTCGATGCTGCCGCCAAAGCTTTGCGCTTGCGCGCGTTCCTTGCGGATATTTTTGCGTTTGCGCGAGGACAGACTGGCCAAAAACCCNTCAAAATCGGCATAATTTTTATTATACCAGTGAAACTGCTGGCTGCTGCGGGTCATGCAACCAAGTTCGGTTCCGGCCTCGGCTTCGTCTGCGGTGCAAAAGGTTATATGCAGCGACGATAACTCATGATCAGCTGCCAGTTGCATGGCACCTTTTACCAACGCCGCGCGGCCGACCTGTTCAAACCCGTCGCGGGTTAACAGCCGTCGCCCCGTGACCGGGGTGAACGGTACNGCGATTTGCATTTTGGGATAATAATGCCCCCCTGCGCGNTCATAGGCGTGGGCCCAGTTGTGGTCAAAGATAAATTCGCCCTGCGAGTGGGATTTGCCGTACAGCGGCGCGCAGGCGATCACCTGTTCTTGGGACTTTGCCACCAGATAATGCGGCTGCCAACCGCTGCCCGGCGAGACCGAGCCGCTGTCTTCTAAGGCTTTGAGAAAGGTATAGGTGGTGAAAGGGTCATAGGGCCGCCCGCCGTCTTTGACCTCGGGACAGGCACAGGCATCCCAGTCATGGGGCGCAATATCCGCCAGCGAGGTCAGGGCCAGAATTTCTATTGTATGTTCCAACAGTCTGCTTTCTCGTCTCGGTGTGCAGCANGATCCCAGNNTAAGATGGCGCAACTGCGTCCGGGATCAAGGGTGTCTGGCGGGATGATACCCCTCAAACGTGATGTTATCTGCGATGGAGCGGGCTATCGCCTCGGTCGCGGTCGCGCGAATTGTCCAGCTCAAGACCGATGCACCTTGCGCCTTCAACTCGGCAACTCTGGCGCAGTTTAGATCGTCGACATCATGGCTGATAAAGCAGGATTTAGTCGGGCGGTAATCAGGGATGTCTCGCAACCGGTCGCGGGTTTCTTCCGGCAACATGGGCCATTCTTCTGCGGTAAAGGCTTCGGTGACAAGGCCGCGAGGAAGATCTGGTGCGAGGCTGGCCATTTGTAAAACGGAATGAGGATTGAATGACATGACTGCAACGAGGCCTTGATAGGCTTTTAGGGCTTTTGCGGTGGCCCGTTCAAGCCGCCCCACGCGGGCACCCATCTGGCCATCTTGGTCTTTTAATTCGATCAGCAGAGGTGCTTTTCCATCAATAAGATCCAGAATTTCGATAAGGCTGGGCAGGGTTTCGCCGCCGCTGTTATTCAGCGTTATCGCAGAGAGATCTGTCGCGGAGAGCCGGTTTACAAACCCTGTTTGTCCTGTCATCCGGTCGAGTGTATAGTCATGGAACACTATAGCGTGCCCGTCGCTTGACAGCTGTAGGTCGATTTCAACACTATAGCCGCGCTCCACGGCTGCCAGAATGGCCGCCCGGCTATTTTCAGCGCGCTGGGCGTTTTCATCATGCAGGCCGCGGTGCGCGATTGGGGNCTGTAGAAAAGCGTNTGGCAAATGCATCATTTGATCTGAAATATACCCTCGATCTCAACCGCGACGCCGAGCGGTAGCGCTGCAGCCGACACGGCCGCGCGCGCATGGCATCCGGTCTCGCCCAAGGCTTCCACCATAAAGTCCGAGGCGCCGTTGATGACTTGAGGCTGCTCGGTATAGCTGTCGGTCGAATTGACAAAACCGGTGAGCTTTATCACTTTGACCAAGCGATCCAGATCACCGCCACAGGCTGCTTTTACTTGCGCAAGAAGGCTGATCGCGCAAAGCTTTGCCGCCTCGGCACCTTCTTGCGTGGTCATTGAGTGNCCGACTTTCCCGGTTACCAAGCCATTGACCCCATTGGAAATCTGACCTGAAACATAAACGATATCACCGACCGTCACATAGGGTACATAATTGGCTGCTGGCGCTGGAGCGTCGGGAAGGGTGACACCAAGCTGTGCGAGATTTGCTTCGAATTTTCCGCTCATGATAACGTCTCCAATATAAAAGGGTGTCTTTCATTAACTTGGATATCGGAGATCGGAAAGTAAAATTCACCGCTCCCGAAAGGCTTTCACAAAGTAATTGCTCAATGGTTTTATCAAGTATGCAAGCGGGGAGCGGTCGCCGATTTTGATATAAGTTTCGACAGGCATTCCTGGCCGAAGGGTTGCCCCTTCGGGCAAGCGTGCGGTTTCGCCCTGTGCCAGTGTAATCTCAACGCGGTAATACGCGCCTTTTGCCGAGTCGTTTTGAAAGGTGTCGGCCGAAATCTGGGCAACCAGACCTAGGAGTTCGGGTGTATTATTTTGGTCCAGTGCAGAGAACCGCAAAAAGACGGTTTGGCCAATGAACAGTTGATCAATATACATTGGCGCAACCTGTGCTGCAATCACCAGAGGCCGGTCTTGCGGCACCAGATAAAGCAAGGGTTCTGCGGCGCGAATTACCGCGCGCAGGGCAAAGACCTGCAGGCCATAAACAATGCCTGAAACCGGGGCTTTTATGTCTAGTCGGGCAAGTTGTTGCTTCAGGGCCCGGCGTTGCTCTTTCAGCTCTATTTCGCGATAGTGTTGATCCCTGAGCTGAGAGATGGCGGTCTCATGGCGGGTGCTGCTGATTTTGACAGTTTCAATCTCAATTTCGGTGATCAACCCTTCGGCTTGCGCTTTTCGGGCAATCAATTCACCCAGGATACCCTGCAAACGCGCCTGCTCGCGTTTCAGATCTCGGATGCGGGTCGCTTGCGTCAATCCGCGTTCAAATAAAATCATCTGGTCTTCGAGATCTTGTTCGATCAACTCGACCTGTCGCGCTGCAGCGGTTTTCTGAGCGGTGATGCCGATGATCTGATCTGCAATCTGGTTGCGCCGTTTTTCCAACTGCGCCTTTTGTTGCCCCAAAGAGGTTTTGCGCGCCGCAAACAAACGTCTCTGGCCTTGCATTAGACCTTGTAGTCTTATGTCGCGTCTAGAGGCGTTGCGCAGCACTGGGTCGAAAGCAATCGCAACGCGGTCTTCACGTTCGGCTTCAAGCCGCCCGCGCCGCGCGATCAATTCAAATAACAGACCTTCGAGGATTACAAGTTCAGACAAGTGCTGGCTGGGATCAAGCGTCATCAGGGTGTCGCCAGCGTTGACCCGTGCCCCTTCTTTGACGGCAATTTTTGCGACCACGCCACCATCGGGGTGTTGAACAACCTGTCGGTTTTGCGCAACTTCAATGCGCCCGCTGGCGATGATGGCCCCTGAAATACGGGTCAAAGTGGCCCAGGTGCCACCGGCCCCAAGCAGAACAATCAGCGTGAGAACCCCCAAGGCAACCGTGCCGTTCGCGCTGAGCGGATCAGTTTTGGATCTCATCGCAGGCCTGCGCTGTTTGTTCTGATCGCCGAGGCGATATTGCCATGATTTTGAACCATTGATGCGCGTATTTTATCACGGGGCCCAAAGACGGTTTGCCTGCCGTCGTCGAGTACCGGTAAAACGCCACATTCCGCAATTGCAGCGGGCCATTTGCATATAATGAGACCAGTTTTTTGTATAGCTTTAATTTGCCGGATTGTTGTGTTTAGTGTTGTGTTTCCAGCGCTGTCGAGATTCGAGTTTGGCTTGTCTAAAATCAGATTAACCTGGTCGCTGTAAAGCGCTTGGGCCAGACCAATCCGTCGCATTTGACCGCCGGATAATTGCATACCGCCACCGCCGAGCATCGTATCATAGCTCTCTGGCGGGTGCAGGATCATCTCATGCGCACAGGCTTTCTGGGCGGCGTTGGCAATGCTTTGGGGGTCCGGTGACGATATCATACGCACAATATTTTCGGTAAGACTGCATTTTTGGTAAGACTGCCGTCAAAGAAATGTATGTTTTGAGGTAGCAAACCGAGATAGACACACCGTAGATTGGGGTCAAAGTGATTAAGAGATGCACCATCCAGTCGTGGTATGCCGCCGGCGGGCGCCCGGACAGGGGTGAGCGCCCTTGCCAGCGCCCGCCCCATCAATATAGAGCTGGCGATCATGGCGCCCGGGGACACGGCAGTCTGCAAAACAAGATAGGCACTTGGCCCCAAGATGGCAGATTGCAATAACAGGTGGGTGGTTTTAATGACCGCCCCAAAAGTGCCAGCCAGAGTGGTGGCCACCAGTTGTGTCAATGCA
>NYVC01000120.1 GCA_002684375.1 Marinovum sp.
GTGCTCACCTGGGCCGCGTGCTCAGTAACCCTAACCCTAACCCTAACCCTAACCCTAACCAGGTCGCTCGTCAGGTTGGCGTGGCTGAAGACGGCGTCCGGGCTGATCTGCTTGGCCAGCTGCGACTTCTGCTTCTTGTGCGCCTTCGCCGAGCCCAGCTCACTCACGAGCGCGCGCTTGCCCTCCTGCGGTGCGAACAGACAAATAACCTCCCAGATCATCGCACCACAGACCAGCGCCAATAACGCGCGCAACCAAAATCCGCCAAGAGCAAGCGCCGCGCCGCCGACACCCAGCATAACCACAGCCGATATCAGGCGCGGCGCCAAATCATTCCAGCGGGCCACTCCGGTCATTCGGCCACTGCGCCATAATTACGTTTGCGCAACTGAAATCCCTGAGTCAGCAAAGTAAATTCAGCAGCGCTGAAATCCGGCCATAATGTATCGACAAATTCATATTCCGCATAGGCGGATTGCCAGAGTAAGAAATTAGAGACCCGCGCCTCACCACTGGTGCGAATAACCAGGTCAGGATCAGGCAAAACATAAGTATCCAGATACCTTGGAAGGGTTTCTTCATCTATGCTTTCGGGGTCCAGTTCTCCAATCGCCACATCTTTTGCCAAGCGTTTTGTCGCTCGGGCCACCTCATCGCGACCGCCGTAATTCAATGCCACTGTCAAGTTTGTTCCGTCACAATGGTCCGTAGCAGTTTCCAAATCATCCATTAAGGCGACCAGTTTGGGATCGAGCCGGATCCGATCCCCGATAAATCTGACTTTTACGTTGTTCTTGACCAATCCCCGCGTCTCTTTTTGAATGTAGGCCCTGAACAAGCTCATCAAACCTGACACCTCGGACTGGGTGCGTTTCCAGTTTTCCGTAGAAAACCCGAAAACAGTCAGGTATTTCACGCCGAGATCAGGGCACACGGCAACGATTTCACGGACCCGTGCTGCGCCAGCATGATGGCCGAATAAACGCGGACGTCCGCGCTGGGTCGCCCAACGCCCGTTTCCATCCATAATAATCGCAACATGATCCGGGCCTTGACCCGACACTTTGGTATTGCCGTTTGCAGACAATCGAATACCCCTTGTTCAGACCTGCATAATTTCAGTCTGTTTAGTCTCTAAGTTTTTATCGACCATCGCAATAAAGCGGTCGGTCAGATCTTGAACTTCGCCTTCCCACAGCTTTTGGTCGTCTTCAGACATGCCGTTAGATTTGGCTTTCTTGATCTGGTCCATGCCATCACGCCGGACATTACGCACTGAAATACGTGCACTTTCTGCATATTGCGCAGCAACTTTTGTCAACTCACGTCGCCGCTCCTCGTTCAATTCTGGAATAGGCAACATAATAATCGTGCCGTTCAGTTGCGGATTGATGCCAAGACCACTTTCGCGAATGGCTTTCTCGACCTTACCCACCATAGATTTATCCCACACGTTGATCGTCACCATACGGGGTTCTGGCACGTTGACAGTTCCGACCTGATTAATTGGGGTCTGTGATCCATAAGCATCCACCGTAATTGGCTCAAGCATACTGGATGAGGCGCGCCCTGTTCGCAGAGAGGCGAATTCAACCTTGAGGGACGAGACAGCACCGGCCATACGACGCTCCAGATCATCGGTGTCAATCATGATTTCGTCGTCTGTCATGGTTTGTCTTTCCTGTTCGCCTGTTAGATATTGCTCAGTGTAACCCTAACCATGCACTTTTGTATAGGTGCCTTCACCAGCTAAAATACCCCGGAAGCCACCCGGCTCATCAAGTGAAAAAACGAATATTGGCAAATCATTATCTCGCGCCAAAGCGATGGCGCTGGCATCCATGACCCCCAAATGTTGGGCCAGAACCTCATCATAGCTGACCGTGTCAAAGCGCCTCGCATCGGAGAACTTTTCCGGATCCTTGTCGTAAACGCCGTCGACTTTCGTCCCCTTGAAAATCGCTTCGCAAGCCATTTCGTTGGCGCGCAGTGTTGCCGCTGTATCTGTGGTGAAATACGGGTTGCCGGTACCAGCCGCAAAGATACACACCCGGCTTTTTTCGAGGTGGCGCACTGCGCGACGGCGAATATAGGGCTCGCACACNTGATCCATCGGGATGGCGCTGATCACTCTTGTAAACACGCCAAGATCTTCCAGTGCACTCTGCATNGCCAGCGCATTCATCACCGTGGCCAGCATGCCCATATAATCTGCGGTGGTGCGTTCCATACCCTCGGCACTGCCCTGCAGGCCACGGAAAATATTGCCGCCGCCGATGACCATACAGATTTCAACGCCAAGCGCATGCACTGATTCAATCTCTCGGGCGATTCGCTGCACGGTCGGCGGGTGAAGACCAAAGCCCTGATCGCTCATTAATGCCTCGCCGGAAATTTTGAGCATAACNCGCTTGTATTTCGTCATCTCGGTTGTGTCATCGGGCATGGTGCGCTCCATTTNGGCAGTGGTTTACATGGCAAATCAATGGCGTCATAACTCACAANCTCAATGCGCTTTGCTTGAACAAAAGGCAAGATACCTAGGAANGATAAATGACCATTGCCGGCCTCGCGGCACATTTTCCCGCGCTCGACAGTCACACCCCTGTGCTAATTGCCGGTCCAACGGCCTGCGGCAAATCAACATTGGCGCTGCAAATTGCCGAAACCTATGGCGGTGTGGTGATAAATGCCGATGCGATTCAGGTATATGGTGCTTTGCGATGCCTGACAGCCCGCCCCACCGTTGAAGACGAACAGAAAGCACCGCATCTGCTCTANGGCCATATTGCTTACGATCAGCCCTATTCTGTGGGCCAATGGCTACGCGACGTGACACCGTTGTTGCACGGTGGNGAGCGGCCGATCATCATCGGTGGTACGGGACTGTANTTTCAGGCTCTAACCCAAGGTCTTGCGGATATACCACAGATTTCACCACAGATTGNGGCCCGCTCGGAACAGATTCTCGCAACCGCGGGCCACAGGGCGCTCGCTGCAGAATTAGATGCTGCCACAGCTGCCAGAATCGACCTGCACAATCCCATGCGGGTGCAGCGTGCCTGGCAGGTACTGAACAGCACCGGGCGCGGATTGGCGGCTTGGCAGGATGGGACCCCACCGCCGGCGTTGCGGGTTTCAGACAGCCTACCCATTGTTTTTGACGTGGCCCGCGATTGGTTAAACCAACGGATTGAAACCCGCTTTGAGAGCATGGTCAAAGGCGGCGCTGTGGATGAAATACGCGCCCTGTTACCGGTTTGGTCCCCAGAGCTGCCTTGCGCCAAGGCCATCGGCGCCCGGCAATTGGTNGCCTATTTAAAGGGTGAGATTTCGCTTGAAACAGTCCAAAGTGAGGCCACGATTGCCACTCAGCAATTTGCCAAGCGGCAACGGACTTGGTTTCGATCGAAAATGGCAGATTGGCACACCTACACTCCAAGCGAAGCTGCCCGCACAACGCCCTGAACTGCGCGCTAGCTCTCGACCGCAGGGCACANTGTTCACTCAGATTTNGTTTTTCAGACTGCGCAGATGCCAANATAGAAATATANACGCAACAATGGCAGCNTTCAAAATCTTAAATTTTTAAAATGGCTGCGATGTATTTCTGGGTTTCGCGATAGGGCGGCACACCGTTGTGTTTGCGAACAGCCTCCGGCCCGGCATTATACGCCGCCAGCGCCAGTTTCCACGACCCAAAAGCGCGGTACTGCGCCTTGAGGTAGCGCGCGCCACCATCAAGATTTGCAGCAGGGACCAATGGGTCAACGCCCAGATCACGGGCGGTGCCAGGCATCAACTGGGCAAGCCCCACCGCGCCTTTGTGCGATTTAACCGATGGNTTCCAGCCGCTTTCCTGCTCTACCAGCCGCAAAAATAAACCCTCNGGGATGCCGTGGCGCTGCGCCGCAGCCCTTGCAAGCGATAAAAACGGACCCCGGTAACTGCCGCGGTAGCCCTGTAAATCAAATTTGGGTGGAACGCTGATTCGTGGTCGGTCAAAGCTAATGGCCCGGCTCTTTGGCCGCGGCAAGCGTGAATCCAACACTTTGAACTGATCAGCTAACAGGGCGCGTCTGGTTTTTGAGGCCCCAATTTCAGCGTTTGCGACGCCACTGATACTCAGCAGCAANATGAATTGTATACCCACGCGCCAAAGCATCGATATGTCCTNTATANCTGTNCCCGATGATCCTATCATACATCAATAGGTTANAGATACCAGTTAAACCAATTTCCCAGTATTTCGAAATCAAAATACACAATGGTCNAAACTTTGTGATCGATCCTTAGTCGATATCGCGGCTTTTTATGCCTTGTCGGAAACAACTGTCATTTTAAGGTTTCCTTCATCTTGCTCGAGTGGTGTAAACATAAAGTCAATAATATCGGATTCGATGGAGGAACATATGGCAGGGTCGGTTAATAAGGTCATTCTCATTGGCAATCTGGGACGCGACCCAGAGGTCAGGTCCTTTCAAAATGGTGGAAAGGTTTGCAATCTGCGTATTGCCACTTCTGANAATTGGAAAGATAAAAATACCGGTGAACGGCGCGAAAAGACCGAATGGCACAGTGTGGCTATTTTCCAAGAAGGACTGGTACGAATCGCCGAGCAGTACCTNCGCAAAGGATCAAAGGTCTATATTGAAGGGCAATTACAGACCCGNAAATGGCAAGACCAATCGGGACAAGACAAATACAGCACGGAAGTTGTTCTGCAGGGTTATGGCGGAACACTGACCATGCTGGATGGTCGTGATGGTGGCGGTGTCGGTGCACCCTCTGGTGGCGGATCAGGCTATGATAACCGGCAGGATGGCGGCTATGACAGTGGGTATGACAGCGGCTATAGCGGCGGCCCTGCGCAAGGGGGCGGGACCCCGGCCCCGTCGCGCGATTTGGACGATGAAATTCCGTTTTAAACNGGTCGAAACACCTTGGCACATACTGGGTGACAAATGTAGGCGACAGCAGCAAATNGNCGGTCTGTCGCCGTTTTAGTCTTTTGGANAAGACTTTGTGCCTCTGCCAGCGAGNTCACTGTTTCANTGGTTTTTGTGCCGCAAAGCCTCGTTTAACAAGTCGAAAACACGCTCTTTGGGTACATCAGATGTTATGAAGCTCTTGCCGATGGCGCTTGCCAGTATGAATTTCAACTGGCCATCAACAACTTTTTTATCTTGCGCCATCAACGCCACAAGGGTTGCGGCATCGGGCAAATCACCGTCTATGTCGGCCAGATCAGTTTTCATGTTCATAGCTTTGAGATGGGCCCTGACCCGGCTTGGATCCTCTTGAGCGCAAAGCCCAAGGCGTGCCGACAACTCAAACGCCAGCGCGCATCCGATCGCCACACCTTCCCCATGCAGCAGCCGGTCAGAATAGCCGGTTGCCGCCTCAAGCGCGTGGCAAAAGGTATGACCCAGATTAAGCAAAGCGCGCTCGCCCTGCTCGGTCTCATCACGCTCGACNATCGCCGCTTTCATTTCACAGGCCCGTTTCACCGCTGTAATTCTTGCCGTTTGATCTCNGCCGGCCAGTGCCGCCCCGTTGCTTTCAAGCCAGTTGAAAAATTCCGAATCTCCCAACAGCCCGTATTTGACCACTTCGCCGTAACCGGCGATGAAATCTCGCGGTTTAAGTGACTCTAGAACGGCGATATCAGCCAAAACCAACGCTGGCTGGTGAAACGATCCGATCAGATTTTTACCCTGTGGCGCGTTGATGCCGGTCTTACCGCCGACCGAGCTNTCGACCTGTGCCAAAAGCGATGTTGGAATTTGAATAAACTGAACACCTCGGCGCAGAATAGCCGCGGCAAACCCGACCAAATCCCCAATCACACCGCCGCCGAGCGCAATAACGATGTCATTGCGTTCGATCTTTTGATCCAGCAGCCATTCGACGGTCTGGCCCAGAACCTGCCAGTTTTTTGTCTGNTCGCCTGCCGGAAGTGTCAGGGCCACCATTTCGATATTGGCCGTCAACAACCCTTCGCGCAGCGCTTCCAGATGCAAATCGGCCACGGTGCTATCGGTGACAACAGCCACCCGTTGTCGGCGCAGGAACGGCGATATATATGCACCGGCCTCGGCCAGAAGACCGGGCCCAATGTGGATATCATAGCTGCGGGTTTTCAAATCAACCTTGACGGTTTCCATCACGGCACCTTTTCTAAAATATCTGACTGCTCCACCAGGCAGGCNAGGACCCGTCCGGCCATCTGATCGATCGACACAGACGGCGCTGCCGGAACNGTCAGATCAGCCAATGCATAAACTGGACCACGCTGNGCGAGCATAGTGGTCAGTGTTTCATACGGATTTGGCGTCTGCAACAGAGGGCGGCCAGGCTTAAGCCGTACCCGGGACCACAACAAACCTGGTTCTACTTCCAGAAACAGCGAAATCGCCTTTGACGAAATTAGATCACGATTTTGGGGCGTNAGAAAGGCGCCGCCACCGGTNGATAGAATACAGGGATCATGGTCGAGAAGGCGTGCGAGAATTTGAGTTTCTTTTGCCCGAAAAAACGCTTCGCCATCCCGAGCGAATATTTCAGAAATAGCCATATTGGAGGCAGATTCTATCTCTGCGTCCGAATCAAGAAACGACACCGAGAGAAGATTGGCCAANGCCTTGCCAATCGCCGTCTTACCGGCNCCCATCATGCCCACAAGAGCCACTGTTTTTTTNAATCGATAGCGCATTTACACCGTATNTCGGCAAACCGCCGAGAAAAATCACATCTGATGNCTGCATGACGTGATTTTAGGTGAAACACCATNACGAAATGCTGTATGCTCTGAATGGAATGATCGGAGGAACGATGCAGCGTCTCGTCAAATGGCTTTTATATCTTGCTGTCATTGCCTTGGTGTTGCTTATTGGCTACGCCTATATAGGCCCCTATTTCGGNGCTGATTTTGCGCCAAACCAGGAAGAGATTCGCGTGCCCGTTACGTTGACCGATGATTAAAATATGGCTTCCGCTTATTCTTTTATCGTCGGAAGCCTTTGCCGGCCCGCCGTTGTCTGCCATTGAATGGCTACAGACTANCGAACCGCCCATCGTGGCAAACCCGGTAAAACCCNCTCATAAAATTGTCGACATCGACAAGCCCGACCAGATGGCTGTGCAGCGCCCGTTGATCAGCGTCAGCCCTTTGAGCCGCCTTTCCCCAGAGGCGGTTGGCTTGCTTCCTAGCTATGTTACCGGGTTTCCGGGGGATTTGTGGGCCAACAGCCCGCCAGATCTTTTGGCAAGATTGATTC
Source organism: Marinovum sp. (assembly GCA_002684375.1). GTDB lineage: Bacteria > Pseudomonadota > Alphaproteobacteria > Rhodobacterales > Rhodobacteraceae > CPC320. Next base: position 7,281 of record NYVC01000120.1, read on the forward strand.
GAAATTTAGAGGTTGGCGACAATCCGGCGATGCAGGCGTTGCTACTGACACTTTTNCTGGCCGAGACCGANCCACCTAAANATGTCGAACCAGGCATTAGNATTCTTCTGGCGAGGGTCGATAAACTGATTGAAATTGGCGCGATTGAGCCCGCACTGGCGTTGGTTGAGCGGGCGGGCTCTCAGGATCCTGCCCTGTTTTCACGGGCTTTTGATCTTGCTCTTTTGGCTGACAAAACTGATCCTGCTTGTCGCGATGTACTGACCAAACCAACCCTCGAACCTGACTATACGATCAGAATATTTTGCCACGTNCGNAACGGGGATTGGGCCCTTGCGTCGTTTATGTTGGAAAATGCCATTGCGCTTGGGGAAATTGAGCCGCGCACAGGACTGCTGTTGGATTTATTTCTCAATCCGGACCTCGCCGAGAGCACATTGCCACCCGTTCCAAGCATAGAGCCCAGCCCGCTTGAATTTAGACTTTTTGAGGCAATTGGCAGCCCGTTGCAAACGGCGTCTCTGCCTGTGTCTTTTGCGATTGCCGACCTGTCCGGCAACAGCGGTTGGAAGGCGCAGCTGGAAGCTGCCGAGCGGCTGGTCAAATCCGGTGCCCTGTCTGAAAATCAGTTGCTGGGAATATACACGGCGCGTCTGCCGGCCGCCTCAGGCGGTGTTTGGGATCGGGTTGCGGGTTTACAACGGTTTGATCAGGCCCTAATTGCCGGCACTCCGCGCGAGGTAGANGCCNCATTGGCCGANATTTGGCCNCAGATGACCCGTGCAGGCCTAGCGGTGGGNTTTGCCAGAATGTTTGGTCGCATTTTGATGGAACAACCCTCAAGCCAGACCACCGACCGGTTGAGATTTGATATACAAATGCTGGCACCAATCTATCAAACCGCNGCACAGTTTCGCCCTTTGCGCGATGATGAAGACAGGTTTTTAACNGCGCTNGCGCAAGGCACCCTAGCACAGCACAGGCCGTTTAATGATACCAGCACNGCAGTATTAAGGGGCTTTACCGCCCAACCCATACCCTCAAGACTGCGCACTCTTTTAGACCAGAGACGCTTAGGAGAGGTTATTTTACGCAGTATTGCTGCGTTCAGCGATGGGGCTGCGGGTGATTCACAGCAATTATCCGAGTCTTTGGCGACGCTGCAGGAGGTTGGGTTAAACACCACGGCTCAAAGCGCGGCGTTGCAACTCTTGATACTCAAGCGACGCCAATGACCGATGACCGCTGGATTGAATTGTTTTTAGACGCAAAAACTGCCGAACAGGGGCTCGCGCATAATTCGCAGCTCGCCTATCTGCGCGACCTTGCTGATTTCAAAACTTTTTTGCAACGCGCCAAAACCCCGTTCAGCGCGGTCACACACTCCCAAATTCAAGCCTATCTTGTCGAATGTGATGCTGCTGGACTTGCGAAAACCACCCGGGCGCGGCGGCTTTCGGCTATCAAGCAGCTGTACCGTTTTGCCTATCTTGAGGGCTGGCGCGAGGACAACCCTTCGCTACAAATTGCCGGCCCGGGGCGTGACAAAAGGTTACCAAAGGTTTTAAACACCACCGATGTGGACCAATTGCTGGCGGCAGCAGAGCGTTGCGGCAAAACGGCTCGGGACCGGCAACGCAACATCTGTCTGATGCAACTGCTCTATGCCACTGGTATGCGGGTCACCGAGTTGATATCTCTGCCTATCTCGGCGGCTCGGGGCGATCCGCAATTGCTTTTGGTACGCGGCAAGGGCGACAGGGAACGTCTGGTGCCTCTGTCCCCGCCGGCCCGCAGCGAACTGGCAGCCTGGCTGGTGATCCGCGACCGCGACGAGACTGCAAAAAAGACCAAGGGCGCGCCAGGGTCGCGATTTTTGTTTCCATCCCATGGAAAATTGGGCCATCTGACGCGGCATTGGTTTTTCGGTTTGATCAAAACCCTCGCAAACGAGGCTGGTCTGGCCCCCAACAGCGTCACCCCACATACGCTGCGGCACGCTTTTGCCACCCATCTGCTGGCCAATGGCGCCGACTTACGGTCAATACAAACTTTGTTGGGCCACGCCGATATTGCGACAACCGAAATCTATACCCATGTACTCGAAACACGATTGCGGTCTTTGGTATTGCATCATCACCCGCTGTCTCGCGCTTCAGACAAACGCTGAAACCGTCAAGCGAAAGCAGGTCCCACTGCGCTGGCAGGTATAATCGTTCAAAAGCAGCCGACAAAAGACTGCAATGTCTTGTAAAATACTCCACGCTGCTCAATATGCCGGTAACCACTGGTTAGAAATTAGGAAACCTCTGTCGATGGACTTGGCTCATACAGATTTTGATCTTGCGTTTTGGACAACGGTGGTGGCGATTTTGCTGTTACTGGTGCTCTCGGCATTTTTTTCTGGCAGCGAAACCGCCCTGACCGCCGCCTCACGGGGCAAGTTACACGCCCAAGCTGACAAGGGCAGCCGCGGTGCGCGCCGCGCGCTTGAGATCACCGAAGATAACGAGCGGCTGATTGGCTCAGTCCTGCTTGGAAATAATCTGGTTAATATTCTGGCCACCTCGCTTGCCACGGCCCTGTTTACCAGCATGCTGGGGGAAAGCGGCGTTGCATTGGCCACTTTGGTTATGACGGTACTGGTGCTGGTATTTGCCGAAGTTTTGCCAAAAACCTATGCGATCACCAATGCCGAAGAGGCTGCCGCACGCACCGCCCCCATCATCGGCATCGTCATCGCGTTGTTTTCGCCCATCGTCGCGGCGGTACGCTGGCTTGTGCGATGGGTGCTGCGGGTTTTCGGGGTCGTAACAGATCCCGACAGTCAGGTACTGGCTGTGCGCGAAGAAATCGCCGGAGCGCTTAATCTGGGACATTCAGAAGGGGTTGTCGAAAAAGAGGATCGCGACCGAATTCTTGGGGCGCTTGATCTCTCTGAACGCACGGTGGAAGAAGTTATGTTACACCGGTCTGGCATCGAAATGATCGACGCAAATGAACCGCCAGCTGAGATTTTAAAACAATGTCTTTCAAGCAGTTACACACGTTTACCCATGTACCGCGATGATCCGGAAAACATCATCGGCGTGGTACATGCAAAGAACCTGCTAAGGGCGATGTATGCGCTGATGGAAGACCCTGAAACCGCAGTTGCCGCCCTGCAGGATTTTGACATTAGTGACGTGGCCATTGAGCCGTATTTTGTGCCGGATACCACGGCGCTTGACGATCAAATGCGGCAGTTTTTGGAACGCCGAAGTCACTTTGCGCTGGTGGTCGATGAATATGGATCGCTCGAAGGGTTGATCACACTTGAAGATATTCTCGAAGAGATCGTCGGCGAAATCACCGATGAGTTTGATCCCGCGCAAGAGCAGAGCTTGACGCCATCCGATGATGGCCATGTCGTGGTCGACGGAGCGATGACAATCCGTGATCTGAACCGCGCCAAAGAATGGTCGCTGCCCGATGACGAAGCCAACACCGTTGCGGGTTTGGTCATCCACGAGGCGCAAATGATTCCAACCGTGGGGCAGGTATTTTTGTTTCACGGGTTTCGTTTTGAAGTTCAAGCCCGGTCTGCCAACCGTATTACTGAGCTTAAAATCCGCCCTCTGTGACAGGCTACGTCGCGCCAAACTCTGCACTGCGCGGATGTATTTTAAGCCAAATCCCGGCATTTGAGCGTACAGTCAAATGAGCAACCGGCGTCGGTCGGTGTTCTGAGAGCGCTTCAAAGCGAAAACTCTTGAGCAACAGCGACAATAACAGCGGGCCCTCGACCATCGCAAAACCGGCGCCAATACAGACCCGTGCACCGGTGGAGAACGGGATATAGGCGTCACGTAGACAGGCTTTGCCATTCTCGCTGTGCCAGCGCGACGGATCAAACCCATCAGGATTATCCCAAAGCCTTATGTGCCGGTGCAGATGCCAGGGACTGATCACCATCTGACTTCCGGGCGCAATCTTGCGATTGCGAAACGTCACTGGGCACCGTGACTGGCGCACCATCATCGGCACCGGTGGATAAAGCCGCAATGTCTCGCGAAAAACGTCCCGGCTGAGTTTTAATTTCGCCACAGACCCATAATCGGGCTCGGTCAGGATGGCGGCCTCTTTTGCCACTTTATCCTGCCACTCGGGATGTGTGGCCAGCAGATACAGCGCCCATGCCAACGCCGAGGCGCTGGTTTCATGGCCTGCCAGAAAAAATATCGCGACCTGATCCACCATTTCGTCGATTGAAAACTGCTCATTTGTCTCAGGATCACGCTGGGTCATAATCTTTGTTGCCAAATCGTCGGGGGCGGTGCCCGCAGTTATCTGGTCCATCCGCGCCCGGGTCAATTGGGCAATCAAGCGTCGGATCGAGTGCGCGGACCGACGTGTATCGCGCCTGAAAAATCCAGGCAACCAACGGGGGAACTTCAAAAAGGCTGCTATATTAAGTAAAGGCTGGCTGCGTTGATAGATTTTAAACTGCTCAAACACCTGTGCTGCGAGCTGATCGGTGATTGGCAATGAAAACAATGTTCGAAAAATCACATCTGCCGCTGCGTGGCTGGTCTCAGCCTCGATTTCGACTGGCGTTTTTAGTCCCGCGTGTTGATGTAGGCGCGCAACGGCCTGCAGACCTGCCGCCCACATCGCTGGAAAGGCCTGTCTTATCCCGATGTTTTGAAAGGCCGGGTCGATGATCCGTCGTTGACGCTGCCATTCGGCGCCATTGGTCAAAAAAACGCTATTACCCAAAAGTGGACGCAAGCCAACGCCGATACGATCAGATTTTGGAAAATCCATCGGCTGTGTTTTTAGGACTTTTTTGATCAGTTCAGGTTGGTTTAACAGATACGATCGAAAAAACGGTGTGCGAAATTCAGCCATCCACGCCCCATAAAGCCGTTTTGGCTGTGCTGAAAGAATATCGCGTCGGAACAACGCGAGATACCGCCACAACGAAACGCTGTCTTTGCGGGCCTCTGGTTTAGGTGGCAAATCTAATGTGGGGGGGCGTCTGATCATGGGCGCACTGCCGTATATTTAGACACCGCTTCAGTGATACATGATGGTGAAGAGGCCCGCGATCCGAGGCGCTGGCGCAACGTTAACGGCCCGGCGGTAATTTGAAAATAATCATAGTCATTGGGGCAATCAAAGGCGCAGAGATATTGAAAATGTACTCTTAAAAACCGCCAGCGAATACGTCTCCAGCGTGCTGGTGACAGCGTCTGGCTGAAAGCGGCCGAAAACACCACGGGCCAATACTGGGATACCGGGGCAACGCCGCTCACCGCCACTGGATCACACAGTGCAAAAGCACAAACATCCCCAAGCGCGCTGACATCTACCCAAGCGAGTTGATCACAACCGGCCAGATATTGCAGGTCACCACGCAATCGCATCGCGTTAGGTAA
>NYVC01000121.1 GCA_002684375.1 Marinovum sp.
ATCGGCACACACAAGCCGATCCACCTCGTGATAGCCCCAAGTGACGCCTATCGCGTGCACACCCGCTGCACCTGCCATCTCCATGTCAAATTGAGTATCTCCGATCATCACCGCATTCTTCGCCGCGATTCCGGTCTCAGCCAGCGCCGCCTGCAACATTGCCGGATGCGGTTTTGACGGATGCACATCAGCACATTGTGCCGTGATAAAATAATCACGCAGGCCATGTTTATCCAGCAAAATATCCAGACCTCTTCGGGACTTCCCCGTTGCCACACCCAAAAGATATTCCGGTCTCGCCCATAAAGATTGCAGCACATCGCGGGCTTTGGGATAAAGCGGTGAAGACTGTGGGGTGCCATTAAACGCCCGCAAGCCCTGATATGTAGTCTTATACCCTGCAACCAAATCTTCATAAAGGGGTTCAGCCAGCCCCGGCATCAGCCGAACGACAGCGATCTCCAGTGACAGGCCGATAATACCAGTAATATCCAGCCGCTTGGGGGGCGTCAGGCCCAGCGCTTCAAAGCTCAGCTCCATCGCGCGCACAATATCATCTTGGCTGTCCACTAGGGTGCCATCGACATCAAACAGAATCAATCTCGGCGGTCCGCTCACGCATCATCCTCAAAGGGGTCATCCGGCACGTCAGACACCGCCCATTGCACGGTCTCCCAAGTTTGCCGTATATGGTCCGGCAAGGGTGCGGTTAGCACTAACGCAGCTTTGCTGACAGGGTGTTCCAGACGCAAAGACCGCGCGTGCAAATGTAATTTACGACTGATGTCACCTCCAAGCTGCGCCCCCCAGCCATCGCCCGCATTTTCTTGTCCAGAACCACCATATTTTCCGTCTCCGATAATTGGATGACCGATTTCGGCCATATGGGCGCGCAATTGATGGGTCCGGCCAGTGATGGGTGACAGCGCCACCCAAGATGCGCGCTTGGCCAATGCGCTGAGCACAGCGTAATCTGTAGTCGCCCGTTTAGCACCCTCGGTGCTGTCAACATCACGCGGATGCACACAGACCATTTTTTCCGCCTCGCCCCCCGGCCCGTGACCGCCCGCTTTCATCAGGCCATATTTAATCGTGGCCATCTGCGGGCTGGGCACGCCCGCAACCGCTGCCCAATATATTTTTCGCGTCGCACGATGACGAAAAGCTTCGGTCAGCGCACCGGCAATAGCACGGGTTCGGGCCATGATCAAAACACCCGAGGTGTCTTTATCAAGCCGGTGGACCAGCCGCGGTTTTTCATCATAGCCGAATCTCAATGCCTCGGACAAACCATCCACGTGCCTGGTTTGCTTGCTGCCACCCTGACTTGGCAANCCAGACGGTTTGTTCAACGCGATGATATGATCATCGCGGTAAATAACGCAGGACTGAATCAGTTTGGCATCGGCCGGCGACATATCTGTCTTGGCCTGCGCAGAAATTTGCCCCGCCTCGGGCAGCGGTGGAATACGCACGCTCTGGCCAATTTGAAGCCGCGTTGCCGGCTTGACCCGCCCACCATCTACCCGCAATTCGCCCTTGCGGCATAATTTTTCAATTCGTCCCTGCGAGATATGCGGAAACAACCGCCGCAGCCAACGATCCAAACGCTGATCGTCATCACCTTCTTCGACCATGATCATCTGTACCCGGCTCATCCCCAAACCCCGCGCACAAACACAACGCCGCCAAAAACAGCTGCTAAAGACAGTATCACCGAGGCCAGGATATACCCCCCGGCAAAAATCACACGCCCGTCTTCTATCAATTTGAACGTATCCAGAGAGAACGCCGAAAACGTCGTAAAGCCCCCTAGAACCCCAGTCATTGCAAACACTATCATTCGATCTGCGCCTTTCGCTGTCAGCACCACAAAAGCGGCCCCCATCACGAAAGAGCCGATTATATTCACCGCCAGTGTCCCATAAGGAAACAGCAGAGTGATCGAAACCACATATCGCAAAGCCGCACCGATGGCACCGCCGCACGCCACATAAATAAACATCATGGCGCGTCTGTATCTTCAGCGGACGGGATGTCAAGCCACACGCCTCGAAACACTACGCACCACAGAGCCGACACGCCCGACTGTAGCGCATGAAAGCTGATCGAAAAGTTTGCGTGTGAAGCCAGTTTGGCACCAGATGGCAAGCGTACAAAATTTGCAGCCCTTGCAAAAATTAGACAACCCGCATTAGGATTTGCGACCTCGCTGTTTGACGAAATAATCCAGCCGCTTTTTCAATTCGCGTTCAAAGCCGCGTTCGACGGGTTGGTATAAAACCGGTCGTTTCATCGTGTCGGGAAAGTAGTTTTGCCCTGAAAACCCGCCCTCAACATCATGATCATAAGCATAACCGTCACCATAGCCTTGGTCTTTCATCAAAGAGGTAGGCGCATTTAGGATATGTTTTGGCGGCGGTTCTGATCCAGTCTGTTTTGCCGCAACCCGCGCCGCCTTATAAGCCAGATAAGTGGCGTTGGATTTTGGTGCCAGCGCCAAATAGGTCACAGCCTGTGCCAAAGCCAATTCACCCTCGGGGCTGCCCAGCCGTTCAAAGGTCTGCCAGCTTTGCAGGCAAATCGCCTGTGCCTGTGGATCTGCCAAACCGATATCTTCAACCGCCATACGGATGATGCGCCGCGCCAGATAACGCGGATCCTCCCCACCCTCTAACATCCGGGCAAACCAATAGAGTGCCGCATCCGGATCAGAGCCACGCACCGATTTGTGCAGTGCCGAGATTAAATTGTAATGCGCATCGCCCGTTTTGTCGTATTGCGCCGCCCGGCGCATCAATCGGCTGCTCAGCGCCTTGACATCCAGCTTTGCCTTTACCTTCCAGGCCGTGAGTTGTTCGATCAGGTTAAGCAAGGCGCGGCCGTCTCCATCGGCCATTTCCAACAGCGCCTCTCTGGCCTCACCGGTCAGAGGCAATGCCGTGTCCAGTTCTTTTTCAGCGCGCTGGCACAACAGCTCAAGGTCGGCCAAAGTCAATCGCTCAAGCACCAGCACCTGCGCTCGCGACAGAATCGCAGCGTTTAATTCAAACGACGGGTTTTCAGTCGTTGCACCAACCAAAAGGATGGTTCCATCCTCCATGTGGGGCAAGAACCCGTCTTGCTGGGCTTTATTGAAACGATGCACCTCATCTACAAAAAGCAGCGTTCCATAGCCATTTTGATGACGAATTCTGGCAGCTTCAAACACTTTTTTCAACTCGGCCACACCGGTAAAAATGGCGCTGATTTGCACGAAATGCAGGTCGGTTTCACGCGCCAAAAGTCGTGCCATCGTGGTTTTACCCACCCCGGGAGGCCCCCAAAAAATAAGCGATGAAAGCTGGCCCGAGGACAGCATCACCGACAGGGGCGCCTCGGGTCCCAACAACTGAGACTGCCCCACGACATCCGACATAGTTTTGGGCCTGAGCCGATCAGCCAGCGGGCGGCAGGCAAGACCGGCACCGCTTGGTGGTCCGGAGGGCAGATCGGCATTGTCGAACAGATCAGACATGACTACAACCTGAACCGAAGCAGAAGCTGCTGCCCCCCGCGCTGGGCCACCAATTCAATACGTCGACCGGCTTTTCGCAGCAAGCGCGCAACATCATCCGTATGGATGACTGGACGGCTGTTAATGGAGTAAATTACATCCAGCCGCTGCAGCCCGATACGAGGCCCCACCCGGCCCGCGTCGACAACAACAACCCCTTCAGTATTGAGCGGCAGTCCCAATTCTGCAATCACCGCCGGGTTAATTTGCGAGATTTTTATCCCGCTCAGCACGTCTTCTGGTCCAAGGGTGCGCTCTGCCCGTGCCGGCGTTTCAGGCGGCGCAATCAGGTACAAATCAAGGTCGGACTCGACCCCATCATGAACCACGCTCAACCGGGCCGATGCGCCGATGCCCGCCACCGACATCCGGTACAGCATCTCGGCCGGAGTGTAGATCAATTGCCCATCAACAGCNGTGATTACATCGCCAACCTGCACGCCTGCCGCACGCAGTGGGCTGGCCGGATGCAGCGCGGTGATAACAACGCCCCCNATTGAGACCAGTCCCAGCGTTTCAGACAAATCCGCGTCGGCGGATTGACCACTGGCCCCGGCCCAAGGCCGGGCAAAACTGCGGTTGCCCTGTTTTGACTGTTTGAGAAACTGTGCCACCAGCGANGCGGGGATGGCAAATCCAATTCCATTTGACCCNCCCGATCGGGTCAGAATCGACGTATTAACCCCAATCAAACGGCCGCTGGTGTCAATGAGTGCACCACCAGAATTACCCGGATTNATCGGGGCATCGGTCTGGATGAAATATCCNCGCGCATTACCAGTCACCGCGCCTGAGCGCGCCAACCCTGAGACGATGCCACTGCTCACCGTTTGCCCAACCCCAAACGGATTGCCAATTGCCAGTACCAGCTCACCCACTTCGACCGTGTCGCTGGACCTTAAGGNTAAAAAGGGCATATCGCCTGCGCCCTGCAGCTGAAGGATGGCCAGATCGCTTTCCTCATCTGCCAAGAGAACCTGCGCNGCAAATTCACGCCGATCTTGCAAAACCACACGTATATCTGTGGCCTGCCCCACCACATGATAATTCGACACCACGATCCCATCCGCCGACAGTATCACACCCGAGCCCAACGAGTTTTGAACCCGGGGCTTGAGTTGACCAAAATCGCTGAAAAAATCCCGGAAAAACGGGTCNGCANCGAAGGGGTTTTGGCGTTGCGCAACCACTCTGCGGGCGTAAATATTGACCACCGCGGGGGCCGCTTGCCGCACCAAAGGGGCAAAACTCAACTGAACCTCGCTCAGAGTGGACGGCACCCGGATTTCTGCGTCCAGCGGCAGAGNGAGCCAACATAAAAAAAGCCAGNGAAAACGCATCNCATCTCCTTTTGATGCTTTATAGATGAAAAGCACCCCGAAGTTTTACAAGTCATCATTTATCCGCGGCGCAGCAGCTCCTGTATTTTACGCCACCCACCGGGACCGACAAAAAACGACAAACAGAATCCAGCGGCAAACCCTGCTGCATCAGCCAGCCANTCGTACGAGCCCCCGAACAGCACGCCAAACAGCAGTTGGATGCCCATCAAGGCGCCAATCAACGAAAATGCGCGCCGCTGGCTTTTGCCAAGAACACGCAAATGTATCCACTGCAAAAAGGTGAANGCGCCGATCAGGCCATACACCCCCGGAAAGCCGCCAATAAGCCAGTGCGGTTCGTTCAAAACATATCCGTATGCTGCAGCCCCAAAAACACCCGACATCAGGAAAATGGTCAGGGTCGCAATCGGTGAAAAGACCTCTCCAACCATTTTACCCAAAGCCAAAACCATAATACCCACAAACAGCGCATGGGTGAAACTTGCATGCACAAACAAAAACGCCACAAAACGAATCAGATGTTCGACAGGGTAGACCCCATTAACCAGCATCCAATCCAAAATCTGGCCATTAAAGCCATAGGTTTCCACCGCTGCGACACGCCAACCCAAGGCATTGCTATCGCCAATAATACCCCGCGCGCCCAGCGCGAATACCACCTCGATCCCGATCATCATGATAAACAGCGCCGCCACAACGGACGGCAGTGGATTTATCGGGCTGACATTAGTGTCTTCTTGCATGGTATTAAGGTCCTACTTGACGCAGTGTGCACCCATGGGTAAGCCAGCCCCGCCCAACATGCAATTCAAACACGGAGATTTTACCATGAGNGATGCGGTCCACACGCAAGCCTCTGAGAGCACCAGCTTCACACCCCGGGTGTTTTCCGGCATCCAACCTTCGGGCGGGTTAACTTTGGGCAATTACCTTGGTGCGATCAAACGCTTTGTCGATATGCAGCAAAGCGGGGTTGAGACATTGTATTGCATGGTTGATCTGCACGCCATAACTGTCTGGCAGGATCCACAGACACTGCGCCACAACACCCGCGAGTTGGCCGCTGGGTATATCGCCGCTGGTCTCGACCCGGCAAAATCAATTCTGTTCAACCAAAGTCAGGTGCCCGAGCATGCGCAATTGGCTTGGGTGTTTAATTGTGTTGCGCGCATGGGCTGGATGAAACGGATGACCCAATTCAAAGATAAGGCAGGCAAAAATGCCGAAAATGCCTCGCTTGGGTTGTTTGGCTATCCGGCGCTGATGGCGGCGGATATCTTAGCTTATCACGCCACCCACGTGCCGGTGGGTGAGGATCAAAAACAACATCTGGAGTTGACCCGCGACATTGCCACCAAATTCAACCATGACTATGGCGTTGAGTTCTTTCCCATCACCGAACCGGTGATTGAAGGCGTGGCGACCCGGGTAATGAGCCTGCGCGACGGCAGCAAAAAAATGTCAAAATCTGACCCCTCGGANATGAGCCGNATCAANATGACCGATGACGCTGAGACGATTGCCAAAAAAATCCGCAAAGCCAAAACTGATCCCGACGGGCTNCCCTCTGAGGTAGCGGGTCTGGAAGACCGGCCCGAGGCCCGCAATCTGGTGAACATCTATGCCGCTCTGGCCGACAGCAGTATCGAGACGGTGCTCAGCCATGCTGGTGGAAAGCAGTTCTCAGAATTCAAGCCAATGCTGGTCGATATCGCCGTCGCAAAGCTTGCGCCAATTTCAACTGAAATGGCTCAGCTTATGCGGGATCCAGCTGCGATTGATCAGGTTTTGAAAGACGGGGCCGACCGCGCNNGAAAAATTGCTGCGCCGATCTTGGAAAAAACCTATAANATTGTTGGCATGCTNAANAGTTAAGCATGGCCAGCGCCGTTTACCAAAGCCCTAACAAGCTCTGTCTAGCATTGGATCNGAANNTTAGGGGGCGGCGCTGGACGGCGCGCGGATCATCAGCCCCGCATTTGTCAAAGTGGTCCAAAAGCCCGCAAAATCTTCAAAGCCGGTGGCGATCCGCATGATGGCCTTGAGGTTGGGCTTTGCCAAATGTGCGGCGACGGACGGCTCAACTCCGACAAAGGCTAACTGAGGTGNTTCATAAAACAGNCGTACCGCCGCTTGAACGGGACACAGCAACAGACCATCCGAGAATTTGCCTCGCGCTGACCGCGACTAACCACNGCACAATTATACTATCTAAGGGTTGCAGGCCCCGCGATGATTTGCAAGGCTCTGGCCGAAACGTGACGCCTAGCATTCACAGACTTACTACGCTTAAAAGGGTAACAAAATGGCAACAGGAACGCATATCCGCACCTATTTTGAGGGTCGCTGGCACGATGGAAATGTTGCTATTATGCATGCGGCCGATCACGGTGCTTGGTTGGGCAGTGGCGTGTTTGACGGCGCGCGCAGCGTCAACGGCTTAACCCCAGACTTGGCCGCCCATTGTGANCGGGTCAACCGCTCGGCTGAGGCGATGATGCTGACCCCAACGGTCAGNACAGATGACATGGTGGAGATCGTACTCGATGGGCTGACGGCCTATGCNCCTGACGCCGCTGTCTATATTCGGCCNATGTATTGGGGCATTGACGGGGATGTTTCGGCAATTGTGCCACTGCCTGACACCACAGGNTTTGCGATTTGCCTCGAACTGATTCCGCTGGCACCGCCGACTGCAAGCATCGCTTTAACCCGTACGCAATTTTGCCGGCCCACATTAGACAACGCGGTCTTGAACGCCAAGGCGGGGTGTCTGTATCCCAACAACGCCCGNATGCTGGCCGAAGCGCGCCGCAAAGGGTTTGGCAACGCGCTGGTTGCCGACAGTATGGGCAATGTCGCCGAAACCGCGACAGCAAATATCTTTATGGCAAAGGATGGTGAAGTCTTTACACCNATTGCCAACGGCACATTTCTAGCCGGCATAACCCGCGCCCGCCATATCACCAACCTAAGTAATGACGGGATAAAGATACATGAAACCGTCCTAACCTTTGACGATTTTCACGCCGCCGACGAAGTTTTTATGTCAGGCAACATGCACAAGGTCACAGCGATTTCCGCATTTGACGACACCCATTTCCAACTTGGCCCGATCACCCGCAAAGTGCGCGAAATGTATTGGGATTGGGCCGCCACGCAAAGCGACTGAGCACACCGAAAAATCCGTCATAATGCCAATTTCTATATCTGCTGCGCACAAATCTTTCGCGTGNCAGATCAAGCACGCATTAACGCAAAAAGGATTTAAACATGCCAGATAGACTCAANACAAATATTCAAAGCTATGATGCCCTGCGGGCTGCAATTGCCACCGCCATGCCNTTTTCGAACAGGCTTGACGGACTATTTCTCGCGGGTNATTNCNGACGCGGCACGCAGGACCAGTGGAGCGATCTCGACTAAATCNCCGTGGCCNAACCCGANCATGAACCCTGTATCGCCATTGTTTGGTTCGACNTGCTCCGGAAACTCGCGCCACCGGTAGTTATGTATCGGCAAGGGAACAAGAAAATATTATTAATATCGCAACCAAGGACTGGCTGAGCTGCGATCTGGTGATCGTCTGTGGCCAGCGGTTCGCGGAACGGTCCCAAAATGATTTGCAAGC
>NYVC01000122.1 GCA_002684375.1 Marinovum sp.
CCAACATATGTCTAGAGTAGACGCCCGCAAATGAGATATTCATAACTATTTACTAAAATATATACTTAAGATAGTCTTATTTATCGGTAACGTCAATAATATGTATTTNTTTATATACTTTTGTTTANAAANAGNNTTTATAATGTCNCCTGCATTGGANTGTCATAAANTCTANGCACGNACGTTCATTCTGAAATCCTTGGAAATGGGCGCCACGATCAAAAAACGAATTCTCCATGCGCTGACTGCATTTATGAATTTAAGTTAAGTTGAGAATGGAACCTACTGGGGTTNGATCCGGTGCGCGCAGACGGGTTCGTTTNCGCCTAATTCACAACNTACAAAGCATCTATGAATATTATTGCGTATTTATTCAGTCATTTAGCGTTGACCGAAGTGCNCANTTTCAGGCNCCGTAATGNCGTCTCATGCGTCACTNCNGTCGTGTCAAAACACTCAGTTGAATTCAAAATACCNNAGGCTAACCAACATGTGGATCGACATAAGTTAAGCATGAAAATAATGCGTCGATCTATANNGCGACCATTCATATCCCTATGGAGCGGACGCAANATGGATGTTCGGCCGTTATAACGGCAGATAAGTTTGAAATTTACCGTTTTGGCGCCCTGAGGCGCTGAACTTAGGTGTTAAACAAAAAATGCAAGACGTCGCCGTCTTTTACAATATAGCTTTTGCCCTCCGCNCGCATTTTACCAGCCTCTTTGGCCGGCTGTTCACCACCAAGCGTGACGAAATCATTATAGGCAATGGTTTCCGACCGGATAAACCCACGCTCAAAATCACCGTGGATTACGCCNGCNGCCTGTGGCGCCAAGGTCCCGTTGCGAATTGTCCACGCCCGCGCCTCTTTCGGACCAACGGTAAAATATGTCTCAAGTTCCAACAGCGCATAGCCAGCGCGAATCAANCGATCCAAACCCGCCTCTNCCAGACCCATTTCTGACAGGAACATTTCNGCCTCTTCGGCATCTAACTGGCTGATCTCTTCTTCGATCTGGGCGCTGATCACCACATGGCCAGCCTGTTGTTCAGCCGCCATTCTTGCAACTTTTTCGGAAAATTCATTGCCGGTGGCGGCATTCGCCTCGTCGACATTACATACATATAGGATTGGTTTCGCGGTCAATAATTGCAAGAGCTTCCAAGCTTTGGCGTCCTCATCATCAATTGTAAGGCTGCGCGCNGGTTGACCGTCCTCCAACACAGCCAGCGCTGCGCGTAACAGACGATCCTGCTGGGATGCTTCCTTGTCNCCACCCTTTATTTTGCGCACCAACCCCTGCAAGCGCTTTTCGATGCTTTCAATATCTGCCAACATTAATTCTGTCTCAATCGTCTCAGAATCAGAAAGCGGATCCACCCGACCATCCACATGGGTGACGTCACCATCTTCGAAACAACGCAACACATGGGCAATCGCATCAACTTCACGGATATTGGCTAGAAACTGATTGCCCAANCCCTCACCTTTGCTTGCCCCTTTGACCAGACCGGCAATATCNACAAAGGTCATGCGCGTGGGAATGATCTGCTTCGAGCTGGCAATCGCTGCCAACTTGTCCAGCCGTTTATCGGGAACGGGCACCTCGCCAACATTTGGCTCGATGGTACAGAACGGAAAATTCGCTGCCTGCGCCGCAGCAGTTCTGGTAAGCGCATTGAACAGCGTCGACTTGCCCACATTGGGCATGCCCACGATTCCCATTTTAAAACCCATCTCACCACTCCTTTTGCTTGTCGCCGCTTCTATGCAGTGTTCCCTCACAGTGCAAGCCAGCGATGTTCGAAGCCCCCACTCCCAAGGTAAATGCATCAAAATTTTATTTTTATGGCAGGCATTGTCCCAAGAGCCATTGATTTTCGCAGCCCTTTTCGTCACATCAGGTCGGGACCACATAAAGGAGCCTGACATGACCCGCATCGACGCCAAGTTTTCTGCACTAGCCGCAGCCGGAAAAAAAGCCTTCGTGTCTTATGTTATGGCCGGTGATCCCGATTACGATACATCCTTGGCTTTGGTCAAAGGATTGCCAGCAGCCGGTGTAGATATCATTGAACTGGGCCTGCCCTTCACCGACCCCATGGCCGACGGCCCGACCATCCAATTGGCTGGCCAACGGGCCTTGTCTGCGGGCATGACACTTGAGCGCACGCTCGAAATGGCCCGCGCATTCCGCGAAACGGATGACACCACACCAATTGTGCTGATGGGATATTACAATCCGATCTATTGCCGTGGGGTCGATAGATTTCTGGCTGATGCCAAAACCGCCGGGATTGACGGCTTAATTATTGTNGACCTNCCNCCTGAAGAGGACGATGAACTGTGTGTTCCCGCACAGNAAGCTGGTTTGAACTTTATTCGTTTGGCCACTCCAACCACCGATGATAAACGTCTGCCTAAAGTGCTCGAAAACACGTCGGGCTTTGTATATTACGTCTCAATCACCGGCATCACTGGCGCAGCCGCGCCGCAAGCTGCCGATGTTGCCCCCGAGGTGGCGCGGATCAAGTCACAGACAGATCTACCCGTTATTGTCGGCTTTGGCATTCGTACGCCCGAGGCGTCACAGGCGATTGCGGCGATTGCCGACGGTGCGGTGGTGGGTTCGGCAATCGTGTCCGAGATGGCAGCCGGAAAGCCGGTCCCAGAAGTTNTGGCGTTTGTCAAATCACTCGCAGACGGCGCTCATAGCGCCTGATCAACTCTCAGTTAGCGGCCTNCGCCGCAGAATTTGAACCGGGCTATAGCANGCCACCGCCTNGTCGTNNTGATTGAGCACCTCGTAACGGATCGTCACNAGNCCGCGATCNGGCTTTGAGCCNGANNGCCGCGCCGACANCACNTCAGCCCTGACCCTTANGCNATCGCCNGGCCNCACCGGNNNCATCCAACGCACANCATCCATCCCCGGGGACCCCATAGAACATGCCTCAAACAAGCCGGTGTCAATCGTTAATCTAAAAGCNACCATCANCGTTTGAAAGCCACTNGCGATAATTCCACCAAAGGGGGAGGCTTGTGCTGCCGCCTCATCGATATGAAAAGGCTGTGGATCCCACAACTGGGCAAAACCGATGATATCGGCCCGTGACAGCTGCCGCGTNGCCGTCTCAAACTGAAACCCTACCGGAAAGTCTTCGTAGTACATCGCCNGCTACTCCTTNNTGGGTAAATGCTTCTGCGCTTCTTTCCNGGCGAATGGTTTCATTTCTTTGGCGTTATTGGCCAAAAAATATTCCACGCGTTCCGGATCATGCTTGCCCAGATCTCGCAGCCATCCTGCCACCGATTTTTGAATAATCCAGTTCTCATCGCGCACATAGCGCACGGCCCAGCCCANTACCCGTTGCCGGATTTCAAGATCTNGCGGTTTGGGGTGGTTTTGTTTGGTCCAAGGCAGAGTGATCACCATCGCCGCGCGACGGGTCCAGTGATGCGTAGATGCGGTCCAAGCCTCAACATTTTCGATCCGGGACGGGTCGGCGATCAAGCGCTTTTGTCCCGCCAAACAAACCTGATCGGCAATCGCCCAGCTATCAAACTCTGGCACCCATTTTGAAATCAAAGCCCAGACTGCATCGTCCGGCTTGATCCGAGCCTGCGTCAATAGCTTTGCGGCCGCAATCCGCGCCTCGAAAATATTGGTTTTCCACAGCGCCTCAGCCAATGCCACCCGCGTCTCAACCGGCAGCTTCTGACGCCAGCTCTGGCTCAAATCGTTCAGCGCAACATTGGGAATACCAAGGTAATCGCGCGGAACCTTATGATATGCCGCCANNCCTGCCGCGCGTTCAGGATCACCCAGTTGCGTCAAATCCGCCAGTGCTTCCGCCAAATTCATGCAAAACCCTTTATNTCTTTTACGGACCAGCACGGCCACAACCGAAAAACAGCCTTAGACCGCGCAGACAGGCCGGTCCAGTGCCTTTTACTTGGAAGCGCATACAAATAATGCATTGCCCACACCGCGATAGACCATTACCCATCTTATTCTGTGAATGTCTAATGGAGGATCCNAATGCCGGTTATCACTAATATTGATGATCTAAAGNGCATCTATCAGCGTCGGGTGCCACAGATGTTCTATGATTACGCCGAATCTGGCAGTTGGTCCGAGCAAACCTTTCGCGACAATGTAACAGATTTTGATCAGTTGCGTCTGCGCCAACGTGTGGCAGTCGATATGAGCGGCCGCAGCACTGCAAGCGCGATGATCGGTGAAAGCGTTGCCATGCCAGTGGCGCTCGCTCCGGTCGGGTTGACCGGCATGCAATCCGCAGATGGTGAGATCAAAGCTGCTCAGGCCGCAGCAGACTTTGGCGTTCCCTTCACGCTNTCAACGATGTCAATTTGCTCGATCGAAGACGTTGCCGCCGAAACCAGTGCTCCGTTCTGGATGCANCTCTACATGCTGAAAGATACAGATTTTAACAGTCGTCTGATTGCTCGGGCTAAGGCCGCTAACTGCTCAGCCTTNATGCTGACCCTCGATCTGCAGATATTGGGACAGCGCCATAAAGANATTCGTAATGGTCTATCGGCACCACCCAAGTTGACGGCCAAAACTCTGGCCAATCTGGCAACCAAATGGGGCTGGGGCCTGCAGATGCTGGGAACACAACGGCGGTTTTTTGGCAATATTGTCGGGCATGCCAAAGGCGTGAGCGATCCCGCCAGCCTCTCGACTTGGACGGCTGAGCAATTCGACCCCTCGCTTGATTGGGAAAAAGTCGCCCGTGTCGTAAAGGAATGGGACGGGAAGGTAATTCTCAAAGGTATTATGGATGTCAGAGATGCGCAGATGGCGCTCAAGGTCGGGGCAGACGCGATCGTCGTCTCGAACCATGGCGGTCGGCAATTGGATGGGGCGTTGAGTTCCATTAAGGCGCTGCCTGCAATCATCGACGCCGTCGGGGATCAGATAGAGGTTCATATGGACGGGGGCATCCGCTCNGGTCAAGACGTGCTCAAAGCCCTCGCTCTGGGCGCAAAGGGCACCTATATCGGGCGCTCTTTTGTCTATGGGCTGGGGGCTATGGGNCAGGCCGGCGTGACCCGCGCCCTNGAGGTGATTCACAAAGAGCTCGATGTCTCAATGGCGCTCTGCGGCCACCGACATATCGAACAATTGTCGCGCGACACATTGTTAATCCCGAAAGATTTTCAAGGCGACTGGGCATAAGGCCCTGCGCCTTGCCCTGCGTGGGGATTTATTGCTTTTCATGCCTGCCAGACTCGGCTATACGCGCAATTTCACGCGGACATACAGCCTTGGAGGATGTCCGCCCTAACATTGGAGACAAATTATGGCTGGAGAAATTCCTGACCTTCACGCCCAGGAACGCACGGGGACAGGCAAGGGCGCCGCTCGTCAAGCACGTCGNGATGGCTTGGTTCCNGGTATCGTTTATGGNGGCGGCAGCGATCCGCTGGCGATCAATATTCCGTTTAACGTCCTGCTCAAGCGCCTGAAACAGGGCCGCTTCTTATCGACTTTGTTCAACCTCAAGGTCGAAGGCCAAGAGGACGTGCGAGTGATTTGCCGCAACGTTCAACGCGATGTTCTCAAAGATCTGCCAACCCACCTCGACCTGATGCGNCTGCGGCGGAGCTCAAAAGTCAACCTGTTTATTCCGGTTGAGTTTGTGAACGAAGACGAGGCCCCCGGTATGAAGAAGGGCGGCGTCTTGACCATCGTCCGTCAAGAAGTAGAANTGCGGGTCACTGCAGGCGATATCCCAGAAAAATTGACCATCGATCTGGCTGGAAAAGATATCGGCGATACCCTCACGATTTCAGCCATTACGCTGCCCGCAGGATCAAAAGCCACGATTGATCGTGACTTTGTCATCGCCAATATATCAGCGCCATCGGGCTTGAAATCNGCAGGCATCGACGATGATGAACCCGAAGAAGAAGAAGGCGTCGACGAAGAATAAGTTGCGTCGTAATATTTGAATGGAAAACGGGGCTTTTTAAGGCCCCGTTTTTTATTGCAAGTACTGGGCAGGGCGCTCATTGCTTGGAAAAATTGCAGGTTTAGTATACGCCTGTAAGACCGTTCACCCAAAGGTAACCCTTGATGCAAATTTTCGTAGGCCTTGGTAACCCCGGCAGTAAATATGCCAAAAACCGCCATAATATCGGCTTTATGGCNCTGGACGGTCTGGCAANCGCCCACNGCTTTGCACCGTGGAAACAGAAATTTCAGGCCCAGATCAGCGAAGGCCTTTTGGGCCGTGAAAAAATTCTGTTGGTAAAGCCGCAGACATTTATGAANCTGTCTGGCCAAGCGGTGGGCGAAGCGGCTCGATTTTACAAAGCCACAGCGCAGGATGTCACTGTCTTCCACGATGAGCTTGATTTGGCGCCCGGCCGCTTGAAAGTCAAACAAGGTGGCGGCCATGCCGGTCATAATGGATTACGGTCAATGCACGCCCATATNGGCGAGGCTTACCGCCGGGTGCGCATGGGGATCGGCCATCCGGGACACAAAGATCTGGTAGCACGTTATGTACTGCATGATTTTGCCAAAGTAGATGAGACATGGCTGGAGGATCTACTGCACGGTCTGTGCGATGGTGCGGCCGATCTCGCCGCCGGTGACGCGGGGCGGTTTATGAATGCCGTGGCCCTGCGCACGTCACCCCCGCGTCCCTCGACCGGGAAAAGGGCCCCGGCGGACAAACAGTCAAAACAAAAACCCACTGGCCAAGAACACCCCAATGCTAAAGGCGGTCAAAGGCAATCACAGACCAACACTGATCACAAAGACCGCATCTTAAATGATTCCTCACAGACTGACACCGGAAGCACAGAAATTGGACAAAAAAATCGTTCTGCTTTAGAAAGGCTTATGNATAAATTTAAGTGACCCGCTTGGCCGCGGCATTTTTAGAGCAGGCCTCTCATTGTGATAAANTAGGCTCTGCCTTCATGGNGCGTTTGCTGCGCCTTATGGCGCAACATTGGCCCATTGAGGGCGCACTGGCGNAACGCTTGGAGGCTTGGCCAGGCGATATTGGGCNCAAAGGCGCCTCGCTGCCACTGCGCCTTGCAAGCGCACTGCACGCGCTGGTGCTGAACGGGCAATCAGCACAGTTGCGGAGCGCCTATCCGCCCCATCACACCAACGACGATCAGCTAATCAAAGCAGTCCAGACCACGCTGACCCGCCACGGCAGATTTATAGAAAACTGGCTCACTTATCCGCCCCAAACCAACGAAGTCGCCCGCAGCGCAGGGCTTATTCCAGCCGCAATGTGGCTACAACACCAATACAAGTTGCCGATTTTTCTGTCAGAACTTGGGGCCAGTGCGGGGCTGAACCTTGGCTTTGACCGCTTTGCGCTGACCGTGCCCGGGCACCGTTTTGGACCCGATCAGCCAGTTCTGGATTTAGCACCAGATTGGTACGGCCCTGTGCCAACCGGGCTTTGGCCGCATATCGCCGAACGGGGCGGTGTCGATCTCAACCCGCTTGATCCAACCAAACCCGAGGACGCAACCCGCTTAATCGCCTATCAATGGCCCGATCAGCCAGAGCGCATCGCCCGCACCCGCGCCGCGATCGCCCACCACAGTGCCAATGTTGACACCGGTGATGCGATAGACTGGCTCGCGCACCGTCTGGAGCTGCCGCGCGATGGCCACCTGCACCTGATTTACCACACCATCGCCTGGCAATATTTTCCACCCGAACAACAAGCACGAGGTCGGGCACTCTTGGCCCATGCCGGGGCACAGGCAACAAAGCAAACACCACTTGCCTGGCTTTCGATAGAGGCCGACGCAAGTGATCAACAAGGTGCTGCTATAACACTGCACCTGTGGCCTGCCAACGTCATATTTGACCTTGGAAGAGCAGACTTTCACGGCCGGTGGATAGACTGGATCCCGCCCAAATAACTGATGGCCTGCACCATAAAGCCAAAACGTGGTTGACCAAAATCTGGGCCGACTTCNGACCATGTGCCCAGACTGGCCATTGACGGACAGATAAAAGCCTGTTTTGAGTTTANCCAAACAATCCACAGCGTCATCCGACCTGCGCCCTGANAACGGACCTTTCNTTATGATTGAAAAAGACCCTTCCGTGAANGTGTTCGGTGACCCGATCATGACCTGTTCAACCCAGCCTGTAACCGGTTTTTTCCGCGATGGGTGTTGCAATACTTGCGCGGAAGATCACGGAAGTCATACGGTCTGCGCGATTATGACCGCCGAATTTCTGGCCTATTCAAAATATGTCGGCAATGATCTTTCGACGTCGCGGCCTGAATACGGGTTCATCGGGTTGAACCCCGGTGATGCCTGGTGCCTTTGCGCCAGCCGGTTTCTTCAAGCCCATGACGAAGGCTGTGCTCCAAAGGTCAATATCCAAGCCACGCATAAAAGCGCGTTGGACATTGTCTCGATTGAAATCCTGGAAAAACATGCGGTTGGCACGCATTAGACGCCCCAGCCACCACCACAAAGCGCAAGGGTGGCTATCCCATGTCAAAGCCCAGATGTTGCGCGACCGTAAAGATGTCCTTATCGCCGCGCCCACACATATTCATGCAGATGATGTGATCTGCTGGTAATGTCGGAGCCATTTTCATCACATGAGCCAAGGCGTGGCTTGGCTCAAGTGCGGGGATAATGCCCTCCAGCTCGCAACACAGCTGAAACGCCTCAAGCGCCTCTTTATCGGTGATGCTNACATATTGCGCGCGGCCAATATCGTGCAACCAGGCATGTTCGGGCCCAATACCGGGATAATCCAGACCAGCTGAGATGCTGAAACCTTCGAGAATTTGTCCGTCGTCATCCTGTAACAGATAGGTGCGATTGCCGTGCAACACCCCAGGGCGCCCCCCCGTCAGCGAGGCGCAATGTTCCATCTTGGCGTTCACACCCTTGCCTCCGGCCTCAACGCCGACAATACCAACCTCTTTGTCATCCAAAAACGGATAAAACAGCCCCATTGCGTTTGATCCGCCACCGATCGCTGCAATCAGCGTATCGGGAAGGCGACCTTCGGCCACCATCATCTGTTCTTTGGCCTCCTTGCCAATGATGGCTTGGAAATCACGTACCATCGCGGGATAGGGATGCGGGCCCGCCACGGTGCCAATACAATAAAATGTATCGCGCACATTGGTCACCCAATCGCGCAGCGCATCATTCATCGCATCTTTGAGGGTACCGCGACCCGAGGTTACGGGAATCACTTCAGCGCCGAGCAGTTTCATCCGAAAGACGTTTGGCGCCTGACGCTCCACATCATGGGCGCCCATATAGACCACGCATTGCAGGCCAAACTTGGCGCAGACCGTCGCGGTTGCAACGCCATGCTGCCCAGCGCCTGTTTCAGCAATAATACGCGATTTCCCCATTCTTCGCGCCAGAATAATTTGTCCCAGCACGTTGTTGATTTTATGCGCACCCGTGTGGTTCAACTCGTCGCGTTTCATATAGATTTTCGCGCCGCCCAAGTGCTGGGTCAACCGTTCCGAAAAATATAGCGGGCTTGGCCGGCCAACATAATGGGTCCAAAGATGGTGCATCTCGGCCCAGAAAGTCTCGTCGGTCTTGGCAATTTCATACTGCTGTTCCAACTCGAGAATCAACGGCATCAAGGTCTCGGAAACGAAACGACCGCCGAAATCACCAAAACGGCCCTTGTCATCGGGACCATTCATAAAGCTGTTGAAAAGATCGTCTGCCATCTGAAATCCTTATCGCTGCTGTGTCACTTGAAATATGGCGCAATGCGCGAAATTTCCAGTCATAAATTCACATCGTCTCTATCGGCGTCTCTATCGGGTGACACTGTGCCGCGGCCATAAAGGCCGACATCAGGCCTGCCCCCTTCACGCCAGGTGCGGTCTCAACGCCTGAGCTGACGTCCAATTGGCGCGCGCCGGTCATTTGCACCGCAGCCGGAACCGTCTCGGGGGTCAAACCGCCAGCCAGCATCCATGGCAGCGGCCACTCACGGCCGGCAATCAACCGCCAGTCAAACGCCAAACCGTTGCCACCGGGCAAAATACCCTGTCTGGGGGGCTTTGCATCAATCAAAAGCTGATCACAGACCGCCGCATAATCGCTGATCTTGGTCAGATCATCGGCCTTTTCCAGCCCAACAGCTTTCATCACTGGCAGGCCGTAACGGGCCTTGATCTCTGTCACACGTGCGGGTGTTTCATGGCCGTGTAGCTGAAGCATGTCCAAGGGCACATTTTTAGTGAGTTGATCCAGAAATGCGTCTGTCGCATTAACTGTCAAAGCAACTTTTACAATGCCGGCAGGGGTGTCTTGGGCAAGAGTGCGAGCCTGTTCAATCGACAGGTGGCGCGGAGATTTTGGAAAAAATACGAACCCAACATAGGCCGCCCCGGCCCGGGCCGCGGCCTGCACGGCATCAGGCGTGGTTAAACCGCAGAATTTTACTTTGATCACCTATCTCGCCTCACCTTAATTTGCGCGGTCCAGAAGGGCCAAAACCTCATCCTTTTCGTCGTATTTTTCAACCTGAAGCTTGCGCACTTGACGCTGAAGTTTATTGACCTCGCGGGCACTGCGGTGGCCCTCGGCGCGCAGTTTATATTCCCGCAACCATTCCCAGCAAAAACCGATAAACAAGCCGGCCACTATGCCACTAAAAATGACCACGAACAGCGGTATCTGGATCGATAGATTCAGCCCGAACAACGCACCTAGCTCCGCGGGCAGAAGCGTGAGTGTCACAACACCTCTGTTGGCGATTGCAACCGTAATAAGAACAATCCCAAGCAGGCCTAAAAACCCATATCGCAAATAGCGCATGGTTTATCTTCCGTTTAAACGATCCCGTAGGAGTTTACCGGTCTTGAAAAACGGCACATGCTTTTCCGCAACTGCAACCGAGGCCCCAGTACGCGGGTTACGCCCAACTCTGGAATCCCGCTTTTTCACAGAAAAGGCCCCAAACCCCCGCAACTCTACGCGATCACCTCGCGCCATAGTCTCGGTGATCTCATCAAAAATCGTGTTTACGATACGCTCTACGTCACGCTGAAAAAGATGCGGGTTTTCATCCGCCAATTTTTGGATCAATTCAGATCGTATCATTTAGACTTTCTCCCCAAGACTGCACAGCGAAAAGACACTTCTTTTTCATATTTTCAATCGCCCGCTATTCCAACATGAAAATTTTAAACCACGCATCCGCGCCAAATATTTGACACCAAAGACGTGTCACGTTTTTGTTTATCTTAATTCACACTTTAAATCAACAACACGACGGCGCAAACCAGACAGAGTTTTTGCAACAACAACAACAAAAGCCCCGCAAACTGCTCTGCGGGGCTTTTTCAATGCATTTTACCACGTCCTAG
>NYVC01000021.1 GCA_002684375.1 Marinovum sp.
TGGCTCTTGAGGCGTTCGCTGTCACGCAGGCGGACTCTGATCGCTTGGCTTGACTTGATTTTGCAGATCAAACACCACATATCGAAGGGTACAGAGCGCCACAGAAAGCAGGCAAAGCGACTTTTCGATAAAAAGTGGTTTCGCAAAGCAGCGACCGAAATAAAACAGGAAAAATCGGGACACCGAACNTCCGCAGTAAAACGAACGATAAAACTTGATGAGAAAAGATGATTTGACGACAGGCCCCATGGCCTTGCATTTTCGCACGCTTGCCATACCGGCCGCTTTTGGGATGCTTTTCACAACACTCTATAACGTCGTAGACGTGTATTATGCNGGCCTNCTTTCAACAGACGCGCAAGCTGGGCTTGCAATCGGATACCAAGCTTTTTTCATCCTAATGGCGGTGGGATTCGGGCTNAGTTCGGCGCTCAGCACACTTGTCAGCAACGCCAAAGGCAGCGGCGATGCCGCCGAAGCCCAGCGCTACGTGGTGCAAGGCTTGGCGTTCGGCGGGGTTATCACCGCGTCATGCATGGTGATTGGCTGGTTCCTCGGGCCAGAACTTATCGTTTTGGTTTCTGAACCCGGGGCGTATCGCGACGCGGCGATGGGATATTTTTATTGGCTGATTTTTGCCCTGCCTGGATTTTTGCTGGCTTATGGCGGCAACGGAATCTTGCAGGCGCACGGCGATAGTCGCAGCATGCAACGTGCCCTTATGGCAGCGTTTATCGCCAACATTGGGCTCAACCCTCTGTTCATGTTCGGCCTTCCNGGCGTGTGGTCTGGCATGGGGTTTAATGGCATCGCTGCGGCCACCATCATCAGCCAAACAGGCGTCATGGTCTACATTTTGGTGCGCATCTTTCGGCTGGAGGTTATGCAGTCTGTTCAGATTACCGCTTTTCAACCTGACAAAGACAGCTTTAGGAAGATTTTTGCACAGCTGTTGCCTGCTGGCTCCGCAATGATAATCATGTTCATATCNGGCTTTGTTGTGCAGTTTGCACTCAAGACCTTTGGCGGCCACGCGGTTGCAGCTTACGGCGTTGCTTTAAGAATAGAGCAGATTTTGTTGTTGCCGGTTTTAGGGATGACCGGCGCGCTTTTGCCAATTGCAGGGCAGAATTTTGGTGCACAAAAATATGATCGGGTGCGCGAAGCTTTAAAATATTGTTGGGGTGTCGGCTTTGCAATGACTGCGCTTGCGACACCGATTTTATTTTTTGGCGGCACCTTTGTGATGGCGCTGTTCAGCAATGATCCAGATGTCATCCGCGCCGGCAGCAGCTATCTGCGTGTCGACGCCTTTTTATTTCCAATCTACATGATGCTTTTTTCGATCAACTCACTTCTNCAGGCGTTNAAACAGGCAATTTGGACACTTTGGATCAGCGTTTATCGTCAGGGATTTGCCGTGGCATTTTTTGTTTGGGTGTTCATAAGTTTCACAGANTTTGGCGTTCAGGGCGTTTGGTTTGGTATTGCCGCCGCCGTGACAAGCGGTTGGGTGCTGTCTCTTATCATCCTCCGCAACGTCGCCAGAACACAAATTGGCGGCTTACTACCCTCTGCACTGACAACCCCGCCCCAACAGATCTGAAACGATACGCGACCAAACTATGCGCAATTATGTGGGCTGGCTCGCACCATGTTACAAGGCCGTCACGTTCCCACCGGATCGCACAATGCATAGCCGGCCCTTTTTGCTATGGCTCACGGTTATGCGGACGTGCCAGCGCCCCGCACATATTGATTGATCCATCAAATTAATGGGGCCAGCAAAAAATAACAGCTGTGATTTTAAAGACGCGCATTAACCGGGAAACTCCCAAATGCTCGCCGCATTTCAATATTCAATAGCCCGCTCGCAGGATGTATCGTCCGTTTGGTTGCATTGATTTCATATTAAGCTATCTATCCTTAAGAAATTTGCGAGACTTAAATGAACGACACCCCAGAGACACCCGCCCCAAAAGAACCCGCACGTAAGAAAAAGTCTGATGCGGCAATGAGCGGGATGGTCGCGACCTACGCGCTGCTATTCGCTTTTGCCTTTACCGCAATTATAGTTTGGATTTCAGCAGGCTAGGTTTAATGGACAATCACACCGCTCCTGACAGCGCGAACCGACAACGCTGCCCAAGATGTCAATCGCCCTTGACCACTGTTGTCGTTCACGGACATGAACAGTGCCTCATATGCAAGTCCAATATCTTCGAATGCTGCTCTGGCGAAACCTGCGACACGGGTCTCAACTCGTCGTTAGATCACCGCAGAACATAAAACTGGATCAATTGATCCCAAACTGACTGGCTTCTGTGAATTCCAACTGCGCTAAGCCATCAGCCGTGCAATCTATACCCTAACCATACCAGCTGTCACCGATGACCGCTCAGGTGATCAAAAAGTAGTCATGATTTTATTCAATGGCTTTTTGATTTTGGCCACTTTTGGTACTTTTGCATCAGGATCTGCGCGACCAACGGCAATGATCATCACAGGCTTTTCAGAACTTGGTCGCTCCAGCAGGTTATTTAAAAACTTCATCGGGTTTGGAGTATGGGTCAAGGCCACAAGCCCGGCGTGATGCAGCGCCGAAATAAGAAAGCCAGTTGCGATGCCAACACTTTCCGGAACATAGTAATTTTTGTATCTAGTGCCGTCGTCAAACTCACCCCACCGCTGCGCAAACACCACAATCAACCACGGTGCAACCGTCAAATGTGGCTTATCAGCATTGGTTCCGAGAGGTTCGAGCGCTTTAATCCATTCATCACCGCCCCCGCCCTCATAAAATTTTTTCTCTTCCTTTTCTGCAGCAAGCCGTATCTGACGTTTGATGTCCGGGTCTGAAATCGCAACAAAATGCCACGGCTGATGATTGGCCCCCGACGGCGCGGTACCGGCTGTGCGGATACACTCTTGTATAACAGCATCAGGAACAGCCGCGCTGTTAAAATCCCGAACACTGTGCCGCCGCTTCATGCGGTCATAGTAAGCCTCAGCTTCAAGCAACATCTCTGGGTTGCTGAGTGACATATGATCCGGAAGATCAAGTGTCTGATAGACTATTTTTTCCCGTGAAAACACTTCCACCCCCTGCGCGAGCTATGTCATTGACCCACATAGTAACTTGACCACAAATACGCATATGTAACACTACACTATTTATAGAAATGAAACCAAAATAATGTAATTAAAAAATTGCTAACTCCAATCTTTATTTTTAAATTTAGAAAATCAGATNTTGGATGNCCGTGCNANTCATCTGTGATGAAACAGCACANCCNNAAGCCCNCATTTGTTAAGTTGAAAACTTTTGGTTTCAGATTGCTCTCGATGCCACAAAACATGTACCTGTGAAATGCGGTTACCCGGGATGAATTACAGGGCCAAACCCATGAAAATCAAACTTTGGCATTTTTCAGAAACTCTGTATGACAGTACCGCTGCAATACCTTGAAGCCATTACCGCCAATGTGGAGTGACCGATGACACAAAACAAAAGAACCGCAGCATCCCAGCAACAGAGGCAACCACCCGCCAAAGCTTTGATGGAACAGGTACAGACCCGCGACGAAAGTCAGTTGTTTGACGGTGATGACACTATGTTCAAACACCTTGTCTTAGGCCTCAAAATCTATGGTGAATATGGTGTCGGACGCTCGACAAAATGGCTTTTCCACAATACGGACGCACAGGTCCACAGCGTCGATTCCGACGCTCGGTGGGTAAAGTCCGTCCGGCAGGAATGTCAGCACAGCGACCGGCTGCACCTGCAGTATTGTGACGTTGGCCCTGTTGGCGACTGGGGATGGCCGCTGGATGACACAGGCCGTGACAATTATGCGCATTATACCACCGCTTGGTGGTCTGAAGGCATCAAACCCGATCTGGTCCTGATCGATGGCCGCTTTCGCGTCTGTTGTTTTTTAACATCTCTTAAATATGCAAAGACCGGCACAAAGATTATTTTCGACGATTATTTTAACCGACCCGAATATCATTTGGTCGAAGAATTCGTGAAACCTAGTGAGGCATGCGGTCGTCAGGCGCTGTTCATCAAGACCGCCGACACCAACCAAAAAGACGCGGCACTAGATCGGGTCATTGCCCAATTTCAATTTATAAAAGAGTGACCTTGTACCGCGCTTTGCCAGTCCGGCGCTGATTTGGCCTCTGGCATTTATCTTAAAGACTGTGTAACCGATCCAGCATGATTAGATCTCTGACAATACGCCGCCCCGATGATTGGCACTTGCACCTGCGCGATGGGGCAATGCTTTCCGCGGTGCTGGCCGAAACCGCCCGTCACTTCAGCCGCGCAATCATAATGCCGAACCTCGTGCCACCGGTCACAACCGGCGCGCAAGCCGCTGCCTACCGTGACCGAATTTTGGCTGCCCTGCCCGATGGTCAGACTTTTGAGCCATTGATGACGCTCTATCTCACCGAGGACACCGACCTTGATGACCTGACAGCGGCCCATGCCAGTGGATTGATAAAAGCTGTCAAGCTCTACCCCGCGGGTGCGACCACCAATTCCGCCTCAGGGGTGCATAACTTTGACAAAATCCGCCCCATACTTGAGCGTATGGCTGAAATAGGCTGCCCGTTATGTGTTCACGGCGAAGTTACAGATCCCGAGGTTGATATCTTCGACCGCGAGGCGGTTTTTATAGATCGCGTGTTGACACCGTTACGCCGTGACACACCCGGTTTGCGCGTGATTATGGAACATATCACCACCTCGGATGCGGTTGAGTACGTCAAGGACGAGGCCGACAATCTGGCCGCAACCGTGACCACGCACCATCTGATGATCAACCGCAATCACATTCTGGCCGGTGGCATAAAGCCGCATTATTACTGCTTACCGGTTGCAAAACGTGAAACTCACAGGGTAGCTCTGCGCAAAGCAGCAACGTCCGGCAATGCAAAATTTTTCCTTGGTACCGACAGTGCCCCCCATGTGGATGCCGCCAAAGAACAGGCCTGCGGGTGCGCCGGATGTTTCACCGCCACCAACACCATGGCCATNNTGGCGCATGTTTTCGAACAAGAGGCCGCGCTTGAGCAGCTAGAGGCTTTCACCTCGCTGAACGGTCCAGCCTTTTACGGCTTGCCGGTAAATACCGGCAGCATGATCCTGACAAAGGGCGAAGTGGTACGATTCCCCGACAAGATCGCAACAAAAGACGGCCCCATCACAGTGTTCGACCCCGGCGTCGATATTCATTGGCAGGTCACACAATGATCTTTTATCCGACCGGCATGCCCATCTGCCCCACAACAGATTACACCCGCTGCCGCAACCTTTGGCGAAAGGGCCCCGAATGAACATCTCTGCCACCCAGTCATCGCAAGAAATTGCCCGCCTCTCAGCACGGATGTTGCTGGAAATAAAGGCCGTGCATTTCAATGCCACTGATCCTTTCACCTTGGCCTCTGGTCTGCCCAGCCCAACCTACATCGATTGTCGCAAGGTGATCTCATTTCCTCGGGTGCGGAACGCGCTGATGGATTTCATGTGCCAGACCCTGACCCGTGATGCTGGTTTNGAGGCGTTTGACAATATCGCCGGTGGGGAAACAGCCGGTATTCCGTTTGCCGCATTGGTGGCCGAACGTCTGGCGCTGCCAATGAGTTATGTCCGCAAAAAGCCCAAGGGTTACGGCCGCAACGCCCGCATAGAGGGCAACATGTNNGAGGGTCAACGGGTCTTGTTGGTCGAAGACCTGACCACCGACGGCGGTAGCAAACTGTCATTCGTCGACGCGATACGCGAGACCGGTGCCTCTTGCAGCCACACGGCAGTGATCTTTAATTATGGCATTTTTCCTGAGACCAAGAAGGTTCTCGGCGACCACGGCGTCACCCTACACGCTTTGTGCACTTGGTGGGATGTTTTGGCCGAAGCCAAAGCCCAACAAGNGTTTGACACCAACACCCTGAACGAGGTTGAGCAATTCCTGCAAGCGCCCCGTGACTGGCAGGACGCACATAAATAAGTCCCGAGATCCAAACCTCGAAAANANTTTCTATTGGCAGGAATGTCCCAACACACACAAAATGCTGGGGTCTGGGCCTGTTTTATGCTATATGCTGTAGGTCAATCCTATCCACAACTTATCCACAGAAACATACAATTTGCACAGGCAAGCCTTGGTGGATTACCACCATCTGGGATAAACGCGGGGCACCATCATGAACGAGATCACGGCCTTCAATGCCACCGGCGCCAATATTGAAGCCCCGGAAACCATGCCGCATTCGATTGAGGCCGAGCAACAGCTTCTGGGCGCGATCCTGACCAATAACGATATCTATGATCGCATCGAATCGATCATCGGACCCGAACATTTTTTTGATCCAGTGCACGCCCGTATCTTTGAAATTTCTGCCAGCCGCATCAAGAAAAACAACCTTGCCTCTCCGGTGACACTCAAAGCCTTTATGGAGGATGATGAGGGTCTGAAAGAACTGGGCGGCCCTGCCTATCTGGCCCGTCTTGCTGGCGCGGCGATTTCAGCTTTTGCCGCGCGTGATTATGCGCAGATGATCTATGATCTGGGTATCCGCCGCGACCTGATCGGTCTTGGCCAAGATATTGCCGCCAAAGCCGCCAAGGTAGACGTTGATCAGGAACCTGCCGAACAGATCATCGAAGCGGAGCAAAAACTATATAAGCTGGCCGAACAAGGCCAATCGGAAAGCGGATTTCAGTCGTTTCTNAAAGCCGTCACCGACGCCGTTAATGTTGCCAACGCCGCCTATCAACGCGAAGGTGGCATGTCAGGCGTTTCGACAGGCTTGATCGATATGGATAAAAAACTGGGCGGTTTGCATAAATCCGATCTGTTGATCCTTGCTGGCCGACCCTCGATGGGCAAAACCTCACTGGCCACCAATATCGCGTTCAACATTGCCAAGACCTACCGGCGCGGCACCCGTCCCGATGGCAGTGAAGGTGCCGTTGAAGGTGGGGTTGTTGGGTTCTACAGCCTCGAGATGAGCGCCGAGCAACTGGCCGCTCGGATCCTGTCCGAGGCCTCAGAAGTGCCATCTGAACAAATCCGCCGTGGCGATATGACCGAAGGCGAATTTCGCCGCTTTGTCGATGCCGCCAAAAGCC
Source organism: Marinovum sp. (assembly GCA_002684375.1). Classification (GTDB taxonomy): domain Bacteria; phylum Pseudomonadota; class Alphaproteobacteria; order Rhodobacterales; family Rhodobacteraceae; genus CPC320. The sequence goes on from NYVC01000021.1 coordinate 7,142, forward strand.
TTGAGGCCTGCCCGCTGTATATCGACGACACGCCGGCGCTGCCAATCTCTCAGTTGGCCGCCCGAGCGCGGCGTCTCAAACGAACCCATGGGTTGGATGTTTTGATTATCGATTATCTGCAACTGGTACGCCCTGCCAGCGCCAAAGACAGCCGCGTCAACGAGGTGTCCGAGATCACTCAAGGTATGAAGGCCATCGCTAANGAATTGGATATCCCGGTGATTGCGTTGTCACAACTGTCACGGGCGGTGGAAAACCGCGAAGACAAGCGGCCGCAATTGTCTGATCTGCGCGAATCCGGCTCAATCGAGCAGGATGCCGATGTGGTGATGTTCGTCTTCCGCGAAGAATATTATAAAGAACGCGAAAAACCGGGCGATAACGAGCTGGATAAGATGGCAGCTTGGCAAGACGATATGGAGCGCTTGCACGGCCGGGCCGAAGTGATTATCGGCAAGCAACGCCACGGCCCGATTGGCACGGTCGATCTGAGCTTTGAAGGGCGGTTTACCCGATTTGGCAATCTGGTCAAACCCTGGCAACAAGGCGGAGATCAGGGGTATTAACTCTGGCGCAAAGACTGTTGGGCGCCGCATGCGGATAGAATGCGCATTCCTTTAGGATTATTAAATTATAAATATACACCTTTAGATTGATTTTACTTTCTATTCCTGATAGCTGGACCTCATGCAACAGATTAGCACATTTTATTGGCNGTACCCCTTTCTCTAAGCCGCGCTGATATTGCGACCCATTTCCCCTACCCTGTGACGATATCAACCTTTTCAACAGGGTCAAGAACCGGACTTTACCATGCAGAACCCACTGAAAATCCGGCGTGCAACCCCCAGTGACCTACCGTTGATCACACGGTTTACAGACCTGCTTGCCCGCTTTCACGGTGACAGCTATATCTGCGATCCCGCTGTCATCATGCGCGATGTGTTTGGGCCCATAAGCGGCGCTCGAGTGTATTTTGGCGAACATGAAAACCGCGCAATTACTTATGCAGTCTGCTCGACAGAGATCGCTCTACACCGCAATCAACGCCGCCTGCATATCCATTTATTCTATGTTCTCAAGGCCCACCGGCGCACAGGTGTCGCGCAGCAGATGGTGACATATCTGCAGCAGGTGGCGCAACTTGAGGGGGCCAGCGCCCTAACTGTTAGCGCCGATCTGCAAAACGAGGCGGCGCAACAAAGTTATCTGGCAATGGGCTTTAAGCGCCGCGCGCTGACTGGCGCATATTTCTTAAAGAGCTTTTAATCTGACAGTTCTGCACCCCTGCGCAGGTTCGCCAAAGCGTCATCACCTTTGGCTGCGTGCCATGTGAACAATACTGATCCATTTTACCCGACCCAAACGCCGCTTTGTGCTTGACCTTACCGGCGCGCCAATCAAGAACAAGATATGAGCACCGCAACACTCCGTATTGATCTGCAAGCATTGGCCGCCAATTGGCAGGCGCTGGATACCCTAGGCAGCTGCGAGACCGCAGCGGTTGTTAAGGCAGACGGCTATGGGTTGGGCAGCGCACAGGTCGCAACAGCTTTGGCTAAGGCAGGGGCCCGCAAGTTTTTTGTCGCGGTCGCCGAAGAGGGCGTGGCGGTGCGTAACGCCCTTGGTCCCGACCCCAAAGTCTTCGTGTTTTCAGGTCACATGGCTGGAGATACAGACCTGTTGCAACAAGCTGGCCTGACGCCGCTGATCAATTCCACCCAACAGTTGCAGCGCCATCTTCAGGCCCTGCCCGGCCACGATTTTGGCTTGCAACTGGACACAGGGATGAACCGCCTCGGACTAGAGCCGTCTGACTGGCAGGATCTGCGCCAGCAGGCTTTAGCGCATGACCCGGTGCTGGTTATCAGCCATCTGGCCTGTGCCGATACGCCCAATCACGCGATGAATGCAACACAGCTTGCATGCTTTCGCGACATGACCGACGATTTACAGATCCCGCGCTCGCTCTCTGCAACCGGCGGGATACTTCTGGGGCCAGAATATCATTTTGACCTGACCCGCCCCGGCATCGGTCTGTACGGCGGGGCCCCCTATTCTGTCGCCCACCCTGTGGTGTCGCTGTCGCTGCCAGTGATCCAGATCCGGGACGTTATGGAGGGCGAATCCGTCGGCTATGGCAATACGTGGTCTGCCAAACGGCCCAGCCGTATCGCCACTGTTTCGGCCGGCTATGCCGACGGTTTGATCCGGGCCATGGGGCCACATCTGTCGCTGTTTGACGGTGCCACAGCCTGCCCGATCGTGGGACGCATTTCGATGGATTTGATCACTGTCGATGTCACCGAACTGACCCAAGTACCGGACGCGCTTTCCATGCTCAACACGCATCAAACGATCGAACGCCTCGCCGAGGCTGCAGGCACCATTGGCTATGAAATTCTGACGTCGCTGGGGGCCCGCTACAACCGGGTCTATATGAGTTCATGAACCCGCTTAGCCCCCTTGCCGCCGTCGGCCGCTCGGTTCTGGCGCTGTTACAGCAGATCGGTCAGGTCAGCCTGTTCGCCGCCAATACTCTGTCACATCTGGTGCGCCCGCCGTTCTATCCGCGTGAATTTCTATCAGCGCTGTTTCAAATTGGATGGTTATCGCTGCCGGTTGTCGGCCTGACCGCCTTTTTCACNGGAGGGGCATTGGCTCTGCAAATCTATGCTGGCGGTGCCCGGTTTAACGCCGAGGCGGTGGTGCCCTCTATTGTGGCTATTGGTATGGTACGCGAACTGGGTCCTGTGCTTGGCGGTTTAATGGTTGCGGCCCGGGTGGCCAGCTCGATCGCCGCTGAACTGGGCACGATGAAGGTCACCGAACAAATCGACGCGCTTGTAACACTCTCAACCGATCCAATGAAGTTTCTGACGCTGCCCCGCGTGCTGGCTGCAACGCTGGCCATGCCGGTTCTGGTAGCAGTTGGCGACACGATTGGCATCATGGGGGGCTATCTGGTTGCCGTGGCGCGGCTTGAGTTTAACGCCGCAACTTATCTGTCTAATACTGTTGATTTTTTACAGCTTTGGGACATACTCTCAGGGCTGGTCAAAGGCGCAGTCTTTGGCTTTATCGTCGCGTTGATGGGCTGTTATTACGGCATGACATCAGGGCGGGGTGCGCAAGGGGTTGGACGGGCAACAAAAACCGCCGTGGTCGTAGCCAGCGTGCTAATTCTGGCAGCCAACTACCTCTTGACCGAGGTGTTTTTCTCCGCATGATTGAGCTGACCAATATCCACAAGCGCTTTGGCGCAAACAAAGTACTTCAGGGAACCTCACTGACGGTCCCAAAAGGCTCGTCTTTGGTGATTATTGGTGGTTCGGGAACCGGAAAATCAGTCACGCTTAAATGTATCTTAGGACTGGTCAAACCCGATAGCGGCACAATTAAAATTGAGGGACGCGACATCAGCAGCGGCGACCGCGACGCCTTCCTTGCCCGTTTTGGCATGCTGTTTCAGGGCGCGGCACTGTTTGATTCGATCCCGGTTTGGCAAAACGTGGCATTTCGCCTGTTGCGCGGCTCGCTCAAACGGCCCTTGAGCGAGGCCCGCGAGATCGCGATTGAAAANCTGCGCCGTGTCGGATTAACTCCTGATGTGGCGGATAAATTTCCCGCAGANCTGTCTGGTGGCATGCAAAAACGCGTCGGTTTGGCCCGGGCAATCGCCGCCGAGCCCGAGATCATCTTCTTTGACGAACCCACCACGGGTCTTGACCCGATTATGGCCGGGGTGATCAATGAATTGATCCGCGAAATCGTTGTAGAAATGGGCGCCACNGCGATGACCATCACCCACGATATGACCTCGGTGCGGGCGATTGCCGACACCGTTGCCATGCTGCATGACGGGGTGATCAAATGGACTGGCCCGGTGGCCGAAATGGACACNTCCGGCGATCCCTATTTGGACCAGTTCATCAATGGGCGCGCCGAGGGGCCAATCGAGGCGGTGCGCTAAGCCCCCCAGACAAACCCATATTATGACAGGTTGGCCTCAGATTAATTGCCCTAGCCTGCGGTCAGATAAGGGATCGTGCCCGCAATATCTGTGTCGTCAATCATCTGAAAACTGTTGATTCCGCCGGCTTGTCGGGCTTTTCCATAGGGTGCGTAATCGGGATCTGTGGCAAACGCTGCAACNGCAGCCGCATCTGGAAACTGCANAATCGCAATTAAAGTATTGCCACGGTCTTCCCCTTCCAGAACTGTCACATTGCCACTGCGGGACAAGTATTTCCCCCCGTGTTTTTCGACGATTGGGTGCACGTTGGCGGCGTAATCAGCCACCCAACTGTCATCAGTCACTTTGATTTCTGCNATTAAAAAGACACTCATAGGATCATCCNCCATTGATTAGTTTCTGTATCTTTCAGCAATAGATCAGATAGGGTGAGAAAACACCTTATTAATGCGGGTCATTAATATTAATGCGCGCCATTAATACGCGCCCAAAGCGNAGGTTATCAGACCTGAGAATCCATGCTCGACCNCATACGTCCCGAATTGNTCAGCCAGATCGNCAGACAAAAAGCGACAGGGCTTGTCTGCACAAAAGCNACGCCTACTTGCAAAANGATCTATGCCATATAAAGGGTGCTTCATGTCCCGGATAAAACAGATCAATCTCTGCCTGCTGGTGCTGTTTCCCTGCGCCTGGTGCGCCCCGTTGCTGCGGGCGGGGTTGCTGCCACTGTTCGGACTGTCGGAAATCACCTTGATGACCGGTTTGCAAAGTCTGTGGCAGAGCGACAAATTCCTCGCCATCATCGTATTTCTATGCGCGTTCCTCGCCCCCTATATTAAAACAATCGGGTTGGCGCTGGTACATTTCAACCGAATTTCAAATCGAATTTTACCATTGCTGATCCTACTTGGCAGGCTGGCAATGGCCGAGGTGTTCCTCATCGCGCTCTATATCACGGTGATCAAAGGCATTGGCATCGGCACAGTCGAAACCGCATGGGGCCTTTATTTGTTAACGGGGTGTATTTTGACCTCGCTCGTGCTGAGCCATTTGACGGCACGGCAGCACTAGGGCAGTAAGGCGTCATGGCAAAACAAAAATCTTTTTCCTGTGCCGCCTGTGGTGCGGTTTCGACCAAATGGGCCGGCCAATGCGAAGCCTGTGACGCGTGGAATACCATCACAGAAGACAGCGGGTTATCAACTGGGCCAGCCAAAAAATCTCTTGGAGCCAAGCGCGGCAGTAAGATGGTGCTGAGCGATCTAAGCAGTACCGAGGCACCACCGCCGCGCACCCGTAGCGGTGTGGCCGAATTGGATCGGGTGCTCGGAGGCGGGCTGGTCCCCGCCTCTGCGATCCTAGTTGGGGGGGACCCGGGCATTGGAAAATCGACGTTGTTGTTGCAGGCTGCAGCGCATTTTGCCCGTGCTGGTCTGAAAACGCTGTATGTTTCAGGCGAAGAGGCCAGCGCGCAGGTGCGCATGCGCGCCCAGCGGCTTGGGCTCGCTTCGGCCCCTGTACAGCTGGCCACCGAAACAAATTTGCGCGACATCCTGACCACGTTAGACGCTGAAAAACCGCAGTTGGTCATCATCGATTCCATTCAGACCATGTGGGCAGATCATGTCGACAGCGCCCCGGGCAGCGTTTCGCAGGTGCGCGCAGCCGCCCATGAATTGACCAGTTTTGCCAAGCGCAAAGGCGTCTCGGTGGTGCTGGTGGGGCATGTCACAAAAGACGGCCAGATCGCCGGGCCGCGGGTGGTCGAGCATATGGTTGATACAGTGCTGTATTTCGAAGGTGAGCGCGGTCATCAGTTTCGGATCCTCAGAGCCGTCAAAAACCGCTTTGGCCCAGCCGATGAAATCGGCGTGTTTGAGATGACAGGGCGCGGACTGGCCGAAGTGGCCAACCCATCAGCGTTGTTTTTATCCGAGCGCGGCAACGCAAGCCCGGGATCGGTGGTGTTTGCCGGTATTGAGGGCACCCGCCCCATGTTGGTGGAATTACAAGCGCTCGTGGCCCCGTCGCCTCATTCACAGCCACGGCGCGCCGTGGTTGGCTGGGACAGTGGCCGTCTTGCAATGATTCTTGCCGTGCTTGAGGCACGCTGCGGCATCCCCTTTGCCGGTCTTGATGTCTATCTCAATGTTGCCGGCGGGATGAAAATATCCGAACCTGCCGCCGATCTTGCAGTTGCTGCCGCACTTTTATCGGCACGCGAAGACAGCAGCCTTCCAGCCAATACAGTGGTTTTTGGCGAAATAAGCCTTTCTGGTGCGCTGCGACCGGTCAGTCAGACAGAAAACAGGTTGAAAGAAGCGCAAAAACTTGGTTTCACGGGGGCCATCACACCTGCAGGTGCGGCATCGCGTGGCGACACCCAGATGAACGTAACGCAAGTGGCAGATTTACCCGGCTTGGTCGGGGATATATTTGGCGCCGGTTAGCCGGTAAAGAAAGGCAAACGAAAAGATGGATAGTTTCACCATCGTTGATGGTATCGTCGCGGCCGTGGTCGTTCTATCAGCCCTTTTGGCGTTTTCACGCGGTTTTACGCGCGAGGCGATGGCGATTGCCGGCTGGGTCGTTGCGGCCTATTTGGCGACATTTTTTTCTCCTGCAGCCGTGCCACTGGTCAAAGAGATTCCTGTTGTTGGCGATTTCCTCGCAGACAGTTGCGAATTGTCGATCATCGTTTCATTCGCTGTGATTTTTGCGGTTGCTCTGGTGGTCGTATCGCTGTTCACGCCACTTTTATCCTCTCTCATGAACAACAGCTATGTGAGCCGAATTGACCAAGGTTTGGGCTTTTTATTTGGGGTTGCACGGGGCATTCTTTTAATCGCGGTAGCATTTTTTGTTTATAATGTCGCGCTCACCTCACAGAGCTTTGCAGCCATTGACGACAGCCGCTCGGCGCAGATTTTCGGGGATCTCACACTCAAAATAGAAGAGCGAAATCCAGAGCTGGCGCTTGGCTGGATAACCGAACAATATGAAAATATTGTCGGCCACTGCATGATAACAAACTAATTTGATCCAGCGCTGCGGACCGCGCATGCGCCGGCCCTTTGAACGACAACCGGCCTGCCAGACCGGCCTGACTGGCAAAGCCGGTTGAATCTGTTTGGGGGATAACATAGGTTGCTTGNTCTTGCCTCAAGAAATTCCTTCGACCAACTGTAAAACAAGCTCTCTGCGATCCCCTCGCGACGGCACAAAACTGCGATACTTTCTTCGCCCGTAGCCCAGCCAAAACAATGCGGATCTTTTCTTCCGAGGAATATGAATGCCAGNTCTTGCGAAGGATGTTCTTANCCACCTTGTCGGCCGCNGGTTTCGNTCTCTGNGCTTTCTTCGTCATCTCGATCTCCTAATCGATTAGATGAACCAGAAATCCTACCTTATTCAAACCCTCATATTTATCTCATAAGCGCTGACNTCAGACACTTGCGGATATTAGTNAACTGTTCTTGGGATATGACAGCGGACCACAGGGGCGCTNTAGACGAGACNCTTGTATCCCCGCNAATAAGCCAAGGACGCAGAAAGTAAAACAGCGTNAAAACCCAACCACCAGCAAGCCCACNCCAATCGCCAAACAGCCCACCCGCTTGGCAAGATGTTTTTGTCCGATAATCGCATAAGATACTGCCGCCAGAGAGACCAAAATCTTGGCGAAGGCCAGCAGCGATAACACCGGCGTGCTATCTATCGTAAGTAAATGGGGATGTACGATCATCCCGATCGGNATAAGGTAAAGACCGATGCCAAGTGACATCGCCGTAACCGCCACTTTACCCCAGTTCTCGCCAACCATACCCGCGGCGATAAAAACCCCGCCGCAGACAGGCGGAGTGATTGTTGACAGTAGAGCATACCAGAAAATAAAGAGATGCACCGTCAGGGGTGCCAGCCCCAGATCGATCAACGCGGGGCCTGCGACGGATACACAAATTACATAGGCTGCGGTCGTTGGAACCTCCATGCCCAGAAACAGGCAGGCCAATGCCGTCAAAAGTAAAGCCGGCCAAATACGTCCCCCAGAAAATGACAAGATCAAGGACGTCACTTTAATACCGAGACCCGTAATCGACAAAACACCGATAACGATAGAGGCGCAGAGAATGATTGAGGCGATCATCGCAATCTGCTTGCCAGCGGTCAGACTTGCCGCGCAGAGCTTTCTCACCGCCACCACCGCATCAAATTTCAGTTTGCCGTCAACAAACAGAAGGCCGGCAGCAACCAAAATGGCGACGGCTGCTGCGTATTGCGGGGTAAAGCCATGAAACATGACGATCAGCAGGGTTGAAAATGGCACCAGGAAAAAACACGCGGTTATAAGAACTGTGCGCGCGGCCGGGCGCGCTGCATCTTCCATTGGTTTCAAGCCATAGCGGACCGCGTATATGTCGACGCCAAACCAGACCGCAAAGAAGAACAGCAAAGCCGGCAAACTGGCGGCGATGATTATACTCGAATACGGAATGCCGGTCAGTTCCACCATCACAAAGGCACCAGCTCCCATCAGCGGCGGCATGATTTGNCCGCCCGAAGATGCGACAGCCTCAACCGCTGCAGCAATCCGCTTGGGATAGCCAAGCGTTACCATCGCTGGCAGCGTAACCATTCCTGTCGATGCCACATTCGCAGAGGCAGAACCTGAAATAGATCCGAATAGGGCTGAGGAAAGGACAGAGACTTTGGCAGCGCCACCACGCAACCGCCCCGCGACATAGGACGCCACATTCATAAAACCGGCACCGGCTTCGCCTGCATTTAGCACGGCGCCAAAAATGACAAATACCGCGACAATTGCGACCGAGACGCCTGTAAGACTTCCCCAAATGCCCCCCTCTGCAATCGTCATCGTGCCGAGAAAACTCATCAAAGGTGTCCCAGGATGACCNAACTCTCCGGGTATGTGCTGGCCCAAAAGACCATACAGTAAGGCCGATACAGCAAGCAGAGGTAACGGCCAACCGATGGCTCGCCGGGCCATCTCTAATACCGTGATCAGCAGCCCCACGGCGATGACAGTTTGTACCCCGCCGTCAAGATAGCCGTATTGGTCAAGTAGGGCGCTGTGATTGGCCGCGATCCACAGACAGGCCGCGACGCCGACAATCGTAAAGCCCCAATTCACAAATTTGGCGCGNCCAGATGTCGTCTGGAAAAGAAATATCCACGGGATGACCAATGCCATATGCAGTGGACGGGACACCAGATTGGGTATNAGTCCAGAGAAAATCAGCCAGAGATGAAACACGATCGAAACGCTCCCAAGGAGCACCCAAATCGATCTTTTGAAAATGTCAAAACGCATGATGTTTAAATCGACCACTAAGACAGAAGTGGTCGATCAACCTATTTTTTGTGGACGTTTAATGATGCTGAGCCAGTGTGGCACCTGCTTCCTTATAATAGCGAATCGCACCCGGATGAATTTCGGTGAGAATGTTGCTCAGCATGTCCATAGACACGCCGTTCCACCACTGTGCCGCGGCGCCAAGCGCGCCTTTGTTTTCCCAGTAGGTTTTGGTCAAGGCATAGGCTGTGTCGTTGTCCATGTCTGTGGTTGCAAATGCGACCACCGGCAGAGATGTGGTCACTATATCTGCGGATTGGCCGGCATAGGTATTGGCCGGAATAACAAGCCGAGTGCGTTTGGACTGTTTGACCTGATCTTCATTCAGCGAGATCACCGTCGCTCCGGCAGATGCCGCCGCCTCGATCACGTTTGGTGCGGGAAAAGACCCCGCTGTGACAAAGCCGTCGATCTGGCCGTTTTTGAGTGCTGGCACCGCATTGGACAGCTCAACTTCTGCCAGAGTTACTTTGCCTTCGAGACCAAACATCTTGAGATATTTCGCCCCTTCTTTGGCACCAAAAGACCCTTTTCCAAGCAGAATAGTTTTCCCTTCCATGCCGGCAAAATCCGATACACCAGAATCTTTGGACATAACAAAATGCATTGTTAAAGAGGGGATCGGAAACAACGCGCGAATTTCCGCAAATCTGGGGTTGTTTTTATCTTTGAACATGGCTTTACCGCCCCGGGCCAGCTTTACCAGCACTGGCGGAGTGGTGAAGACATAGTTCCCTTTGCGGCCAATAACCTCCATCACGTTTTGCACCGAGCCNTGGCTCTCTTCAACCGTCACAATCACATCACCATTAGANCCGGCTTTCATCCCCTGCGCGATCTGCACTGCCATCTGGTAATAAGACGACGTGGATTTTGCTGATTTATAAGTAACCCGCGTTTCCGCCAAAATCAGAGATGCAGGCAGCACCAACAGGCCCGCGACAAAAATTCTGATGAGTGATTTTAGCATTGATTTCCCCCCTAAAAGCTTCACTGTTTGGAAGCAAGACTGTTGTTTTAGTGTCATTTTTCTGACGTAAANAGCCTATATTTTTTCNGTTGAATTGCAAGTTTGGTTTTAAAGGCGCNGCTTGTATGCCTTTAATACACATTTTTGAGTACAGTAATAAAATTCCTAAACAATTCTTGANTTCCAAGGTTAGTTGAAAAAATTGCACTGTCGGGTTGGTGTGAACAGTCTCAAACCTCCAGAAAAACTTCCATCCTTCTAAAGAAAAGGAAGCTTTTTTATGAGTGTTTTTAATCCTTATCAAAGGAGAAAGAAATGGGTTGGATGTTCTACCATAACCCCGTTGACGACGTTGAAGCTGAAATCAAACNAATGTGCACATCTGATTCANATGAAATGTCTCAATTTCCAGTCTACATTACACATCATGGATCGACTTGGTACNTTGCGATAAAAGCCACTTTTAAAAATAAGGTACGCGACAACTTAAGATACAAAAGTGATTTAACCGGATCATTTATTTTTGCCTGTGAGTTTTAAACGAAACGAAGCAACGGTGAATGGGGCTACAAGGCAATCGCAGAATCTAGTGGGCCTTCCGAAGCCCCATTCACCGCTCAAACTGATAAATATGCTCAGCCCAACAACTGCTGAGTCTGCACTTGAATGGCGCGCAAAATGTCAAAAAATACTGCAATGAAATCGCGCAAATTGCTTCATGGCGACATAATAGAATTTTCAAAATCCCTCTCATACACAGATGGTAAAACGAAAGCATACAGGGAACNCCCTCTATTTTNACCTGATTTNATNTNCGATTATTGCGCGAGGCTGGCGATGTGGCTGGTGCGATATGAGGNTTTTGTAGATGAGCAAGCGACGGGGTGGACGTGGTTCCAAATACACGGATGATTTCTAACGTAAGCTAGGAGCGGAAAGCCGGGTCGCTGGTATAAGTGTTCCGTTGGTTGCCAAGCAGCTCGGCGTGGGCACCAACCGGATTCATGCGGATCGCAGTGATGGGCGGTTTCAGCCTGATGATACCGAGNNCNCTGCNTTCACACCCGTAGAGATTTCTGATGTNNATTTAGCGGATACACTGGCGCTACTTGGGCCTGACCAAGCTGTCTTTNGCGTAGAGATTTCGCTCGAAATTGGTCCGTGCCTTTTCCACCATATCATGTGCAGCGGCAGAACCGGCTGTGAACCGTGACCATATTCCGNTTTGTTGGGCCGACAATGCCTCCCATATCTTCCGGTCGGGGATATGTGCATAGCCGTTTGTTCTCGCCAAAGATGATGGGTTTTTTAGCGCTGGACGGGAGTCTTTTGTCGAAATTAAGGATGGTGGCTTTCCAGAGTTGAAAGTTGTGCGGGGCGTCCGTATGTTACTTTTGACGCGGAGCTTATTGAAGGTGTCCGTCAAGGAAGCGTTAAGGGAATTAGCCCCGGTATGTTTATATCCGGTGGGTCCGCGTCGAACACCTCTTATATACAGAAGATTATTGCTTTTTTGAGCAGATAAAACCGTCTGCTTTATCCGGTCTTTTGGGTATACCGTAACGAGGATCGTTGATTGCTGACCTGAACTATCCCGCCCTTGTCGCTTGATTGAAATGACAATGGGATCACCGTTTGAGGCTGTGCGGTCTGTGACGAGCATCAAGTCACCAGTTTGCTTATCGTCATGCTGACGAATGATAAAAACAGGGTTTTCGATCAGCTGCGGCAAATTAATTAGGTCTTGCGGAGATAGTTCTTTGTGGTCTGAAATTACCTTTTTCAATTTAGAGGCGACCATAACGACATTTTGACCACGCGCACCAAAGGCTCTGAGAATTTCGGGAACACTGGACACAANNNGCATTTCGTTGCTGGCANNTCGTCCCCTCAGCATGTTCAACATTGATTGCTGCCAGGATGACAGTGCTTGCCNCTTGATGTAAGAAACAAACCCTGTATTTCCTGCGTCTCGCGCCCCAATTTCGCCTGCAAGGGCGCGTCTGAACACATCGCTGGATAGGCGGCTGAGAGATCAATATTTAGCGCAATGATGGTAATCAGCAGTCAGAATCGAAATTTCATAACCGTTGCGCGGCCTTATTCTGGATTTGTTTTCTATCAGTTTAAATGTAGGTTAATGTGGGCACATTTGAAAAAATCGCGCAGTTCGGCGCCACGCGATTGACGCAGGTCAACCGATGACCTCCACTTTAGATTCATGGATCTTGAAATCCAAGAACCCTATCTTTGTTTAAAAATAATCTAAGGCAAACGATCCAATCCACCGCCAATTTCCAATCGGCTTGAACAAGAAATCCAACTTGTGACCGCCTGAGGCGGTTTTGCACTGTAATCCTTATCTCAATCAGGCTAGGACGGCCTAGGTAAAGAATCTGGATTGTCAAAAAACCCGTTCTTGGACAAAATGACACAGAGATAGAGGGCCATTCTATGTGCGGTATTTTTGGAATCGCAAATCGAGATCAGCACGTCTTTTCTGAAATATATGATGGCCTGCTCATGCTTCAGCATCGCGGTCAGGACGCGGCCGGCATGGTCACTTATAACGGTGAGTTTTTCAGTGAGCGAAAGAGTAACGGACTGGTCAAAGACGTGTTTAGCGCCAGTGACGCTGAAAATCTCACCGGAAAAATCGGTATTGGCCATGTGCGCTATCCGACTGCGGGATCGCTGAATGCAGTCGAAGCCCAACCGTTTTTTGTCAATGCACCTTATGGCATCTATCTCATTCACAATGGCAATCTGACCAACACAGCCGAACAGCGTAAGAAAATCACTGGAAAATACAGTCGCCACCTGCGCACCACGTCTGATTCAGAAATTCTTCTCAACGTTCTGGCAGATAAAATATCCGACAGCATAAAAGTACTTGGCAACAAAGACCCCCTTAGCAACGTCTTTGAAGGCGTTAAAATGACCATGGAACGGATCGAGGGCGCGTACTCGGTGATCACCCTGATCGACGGGGTCGGTATGCTGGCGTTTCGCGATCCAAACGGCATTCGCCCGCTTTCGGTTGCCCGGCGTGATGCGACAGACGGCGGGCATGATTATGCTTTTGCGTCCGAAGATGTTGCCTTTGGCATGATCGGCTTTAAAAAGCTGCGCGATGTGGCGCCCGGCGAGGCGGTTTTAATCGACCTTGAAGGGCAGATGCACAGTTTTCAGGCCGCCAAAGGCGCGTTGCATCCATGCATTTTTGAATTTGTTTATCTTGCGCGACCCGATTCGATGATTGATAGTATCTCGGTCTATAAAACACAGCTGCGCATGGGCCAAAGGTTAGCGCTGCAAATTCAGGCCTCCGGTCTTGAAATAGATAGCATCATTCCAGTGCCGGACTCCGCGCGCCCCGTGGCGCTTGAAGTGGCCAAAGCAACGGGACTAAAATATCGTGAAGGTCTGGTTAAAAACCGCTACGTGGGTCGCACATTTATCATGCCGGGCCAATCAGAGCGCCAAAAATCCATTCGCCGCAAACTCAACGCAATCCCACTTGAATTCGAGGGGCGCAACGTCTTGCTAATCGACGATTCGATCGTCCGTGGCAATACCATCCAGCAAATCGTACAGATGTGCCGCGACGCGGGAGCCAAAAAAGTTTTTGTCGCAAGCGCCTCGCCACCCGTCAAATACCCCAATGTCTATGGGATTGATATGCCCACCAAACACGAGTTCATTGCCAATGGGCTAACGGTCGATGAAATTCGCCAAAAGCTGGGAGCGGATGCTCTGTTTTACCAACATCTGGATGATTTGATCTGGGCCGCACAAGAGGGTAATTCTGAAATAGAACTGTTTGATTGTTCGTGTTTTGACGGTAAATATGTGACTGGCAGCGTCAGCCCGGAGTATCTTGAAACGCTCGAGCAAAGTAGCCGCGTTAGTAAAAAGGTGAAAGATATGCCAAAGCCGGGATCGTCTTGGAATGCGCCGTTAATGGTCGATCAAGCGCCATTGGCGACTGCAGATTGAACATTGCCATCCATGCTCTGCCCCGTGGCAAAGACCTGTTCCAGTTGACCTTTTTTTCTGCTTCTGCGCTTGATTCTGACACCAAAAACCCGCAAAGGCGCCAGTATGACTGACAAAATTGCATTGATCACCGGCGCGTCAAGAGGTCTTGGGGCGGCCCTTGCTGAGAGCTTATCGGCCAGCCATCACGTCATCGCTGTCGCGCGCACCATCGGCGCGCTGGAAGAATTGGATGACCGGATCATCGCCAGCGGTGGGCAGGCATCTTTGGCGCCGATGGATATCACCAACCCCGAAGCCATGGCGCAACTGTGCCGGTCCTTGTATGATCGCTGGGGCAAAATTGATCTGTGGGTCCATGCGGCGGTGCACGCCGCCCCGCTGTCACCCGCCAGCACAATCGACCGCAAGGATTTTGCAAAATCATTGGCGGTCAATGTCACAGCGACGGCAACCCTCATTCCCTTCATCGCGCCGCTGCTGGGCGAGGATGGAACAGCCGTTTTCTTTGATGATCCCGAAGCCAAAGGCAAGTTTTTCGGCGCCTATGGCGCGACCAAAGCCGCCCAGCTTGCTTTGGCGCAGAGCTGGCAGGCCGAAGCTCTCAAAGTGGGCCCTGCAATTAAAATCGTCCCCCCCAAGCCGATGTCAACAGCGACCCGGGCGCGATTTTATCCCGGTGAAAACCGCAGCGGCCTCAACGATCCTAAAGGCGAGGCCAAGCGCCTGCTAGCAGAAATTCTCGACCCAACACCAAGCCCCACACGCCTGTAAACATCCCAGCAACCCACCTTAGTCGGCACTAACTCTTAGTCACTCAGCAACAATCTTGCCAACGCGGATAGAGACACAGCCAGCGCCCTGTGGTACAAAAAGCCTTTAGCCAAGACATTTGACCCGCCATGTTGCGCCCGATTGGACACGTAACATCTGCAGATGCCTCCGGCGTGTTGCCACGCATCGGCGCACCACCCTCAGGTCGCTGGGCCCAACTGGCCAATAAAGTGTCTGCACAGTTGCAGCAACAATACGGGAGTAAGCTGTTTGCGATTGCGCTGCGGGGGTCTACGGCCCGTGGCACAGCAGTCGCCGGCGTGTCAGNTCTTGNTTTGNTAGTTTTGTTGAATCACTCTGCGACAGATATACCAAGTGGCAGTTTGTTGCGCGGTCACAGAGTAAAAGTTGACCTCGCACAATCCACCTATCCGGAGTTCATGACCCAGCCAAAATGGGCTTGGATGCGGTTTTCACTGGCATTTTTCGGTTCGGTGATCTCCGGGCCGGATTTTATCAGCACCCTGCCTGATCCGACCCTCAAACCCCATTGCATCGCGCATCTCAAAGCCTGTGACCGATGGATTGCTGCCTGGGAACCGATGTTTAAGGCCACCGCGCAACCCGAGCAGAAGAAGGCGATCTGCCAATGGCTGATGAAACGGATGGTAAGATCGCTTTTCGCCGCCGTTATGGTTGATTTGAACTGTTACAGCCGAGACATTTATCCCTGTGCAAAAATTGCAGCACAGCAGTTTGCCCCTCAAAAGGCAACGATTTGGCGCGCAGCGGAACTCGCCGTGGCCCCGACAGATCAACCCGCCGCAATCTTTGCCGTGCTCGACGGGCTCTCTCCCTTATTGCGCCGCCTACAAAACCACTTTCCGCGTTCCCGGCAGAGCCTCTAATGACATATCTCGCCGTTCCGGACCCATCTTGAGCGATTCTGCCGCTTGCCGCCCCTCGTTTGCTGCTCTAAGGTTGCACAAACCCGATTAAGAGGACCCTATGCGCATTCTCATCACCAATGACGACGGGATCACGGCCCCCGGACTTAAGATTCTGGAAACAATCGCTAAAACACTGGCTGGACCGCAAGGCGAGGTCTGGGTTGTTGCCCCTGCCTTCGAACAATCAGGCGTCGGCCACTGCATTAGCCTGACCGGTCCCCTGTTGATCACCCAGTTGGGGCCGCAACGCTTTTCGGTTGAAGGCAGCCCCGCAGATTGCGTTTTGGCGGGCCTGCATGAAGTATTGAAAGACACCCCCCCCGATTTGATCCTATCGGGGGTCAACCGTGGCAATAATTCTGCGGAAAATGCGCTGTATTCCGGCACACTTGGCGGCGCAATGGAAGCCGCGCTGCAAGGGTATCTGGGCATTGCCCTGTCACAATACTATGGCCCAGACAATGTTAATCTCGAGAACTCATTTGATGCGGCAGAACAGTATGGGGCCGAGATTGTCCAACGCATTTTGGACAATGACCAGATTGGTGATGACTACCGTCTGTTCTATAATGTCAACTTCCCACCCGTCGCCGCCAAAGCGGTCAAAGGAACCAAGGTCACCACACAGGGCCGGCGCACCGATACACGCTTTTCAGTCGAGGGCTACGACAGCCCGACAGGGCGGCGTTTTTTATGGGTCAAAGGTGGTGGCCAACATCTGCCTACTGCAGAAGGCAGCGATGCACATGCCAATCTGGATGGCTATATCTCGGTGACACCGATGCGTGCGGATCTGACAGCGCATGCCATGCTCGACCCTTTGAAAGTCATTCAATGACAGCTGACGCGGAACGCAAAATGCAATTTCTCTATGCCTTGCGCTCCAAGGGGGTGACAAATTCGGCGGTGATGACCGCAATGGAGCGAATCGACCGAGGCGACTTTATTCGTGGTGTTTTCGCCGAACGTGCCTATGAAGACGTACCACTGCCGATTTCATGCGGCCAAACCATTAGCCAGCCCTCGGTTGTGGGTTTTATGACCCAAGCGCTTATGGTTACGCCCCGTGACAAAGTTTTGGAAGTGGGTACAGGTTCTGGATATCAGGCCGCGATCCTAAGCCAGCTTGCCCGCCGCGTTTATACCGTCGACCGCCACCGTCCGTTGATAAAAGATGCAAGTGCTTTGTTTGAGACGTTGGATTTAGGCAATATTATCGCCTTCACGGCGGACGGCAGCTTTGGTCTGCCTGACCATGCACCATTTGACCGCATCGTGGTCACAGCCGCGGCCGAAGATCCGCCAGGACCATTGTTAGCGCAATTGAAAACCGGTGGCATCATGGTGGTACCGGTTGGACAGTCGGATGCGGTACAAAGCCTGATACGGGTGACCAAAACAGAAACCGGGTTTGATTACGAAGAATTACGCTCAGTGCGCTTTGTTCCACTGGTTGAGGGGCTGGGAAATTACAGCTGAGTCCGGTAGTATCGGACTCGGTAAGAAATTAAGATACCTTTAAGGGGATATCCAAATGTCCATTGCGCGCGTGGCGATCAGAAAGTTCTGTATCATGACTGCAGCCGTCAGTCTGCTGACCGGCTGTATTGAGGGCGGTGTCCTTGATATGGACCGCAGCGTCGAACGTAGAGACCCCNGCGCTGACCAATCCGGGCAAGCTTTGCCACGATTGCGAAAACCGGATGATAATGGGGTGATCTCATACGATGATTATCAAGTTGCAATTGCGCGGCGCGGCGAGACCTTGGATGACATTGCGACCCGCCTTGGTCTCGACCCAATTGCGCTGGCCCGGAACAATGGTATCCGGCCCAACGATCGCCTGCGCGATGGCAATGTCATCGTGCTGCCAAAAGATGTCTGGGTGGGCGAACGGACGTCGGCCCAGGGCGTCAACGGGCAGACCGACACAGACGGCACGGTTGAAATCACCAAGCTCGCACAATCGGCAATTGATGATGCNGACGAAAAACAGACATCCCTGTCAAAAGCAGGCGCACCCCGGCCCGAGGACGCGCCAATACGACACCGCGTTGAGCGTGGAGAGACCGCCTTTACAATCTCGCGCCTTTACAATGTATCGGTGCGGTCTTTGGCCGATTGGAACGGGTTGAACAACGAATTTGCTATCCGCGAAGGACAATATTTGTTGATCCCCGTGGGCAACGCTCCGCCAGAAAAAACCGCTGCGGTGACAAAACCCGGCGCGGGCACGCTGTCTCCACCCCCGCCAAGCGCCGCCAAGCCACTGCCCGCCAATGCCAGCCCGGCGGAGTCGGCGACCGGTGACAAACTGGATTTTTCAAAAGATCAGACAGCACAAATTGGCACAGGTCGCATGGTATTCCCAGTCAAGGGAAAGGTTATTCGTGAATATGCCAAGGGCACGAATGACGGCATAGACATGTCAGGCAATGCCGGTGGGCCCGTTGTTGCCGCCGCCAGCGGTAAAGTTGCAGCGATCACCGCAGATGCGGATCAAATCCCCATCATGGTAATCAAACATCCCGATAACGTGCTCACGGTTTATGCCAATGTGCACAATATAACAGTCGCAAAGGGTGATAACGTCAGCCGTGGTCAGCAGATCGCAGAGCTGGCGCGAAAGGCACCGGTCAGCATGCATTTTGAAATCCGCAAAGGCTTTAACAGTGTTGATCCAATGGGTTACCTACAATAATACCCCAAGGGCTATGTCAGCTAATGACGACACCCTGACGGCCCGCCAGATCAACAAAATACTGCCAAGC
This sequence comes from Marinovum sp., assembly GCA_002684375.1. Classification (GTDB taxonomy): domain Bacteria; phylum Pseudomonadota; class Alphaproteobacteria; order Rhodobacterales; family Rhodobacteraceae; genus CPC320. Next base: position 25,959 of record NYVC01000021.1, read on the forward strand.
CACGCGCCCAGACCGCGCGCCGCGTGTTGCCTGCCATTCAATGGCCTCACTGCGCAGAACATCAGGATCGACCTGTACCCCATATGCCGTGCAATAGCCCTCAATCATCTGCAGATAATCATCCTGGGAACAGGGATGAAAGCCCAACCAAAGGCCGAATCTGTCTGAAAGAGATACCTTCTCTTCGACCGCCTCAGACGGGTTGATCGCACTGGAGCGTTCATTTTCAATCATGTCGCGCGGCATAAGGTGACGGCGGTTTGAGGTGGCATAAAACACCACATTATCGGGGCGTCCCTCAATTCCGCCATCCAGCACAGCCTTAAGAGATTTATAGTGCTGGTCGTCGTGACTGAACGAAAGATCATCACAAAACAATAAAAATTGTTGATCACTGCCGCGCAATAGCGACAAAAGCCGCCCTACGCTGGGCAGATCATCGCGTTGCAACTCAACGATCTTCAGTTTTTCACCCAAACGTATAACTTCCGCATGTACCGCTTTGACAAGGCTCGATTTTCCCATACCTCTTGCGCCCCAAAGCAGCGCATTATTCGCCGGCAGCCCCCGGGCAAATTGCACGGTATTCTGCAACAAGATATCACGGGCGCGGTCCACCCCGAGCAGCAAAGACATATCAACACGATTGACGGTCGCAACCGGTGCAAGGCGGTCCGGTGACACCTGCCAGACAAAGGCATCTACCGCCTCAAAATCAGGCGCTGACACCGGTGGCGGCGACAAACGCTCTAAGGCGCCCGCGATCCGCTCGAGCGGGTCAGCCTGCATCGGCATCATCTTCGTCATCGTCGTAAAATCCATCGGCTCTTAGTTTATCTTCACGTTTTTTCTCAACGCGGCGAACAAGGAAAATCGACACCTCATACAGCCCGTAGACGACCACAAAAAGGATGACTTGTGTGATGACATCCGGTGGTGTCACCAAAGCGGCCAAGACCAAAATACCTACCACCGCATACTTGCGGACATTGCCCAAGCCCTCAGAACTGACCAACCCGGCCTTACCCATCAAGGTCAGCAAAACAGGCAGCTGAAAACACAGGCCAAAGGCCACGATGAACTTAATTGTCAGGCTGAGGTATTCCTGCGCCGAACCTTGGAAAGCAATTCCTGCTGTGGCGTTGTCCACCTGATCGGATAGAACAGAACCCGCCTGTTGGAACCCAAGGAAAAAGTTAAATGCCAGAGGTGTCACAACATAAAACGCAAAGCTCGCGCCCAGAAAAAACATAAACGGCGAAGCCAGCATAAACGGCAAAAACGCACCTTTTTCCGATCTGTAAAGTCCGGGCGCCACAAAGCGCCACATCTGAAAGCTGAGGTAAGGGAAGGATAAAATCAAACCGCCCATCAGCGAGATCGAGATCGCAACAAAAAAGCCCTCCTGCAATTTGATCAGGATCAAGCCGCAATCGGATTGGCCACGCTCGGCCAAGGCCCCACAGAGTGGATGGGTCAAAAAGTCGAAAATCGGGTTCCACACGGTGAAACAGATGATCATGCCGACAATGAACGCCACCACTGAATGAATGAGTCGGGTTCGCAGCTCGGTCAAATGCTCTATGAGCGGCGCGGCGCTGTCTTCAATGTCGTCTTCAGTGCTCATGCGTCAGGTCTTTTCCTCAGCGGTTGGCGATGCCGGGTGGGCGGCAGTGGCCGCATCTGCCGCGCTGCTGCGGGTAGATTTATCGTCACTGGTCTTAGCAGATTTGGTCTCATCAACTTGCTTGGTCTTTACAGTGGTTCCTGCCGCTGTTTCGGCAGGGTTTTCAGCGGGTGCTGCACCAGCTGATGCCGCAGTGGCCTCTTCAGCCTGACGCGCCCCAGCCTTTTTGGCAGTAGCCGAATGGATCTTTTCGGCAGCCTCGGCCCGGTCTTCGGACAAGCCACCGGACTCAAATTCTGGGTTCCAGTTCTTAAACGACTTGGTGGCCTCGGTAACACCATCGAGGCTGGATTTGATCGGGTTGGTGACGGTATTCAGGGTTTTGGTCACGTCTCTGACACCCGTTTCGTCCGCCGCCTGATCCATCGCGCGACTAAATTCGCGCGCCATACCTTTGGCCTTGCCGATAAACTGCCCCGCTTTGCGAAACAACACCGGCAAGTCCTTCGGCCCGACAACGATCAGTGACACAATGCCGATCACCAATAATTCGGTCCAGCCAAGGTCAAACATTCCCTAGACCTTATCTTTGTCAGGGGCAGGCGTTGCGGCTTTGTCGGGTGTAGGTGTCACATCTTTGGCAGCCTCAGCCGCCTCTGCTTTGACCACGGTTGCCTCTTCCTCAAGTTCTTTGGTGCCTTCGCTGATGCCTTTTTTAAAAGAGGTGATCCCCTTGCCCACTTCGCCCATAAGTCCGCTGATTTTGCCGCGCCCAAACAAAACAAGCACCACGACTGCAATTAGTAAAATTCCCGGAAGACCAATATTATTTAGCATTTCATCACTCCTGTCACATGCAGCTCTGGCATGAGTTAATCNTGTTTTGTTAAACCTTTAAAACCCATCGTACGCCGGGAAAAGCCGCAAACGACGCAAGTTAACCTCATTGATGAAAAAATCCGTCTGGATTTTAACCTGCAAACAACATACTGACAACTTAATGTCAGTAAATAATATGAAGTTGAGCAGCAAATTGACCCAACGCAGTGACCGACTTTATAAAATCATCCTCCATTTGCGCGATGGCGGATTACACACCGCCGCCGATCTGTCGCGGAACCTTGGTGTGACGCCGCGCACGATCTATCGCGATATGGACCGTCTTGTCGCCTCCGGCATCGATATATGCGGCACTCCGGGTCTNGGGTACCGAAGTGGTGCATCCGTCAGCCTTCCGGCGCTCAACCTGACCAACGAAGAATTGGAAGTGCTGCATCTGGGGCTTGCGATAATTGGCGAGGGCNCCGAGCCCGAACTGCAACGCGCAGCGCTCAGCTTATCGCAAAAAATTGAGGCTGTTCTGCCCGAAGAGGGCCAAAGCCCACCTCAACCGTTTGGCTTTGCGCTTTATCCTTTTGCCGACGCGGCGCGCGGATTTCAGCATATGCCCTCTATTCGCGCTGCGATTCGCAGCCGTCAAAAGCTACAGCTATCCGATGCCTCTGCCTCCAACCAAGTCATCAGGCCCCTCAGTCTGGATTATTGGGGCCGGGTGTGGACCTGTGTCTCTTGGAGCGAAACGACGGATAGCTTTGCAGGCTTCCGGCTCGATCTCATAGACCATCTGACCGTNTTGCCCGAGCTTTTCGTTGATGAACAGGGCAAGACACTAAAGGATTATTGGGCGCACCACCGCAGGGCTTAAGACNGTTTGGGGAAAACAAAACAGCGCTTGCGCGGNACNGTCAACCACAGNCGCTGTCCGACACTGGGCATAAACACATTCGGTACGGTCGCGCGCAAGATGNTNTTGCTTTCGGCCATCCGAAACTCGATCAGGCTTTCGCGGCCCATAAAGCGAGCACGCTCGACGATGCCGCAGGCCGCAACACCGTCAACAGCAGTAGGCTCGGGCCCTTTGCCGTTGCGGTCAAAATCAATTTTTACATGTTGCGGCCGCACCACGATATCGACCCGCGTGCCGTCTGGCAGACCTGGCGAGAGAAACTGGCCAAAGGGCGTTTCCGCAAGCGAGCCGTTCACCTGACTTTCTATGACGTTGATATCGCTAAAAAACGACATAGCCTGTTTGTCATAAGGCGCGGTAAACAGATTATAGGGCGCCCCCGACTGGATGATCCGGCCATCGCGCATCAGGGCGATTTCATCGGCCATGCGCATCGCCTCTTCCGGTTCGTGGGTGACCAGCAAAACCGCCGTATCTTCCTCTTTCAACAAAGCCAGCGTTTCGTCGCGGATACCATCCCGCAGGCGGTTATCAAGCCCCGAGAAAGGCTCATCCATCAATAAAATACGCGGCTGCGGAGCCAACGCCCGGGCCAAAGCAACGCGTTGTTGCTCTCCGCCCGACAGCGCATGGGGATAACTTTCGAGATGCCGCCGCAGCCCGACCCTGTCCAGTAAGTCACCCGCTCTTTTTCGTTGTGCCGCCACCGGACCGGTCAGGCCAAACACAACATTTTGCTCAACGGTCAAATGTGGGAACAGGGCAAAATCCTGAAACATCAAGCCTATTGAGCGGTTTTCAGGTGCTGTGGTTGAGGCCCCGTCACACACCATCCGACCATCAACCCAAATTTCACCAGAATCCGGGATCTCTATTCCTGCGATCATCCGCAATGTGGTCGATTTGCCACAGCCCGAAGGTCCAAGCAAACAAGTGACCTGCCCAGGCAAAATACGCAGTGAAACATCATCCACAACCGTGCGGGAACCAAACCGCCGCATTAGATTTTTAATTTCGAGCCGCGCTGTCTCGGTTGTCACGATGAGCCTCTCAAACAGATATCCAGAACAGAAAAAATATGCTCTCGCACTAGCAGTGTCTTACCACCGTGGCAAGGCAGGCAAAGACCGGCTTTACCAGCACGCCCTGTGCGCCAAATGATCATTTTCGCCACTTATCGTGCACCTAAGCCGGCAATATCCCCCGGCGCTGCTGACTTGGCATTGGCCCGTCTGCACAGCCTCAGGCCTTCACAGCCTATTGTGCCAGCTTCACCGGTTGGCCATGGGGTGTATGCAAATAGGCCTGAGCCCAAGCCGCGCGCATGTCTTCGATCTGCGCTGGGTTCGCCAGCTGTAAATCATTCAGCAAAACCTCAAATGCGGCAAGCCACGCAGCAAAATAATCGTCCCCGCCATTCAATTGTTTCGACACGCCGTGCTCTTTTAACGTCGCTCCAAACAGCTGCGCCCAATCGGACCACGCAAAGCATCCATCCGTGTTTAATTGTACCGTCAACGCGAACAATTGGGCGTGCCAAGGCTGCTCGAACACCGGGGATTGCCCGATTTCCATCGACATCAGNCTGAACTCGATTTGGCCAATGATGCCGGCTGCAGATAGGGTTGCCATATATCCAAAACCACCTCATCGTCGGGATGTTCGGCACCAGACCATANAGCACTACGCAAAAAAACCACNGAATACAGCGGCTCGGGNGCTTCACCNAAACCATGTGCGTTGCTGTCGGGGAAAATATGTGACCCGTGATAGGCAAGAACCCGTCCCGTGGCGGCGCGCGCGTAGCTGGGTAATCTGCTGTGGCCACCGGCGACTAGACTGTTATCGCCCCCCCGGCGCACGACCACTCGGTCTCCCACCTCAAACTGCGCAACCGCCTGAGCCTTTCGCAATGTNGGNCCACCCGATGACAGANCTTTTTGAACCTGCTCTGGTTTTAGGGTCCGCCGCGCCAATTCTGTCGCAGGCGATAGCGACCGCCCCGCTTTGAGCTCGTCGCGGGTGAGCACACCCGTTGCCACTAAAATGTCTGCCAATCCGGACAGCCACTTNTCGTAATAAGAAAAGCGCATATAATCTTGCGGTGACAGACATTCACGCTGGTGCCGCGAGCGGTCAAGCGTCCACTGCCCCAACGCTCCGGAGGCCAGCGTCAAGGCAAGCGCCCGAGCGTGCCAGTCTTTTGCAAACACCGGTGCATCCGCAGCCTCGGGATGCAATGGACCATCACCAAGGCGGCCACCCATATCATGCANCCGACTCATTTCGGTGCCTGCGGCAGGCCCGTGCCGATCATGCAATCCCGACTGACCCAGTCGCACAGGGCCGCCTCACCCAGACCCATTGTTTCCGACGGACGCATCGGCAACACAAGATAGCGGATTTCAGCGGTTGAATCCCANACCCGAATCGCCGTGCTATCGGGAAGCGACACACCAAACTCAGCAAGAACNCGGCGCGGCTCGCGCACGGCACGGGCGCGGTAAGCATCAGATTTATACCAAGCAGGTGGAATGCCCAAAAGCGGCCAAGGATAACAACTGCACAGGGTACACACGACTATATTATGAAGCGACGCAGTATTTTCGACGACCACCATATGTTCGCCCTGACGCCCATAAAACCCAAGATCCTGCAGCAGAGGCATCGGATCATCTAGCAAACGGGCGCGAAACTCATCGTCACACCAGGCTTTGGCCACCACCTTGGCCCCGTTCTGCGGCCCAATGTCATTTTCATACGTTGAAATAATAGCTGCCAGCGCATCGGGATCAATCAGGCCTTTCTGTCGCAAAATTGTCTCGAGAGCCTGCACACGCAGCGCAGGATCGGGCGGCAATAAACTATGAGGGTGATCAGGATCGGAATCATGCGGCATGGAAATTANTGTGCGTAATCAATTCCGACATGTCNAGCAGAGAAACGCCTCTTGCCCCTCCGCAGAAAACTGCCTACATACCCCACACGCTCTTACCTTTGCGGGGATCTATGGAAAACGTTGTGCTGATCGTTCACTTATTACTGGCTTTAACGCTGATCGGCGTGGTGCTGTTGCAACGCTCTGAGGGCGGTGGCCTTGGCATGGGCAGCGGCGGTGGCGGCGGTGGCGCGATGACCGGGCGCAGCGCAGCTTCGGCTCTNGCCAAAGTAACGTGGATACTCGCTATCGGCTTCATTATCACATCGATGACCCTGACAATCATTGCAGCGCAAAAATCTGCTGGAAGTTCGGTGATCGATCGCCTTGGTGGCTCCGGAACAGTTGAACAGCAAGACGAACAAAGCCTGCCGGACATAGACGACCTGTTGCCACCCAGTGCCAACGACGCAGCGCCTTTGGTCCCTCGCGCCGACTAAACCACNACAGTTTGCGGCANCTTTATTTTCCGCAACATGATGTTGCGGCGCGCTTGCCAAAGGGTCTGATCTCCTGTACTGGGTTAATCCCGTAATACAGCGATATGTTGACCGTTTTGGGCAGCCTATTTCACTCATGCGGGAGCGCCTGTTCAATGGCACGATTCATATTCATAACCGGCGGTGTGGTGTCCTCTTTGGGCAAAGGTTTGGCTTCGGCTGCTCTTGGCGCATTGCTTCAGGCGCGCGGGTTTTCGGTTAGATTGCGCAAGTTAGACCCGTATTTGAATGTAGACCCCGGCACCATGAGCCCGTTTGAACATGGCGAAGTGTTTGTCACCGATGACGGCGCAGAGACCGATCTTGATCTGGGGCATTACGAACGCTTTACCGGCGTGGCGGCACGCACGACAGATTCCGTCAGTTCAGGGCGGATATATTCGACAGTATTGGAAAAAGAACGCCGCGGCGATTATCTTGGCAAAACCATTCAAGTCATCCCCCATGTCACCAATCAAATTAAAGAGTTCATTTCAATNGGCGAAGACGAGGTCGATTTTATGCTGTGCGAAATTGGCGGCACCGTCGGCGACATAGAGGGTCTGCCGTTTTTCGANGCAATCCGTCAGTTCAGTCAGGACAAACCGCGCGGTCAATGCTTGTTCATGCATCTGACATTATTGCCGTTCATCAAGGCCAGTGGCGAATTGAAAACCAAACCGACCCAGCACAGCGTCAAGGAATTGCGCAGCATCGGCATCGCCCCGGATATTCTGGTGTGTCGTTCCGAAGGACCAATTCCAGCTAAAGAACGCGAGAAACTGGCGCTTTTTTGCAATGTACGCGCCGAAAGTGTCATCGCAGCGCAAGATTTGAAATCGATCTATGAAGCACCCTTGGCCTACCACCGGGAAGGGCTGGATCAGGCGGTCCTGGATGCGTTCCAGATTAATCCGGCTCCCAGACCAGAGCTATCGCGTTGGGAAGACGTCGCCGACCGGATCTATAACCCCGAGGGTGAGGTCAAGGTCGCGATTGTTGGCAAATACACCCAGCTTGAGGACGCCTACAAGTCGATCGCCGAAGCCTTAACCCACGGCGGCATGGCCAACCGCGTGAAAGTGCGGATCGAGTGGGTCGATGCCGAGATTTTTGAACGCGAAGACGTCACCCCGCATTTGGCCCCGTTTCACGCCATTTTGGTACCGGGAGGTTTTGGCGAACGCGGCACCGAAGGCAAGATAAAGGCGGCGAAGTTTGCCCGCGAACACAAGATCCCCTACCTTGGGATTTGTCTTGGCATGCAGATGGCGGTGATCGAGGCCGCCCGAAATGTTGCGGGTGTGACCGCAGCAGGATCAGAAGAATTTGACCATGAGGCCGGCGAAAAGCGCTTTGAGCCAGTGGTCTACCACCTGAAAGAATGGGTGCAGGGCAACCATAAGGTGGCGCGCAGCCATTCCGACGACAAAGGCGGCACAATGCGCCTAGGAGCCTATGATGCCACGCTGAAAGAAGGCTCAAAAGTGGCAGAAATCTATGGCGCAACCGCTATCGACGAACGCCATAGGCACCGCTATGAGGTCGATGTAAAATACCGCAAGGCACTTGAGGCGAAAGGACTGAAGTTTTCCGGGATGTCACCCGACGGGCGGTTGCCCGAGATTGTCGAATGGGACGGTCACCCTTGGTTTATTGGCGTCCAGTTTCATCCGGAACTAAAATCGAAGCCCTTTGCCCCTCACCCGTTGTTCAAGGATTTTGTGCGTGCCGCCAAGGATATATCCCGTCTGGTCTAATCCCCCGGCGCCGCGCGGTCAGGGGCAGTAAATGCTGTCTTACCAACATCTGTATCACGCCGGGAACATGGCCGATGTCCACAAGCACAGCCTGCTGGTCTGGATGTTGCAGTATCTGACCCAAAAAGAGAAACCAATCAGCTATATCGAAACCCATGCCGGGCGCGCCCTTTACGATCTGAACTCTGATGAGGCAATCAAAACCGGCGAGGCCACCGAAGGCATCAACAGGGTTTTGGCGGCAAACTGGTTTAGCGGCGCCCATCCGTATCTGCAGGTCCTAGCAACAATCCGAGCGCAACACGGCCCGCATAGCTATCCCGGATCACCACTTTTGGCGGCCGAAACACTGCGAGCGACAGACAAGCTGCATCTGGCAGAGCTGCATCCGCAGGAAGCCACCGCACTTGAGTATGCGATGTCGCCCTACCAAGCGCGCTGTTATGCACAAGAGGGCTTAGCGCTGGCACAATCGCTCTGCCCGCCGATGCCACGGCGCGGGATGCTGTTGATTGATCCGAGCTATGAAATGAAATCAGAATACGGGACCCTGCCCGGCTTTATCCGACAGATCCACCGCAAATGGCCGGTTGGGATAATCGTGCTGTGGTATCCGTTGCTGACCACAGGGATGCATCACAGCATGTTGCGCGAGCTTGAACACAGCTGCCCAGAAGCGCTGCGCCACGAGGTGGCTTTTCCACCGGCCCGCCCCGGCCATAAGATGATCGGCTCAGGCTTNTTTGTGATCAATCCGCCGTTCGCACTGGCGCCAGAGGCTGCGCGCCTGAGCAGATGTTTCAAAAAATATCAATCGCAACAACCGGGGGAAACCAAATGACAAAAGCGTATTGGATCGGACATGCAACCGTCGACGACTTTGATGCCTATGCAAAATACCGCAAGGCCAACGCCACAGCTTTNGCCAAATACAACGGCCGTTTTTTGGTTCGCGGCGGCGCNCAAGAGCTATGCGAAGGTCAGCAACGTCCCCGGTCAATTGTGATTGAATTCCCCTCATTAGAAGCGGCAAAAGCTTGTTACGAAAGCTCCGAATATCAAGCCGCCAAAGCCCTGCGTATCCCGGTCTCTGACATCGATCTTGTGATCGTCGAGGGCTTTGATATATAGAGACCCCTCCATCCCATTTAGGGGATGTCTAGCGACAATTTTAATTCAGAAGGCTCAAGATGTTTGCAGATTTTCTAAAGCAACTGACCGCACCAAGCCCNNCCCCCATCAANGACGNNGACGCCCGTTTGGCACTGACCGCCTTGCTGGTGCGAATCGCCCGCACCGACGGCGCCTATATCCAGACCGAAATTGATCGGATCGACGCCATTACGTCGCTGCGTTACTCTCTGACAGCAGAGGCCGCAGCCAAATTGCGTCAAGACGCCGAAACCCTTGAGAGCGAGGCGCCGGACACCATTCGCTTCACCCGTGCGATCAAAGATGCTGTGGCATATGAAGACCGCTTGGCTGTGATCGAAAGCCTTTGGCAGGTGGTTCTTGCGGACGGTGCACGAGAGGACGAAGAGGATGCGCTGCTGCGTCTGGTCTCAAGCTTGCTCGGCATCAATGACCGCGACAGCGCCCTGGCCCGTCAACGTGTCAGCGGTGGCCTTTGAGCCGCAAAATNGGANCAGTTCACAACCTNAAAGATGAGATNACCCGCTTGGGTTGTTTTNNCATCAAAGGCTTGGGGCAAGTTTTTCACGAACACAGCGTGTCGCGTCCGTTTCGGCGGAAAATGGCTCCATTTTGANCTGTAACAGATCATTAAACACAGATTGCGCGTTGAAAATCCTGAATTATAGGGGTTAATGGTGCATATATTATGAAAAATGGAACGAGAGCTTAGTGTCAAACCCAACTCCTGTTATCGAGGTTCGCGACTTACACAAAAGTTTTGGCAACCTCGAGGTCCTGAAAGGGGTCGACATCTGCGCACGCAAAGGTGACGTCGTGGCGTTGATCGGGTCTTCGGGGTCGGGAAAATCCACCCTTTTACGGTGTATCAACCTTTTGGAAAATAGCCAGCAAGGCGACATCCTTTTCAAAGACGAACCCGTTCTATGGCTAGGTGATGGCCCTGAGCGTCGCCCCGCTGACACAAAGCAAGTGCTGCGCATGCGCACCAATCTGTCTATGGTGTTTCAACAGTTCAATCTGTGGGCTCATATGACGATTTTGCAAAACGTGATGGAGGCACCGGTTACTGTGCTCGGTCTTCCTAAAGATGTCGCCGAAACCGCAGCGCGTGGCTATCTTGAAAAAGTCGGCATTGGTGAGAAATGTGATGCCTTTCCGGCCCAGCTTTCCGGCGGCCAGCAACAGCGTGCAGCGATTGCCCGAGGCCTATGTATGAGCCCCGAGGCACTGTTATTTGACGAGCCCACCTCGGCGCTGGACCCCGAACTTGAACAAGAGGTTATCGCGGTCATTAAGGATTTGGCCAGCGAGGGCCGCACCATGGTAATTGTCACCCACGACATGAAGCTTGCCGCAGATGTCGCTGACCATGTTGTGTTTTTACACCTAGGTCGGATAGAAGAAGAAGGCCCGCCGGCCACCCTGTTCGGCGCCCCAAAATCACAACGCCTGCAGCAGTTTTTAAGCTCAACCGTTGCAGCTTGAACACCAAACCTAAACAAAAAACCTAGGAGAAACTATGAAAAATCTTATCTTAACCACAGCCGCCCTGGCCCTGACCGCCGGAATGGCCTATGCAAGCGACACTGTGCGTCTCGGCACCGAGGGGGCCTATGCGCCGTGGAACTTTCTCAATGATGCCGGTGAAGTTGACGGCTTTGAGCGTGAGGTCGGCGACGAGCTGTGCAAACGCGCCAAACTGACCTGTGAATGGGTCGTGAATGATTGGGACAGCATCATCCCCAATCTGGTCTCTGGCAACTATGATGCGATTATCGCTGGCATGTCGATCACCGCTGAGCGCGATGAAGTGATCGATTTCACCACCAACTACAGCCAGCCTGACCCCTCTGCTTACTTGGCTCTGTCGAATGATGTAGATCTGGCTGGCGGCGTGATCGCCGCGCAATCCAACACCATTCAATCGGGCTATATCGCCACGACAAGTGCCACTTTGGTTGAGTTTTCCACACCGGAAGAAACCATCGCGGCCGTACGCAATGGCGAGGCTGATGCGGTGCTGGCTGACAAATCCTTTCTGGCGCCGATCGCAGCCGAGAATGCTGATCTGATGCTGACGGGCGACAACATCATGCTTGGCGGCGGCGTTGGCATGGGCATTCGTGAAAGCGATGGTGAATTGAAAGACAAATTCTCGGCAGCCATCGATTCGATGAAGGCTGACGGTTCGCTGAACGCGCTGATCACAAAATGGGAAATTGGCGAAACCTTTTAATCGTCTTTTGGCAAAGGGCCCCGCGCCCTTTGCCACCACTTAGCTTTTGTCGGCTCCCGCCCGTTATTGCCCTGCCCGTTATCCGGTCTAAGACCCTAAGAGGCCCCTGATTTTTAGTTTTTGTTCTGACCCCGAACTGTTGCCTCGGACGCAGTGGCTATTGTGTTACCTGACCACAGGTAAACACATGGGTTTTTACGCCTCATTTGCGACGGTCCTGCTGTTGCTGGCGATTACTGCGCCGACGGCGCTGATGTTTGGCTTTGCTGGTGCCAGCGCTGCGCGTTCACAGTTTGCGCCGTTGCGATGGTTTGGTAAAATCTATATTTCGATCGTGCGCGGTGTCCCCGACATTGTTTTCTTTTTATTTTTCGTCATTGCGTTGGATCAGGCGTTCGAATGGACACGCCATAAAACGCTCTGCCCCGACTGGACCGATAACATTCGCCAAGGTGCCGATTTTGTCGTCTGTCAGGCGGCAAAACTGCCACAGGGGGACGCCCCGCAATGGGTGCATAAAATCTATGGGTTTGCCTTGGCGGTGTTTACATTTGCGATCGTGTTTGGCGCTTTTGCCAGCAATGTGCTGTTTGGCGCAATGCATGCGGTACCACGAGCCCAGATCGAGACGGCGGAAGCTTACGGAATGACCAACCGCCAAAGTTTTTGGCGTATTCTGGTGCCCCAGATGTGGGTCTATGCCCTGCCCGGCCTTTCCAATCTGTGGATCGTTCTGATTAAGGCCACACCACTGTTGTTTCTGCTGGGTGTTGAAGACATCGTTTACTGGGCAAACGAACTCGGCGGCAGTAAACTGGCCCGTTTCAGCGCCTATCCCCATGGGGACTGGCGGATGTGGTATTTTCTGGTGCTCTTGGTTTTCTACCTTGCCTTCACCAAAGTCTCCGAGGTGGTTCTGGACCGAATGATGAAAAAACTAACCTATGGCCAATCCACAACGGGTGGCGCACAACAACAGGCTGCAGGCCTATGAGTTGCTGGGACACCGTTGCCGACTATGGCCTCAGAGCCATAGGCATCGGACTGCGCGGCTTGCCGAAAACCGATTTCACCCTGTGCCAGCAGGTGACACTGATCGGATCTGGCATGATCTGGAATGTCTATTTTGGCGCGATCTCCCTGTTTTTTGGCTTTTTCTTTGCCGTTTCTCTGGCGTTGGGTCAATTTTCAGACCGTTGGTGGCTCCGGCTTCCTGCGGATTGGTTTGTGTTTATCTTCCGGGGCTCACCGCTGTTTATCCAGCTGTTCTTTGCCTATTTTCTTTTTCTCAGCCTCAAGAAACACTATGGGTTTTTCGACCCGTTCACTGCCGCTTGGTTGGGGGCGTTGATCGTGCTGTTTTGTAACACAGCAGCCTATTCGGCGGCTATCTTCCACGGCGCCCTTCTATCGATCCCGAAGGGCGACATCGAGGCCGCCGATGCCTATGGGCTGTCAGGCTGGACACGGTTTCGCAAAATTGTCTGGCCGACAATGTTGCGTCTGGGTTGGCCGGCCTATACCAATGAAGCGATCTTTTTGTTTCACGCCACGGCACTGGTCTTTCTCTCGGCGTTTCCAGCATGGCAACAACGTGGGGATGCGCTGTATTACGCCAGTTACTTTGCCGATAAAACTTTCAACCCATTCGTACCTTACCCCATACTCGGAGGATATTTCATCCTGCTGACCCTTTTGATCATTGGATTTTTCAGTGCGATCAACCGGCGACTGAACCGGCATATCCCCAAGGAGGATTATCAGAAAATCCGCTTGCGCTTAAACATGTTCCGATAGTAGCATTAATTTGATCAAATATTGACTTCAGTTGGTTTTAAATTGCATTTAAATAATAAAAATGCCTCAATCCGCTTTTATATTTGTGATCAAATCAAAGATGTGGCGTAAGACTTATGGAGAGACTGATGCAAGATTGGCTAGACCGGCACGCAAATATTACGGCTTTGCGCTTGGCTATTGCCGATCTCAACGGCCAAGCCCGCGGCAAACGACTGCCACGGCGGTTTTCAGATAAAGTTTTTTCTGGTGGCACAAGGCTACCCTTTTCCACCCTGAATGTGGATCTTCTAGGTCAAGATATCGACGATAGCCCACTGGTATTCGACAGTGGCGACGCCGACGGCCTGCTGGTGCCCACAGAACGCGGATTCGTTCCCATGCCGTGGCTTGACACACCGACGGCGATATTGCCCATGGGCATGTTTAATACCGACAATACCGCCTTTGATGGCGATCCCCGTCATGTCCTGCGTCGGGTGCTTGAGCGGTACAAACAGCAGCACCTGACACCGGTGTCTGCCATTGAAATGGAGTTTTATCTGATTGACGCCTCAGGACCAGAACCCCAGATACCCTGCGTGCCGGGGACCACATATCGCCATGCGGTGGCCGATACGCTGTCCATCAGCGCATTGGATGATTTCGACGGGTTTCTAACCGATCTGTATGCCGCCTGTGACGCGATGGATATTCCCGCCGATGCCGCAATCTCGGAAAGTGGTATCGGCCAGTTTGAAATCAATCTTCTTCACTGCGATGATGCACTGCGCACCGCCGACAACGCCTGGCTGTTTAAAATTGCCGCGAAAGGCGTTGCCCGAAGACACGGATTTATCGCCAGTTTTATGGCCAAACCCTATCCAGATAGTGCCGGGTCGGGAATGCATAGCCATTTTTCGGTGCTGGATGCCACAGGAAAGAATATCTTTGACGATGGTAGCGCGACCGGATCAGAAACGCTGCGGCATGCGCTGGCGGGTTGCCTTTCGGCAATGGCCGACAGTAGTTTGATTTTTGCACCCTTTGACAACAGTTTTGAGCGTCTTGTGCCCGGGGCCCATGCTCCGACCTCTCTGTGCTGGGCATATGACAATCGCACCACGGCATTGCGAATACCTGCAGGCCCGCCAAACGCTCGCAGGATAGAACATCGTGTCGCCGGTGCCGATGCCAATCCCTATTTGATGCTGGCCGCTATCCTCGGGGCCGCGTTGAACGGAATTGAAGACCAAATCCCGCCGCCGCCAGCCACTATTGGCAACGCCTATGACCGCACCGCACCACAAATCGCCCAGACCCTCGAACAGGCGATTACCGACTTTGAGCGCAGCAACCACATCAAGCGCTTATTCCCGGCGATGATGATCGATAATTTCACCCGCACCAAACATCAAGAACGCCGCATCCTGACGGATCTGGACAGCCAAATGCGCCGCGCAATTTACCTCAAGGCCCTCTAAACAAGCTTGTTGTCCAGAACTGTAAGGCATAGGCTAACCCAAAAGATTGAACAGGTGTTTTATGAAAATCGGCATTTTGGCAACCGGACATGCGCCAGACAGTCTGAAGACCGACCTTGGCGATTATCCCGCAATGTTCACAACGCTTTTGGATGGTCACGGGTTCACTTTTGAAACGTGGGATATTGAAAACCAGCAATTTCCACAGTCGGTGTCACAGGCTGATGGCTGGTTGATCACCGGCTCGCGCCATGGCGTTTACGAAAACCACCCTTGGATCAAGCCTTTGGAAACCTTTGTCCGGCAGGCCTATGAGACGCATATTCCGATGGTGGGCGTTTGCTTCGGTCACCAGATCATCGCACAGGCTTTGGGCGGAACCGTCACCAAATTCTCCGGCGGTTGGAATATAGGCCATACCGACTATACCTTCGAAGGCGCACCACTTGCTCTGAATGCCTGGCATCAGGACCAGGTGACCCAAATTCCAGCCGACGCCCGGGTAATAGGACAGAATAACTTTTGCGAAAACGCATTTTTGCTCTATGGCAACCGCGCCTTTACACTGCAGGCCCATCCCGAATTTGAAGCCGAGTTTATCGAGGGTTTGGCGCGCACGCGAGCGCCGGGCGTTGTGCCCACAGACTTGATAGAGGCCGCCTACGAGGCGCTTGACAACCCCATTCAAAATCAAGTTATCGCCAAGAGAATAGCAGACTTTTTCAAGTTAAAGAGGCCGTAATGTCAAATTGGATCGACAAGCTTCCTACCGCTGCGCAGACCTATCTTCAGAACCGACGTCTGGACGAGGTGGAATGCATCATCTCGGATTTACCCGGCGTGGCTCGCGGAAAAGCGGTGCCTGCCAGTAAGTTTGCCCGCCAAACATCGTTTCACCTACCGGATTCAATCTTTTATCAAACCATCACCGGCGATTGGGGTGAGGCCGCCGGAGATGAAGGGTTTATCGAACGCGATATGGTGCTGCGCCCGGATATGGCCACTGCAAGTGCGGCCCCCTGGACCGCCGATTGGACGCTGCAGGTCATTCATGACGCCTATGACCGAAACGGCGTGGCAATTCCATATTCGCCACGCAATGTGCTTAAACGGGTCGTGAAACTGTATCATGATCGCGGTTGGAAACCGGTTGTGGCGCCGGAGATGGAATTTTTTTTGGTAGCCCGAAATTTGGATCCAACCCAGAATATCAAGCCGATGATTGGCCGTTCGGGCCGACCAGCGGCAGCGCGGCAATCCTATTCAATGACCGCCGTCGATGAATTTGGGCCGGTCATTGATGACATCTATGATTTTTCCGAGGCACAGGGGTTTGAGATTGACGGCATCACCCAAGAGGGCGGTGCCGGTCAGCTTGAGATCAACCTGATGCACGGTGATCCCGTGACACTGGCCGATGAGGTGTTTTATTTCAAACGCCTGATCCGCGAGGCCGCGCTGCGCCATGATTGCTATGCGACCTTTATGGCCAAGCCCATCGCCACAGAACCCGGTAGTGCGATGCATATCCATCACTCGATTCTGGATATGGCCACCGGCAAAAATCTGTTCTCAAACGACGCAGGGCGAGAAACTGAGGCGTTTTTCCAATTTATCGGCGGGTTGCAAACGCATTTGCCCGACGCAATTGCGATGATCGCGCCCTATGTCAACAGCTACCGGCGCTATGTCAAAGACCATGCCGCACCAATCAACCTTGAATGGGCCTATGACAACCGCACCACGGGCATTCGCATTCCGTTGGCCGACCCGCAATCGCGACGGGTCGAAAACCGGGTCGCTGGCATGGATTGCAATCCCTATCTGGGCATTGCCGCCTCTCTGGCTTGCGGATATCTAGGGTTGAACAATCAAGATAAACCCAGAGCTAAATTTTCCGGCGATGCCTATGCTGGCGATAGCGATATCCCGCGTGGTGTTGGCAGCGCTTTGGATAATCTCGATGCGGCGCTGGCGCTTCAAGAGGTCTTGGGGCCAGAGTTTGCCCGCGTCTATTCGATTGTAAAGCGCGCTGAATACGAGGAATTTTTGCAAGTTATCAGCCCTTGGGAACGTGAACATCTGCTGTTAAATGTATGAATCTACTTTATTCTAATGACACGCTTGGCCAGTACCCGGACAGCTGGTACGCAGCAACAACTGCACCGCTGGCCGCCTTTGCCCCCTTGAACGCAGACATTCGCGCTGATGTCTGTATCATTGGGGCTGGATATACTGGTCTGTCGGCGGCGCTTGCTCTGGCCGAACGCGGCTATGACGTTGTGATACTTGAGGCGCAGCGTGTGGGCTTTGGCGCGTCGGGGCGCAATGGCGGGCAATTGGGCAGCGGCCAAAACGTTGATCAAGGCAAACTCGAACGGATGATGGGCGCCCATGACGCCAACCAACTCTGGCATTTGGCAGAAGATGCAAAAGATTTGGTCAAAACACTGATCGCGCAGCACCGCATAGATTGCCATCTGAAACCCGGGGTTGCCCATATGGCACTGACGGCAAAAGAGATGGCCGCGCTTCACCTTGAGGCAGAGCATTTGTCGGATCATTATGGCTATGACCAGATTGTCACGCTGGACAAGGTGCAAGGACAGGCTCTGTGCCCATCGCCGGCCTATCACGGTGGCTATCTGGACCAAGGTGCTGCGCATTTACATCCGCTGGCCTATGCGCTGGGGCTGGCGCGCGCCGCCAAAGCCGCCGGCGTGCGCATTTATGAACGCAGCGAAGTCACAAACATCTGCAAAGGGACAAAGCCGGTGATCACCTGCCGTGACGGAGCGGTCAGCTGCACCCATGCTATTGTGGCCTGTAACGGTTATCTAGGACAGCTCAACCGCAAGCTTGCCGGGCGGGTGATGCCCATCAATAACTTTATCGCCGCGACCGAGCCGCTGGGCAAAGACACGGCCAAAGTGCTGACGCAAGACGTGGCTGTCGCGGATACAAAGTTTGTAGTGAACTATTTTCGCCTGTCACACGACGGGCGATTGTTATTCGGCGGGGGCGAGAATTACAGCTATCGTTTTCCCACCGATATCGCGGCCAAAGTGCGCAGACCGATGCAAAAAATCTTCCCGCAGCTGCGGGACGTCAAGATTGACTATGCGTGGGGCGGCACACTGGCCATCACCGCGCATCGCCTGCCCTATCTGACGCGCCTCGATAACAATATTCTGTCCGCCTCGGGCTATTCTGGACACGGGGTCGGTGCGGCCACACTATCGGGCAAATTGCTGGCGCTGGCCATCGCCGGACAATCCGAGGGGTTTGACACAATGACGCGGATGCCCTCGGTGCCGTTTCCCGGCGGCAAATGGGTGCAATCACCCCTGCTCAAATTAGCGATGACTTGGTACAGTCTGCGGGATACTCTGGGCCTTTAATCCAGGAGAGGCTCNAAGCGATTAAATCATAGTCAAAGAATGCGCTTGCTTTGTCCGGAAAGGTCGTCANGAATTTTTATTTACGTCCNAGAATAACCATAACCTTCATAAATTAAAGTTTTGAATTTATCATGTTGACCTTTTTTAAAATAAAATCAACTTAGACCACAGGAATTGCTACTTTGGTCAGGAGTATACGCATGGTCGAGACAAGTCTTACCGTTTTAATTATCGTTGAAGGGCAGAAACCNGCCTCCGTAGAACTGANNCGCGTTGATAGAAACCTNACTGTGCGCTGCAACTGTTCGTCGG
Organism: Marinovum sp.; assembly: GCA_002684375.1. Taxonomy (GTDB): domain Bacteria; phylum Pseudomonadota; class Alphaproteobacteria; order Rhodobacterales; family Rhodobacteraceae; genus CPC320. The sequence continues at coordinate 44,874 of NYVC01000021.1, forward strand.
AGGATAAAATCTGCAATCATATCATTTCAACTCTCTTTGGAGAAGAAGCCAGAATTGTTGGTTGTGACGGGACATTGACCAAAACCATTGCAGACATGCTTGCTGGAAGCGATGTTGAACATGCCTTTTGGAAATTACGTGACCTAACGGTGCAATCAGCCGAACTCAAGGCCNAACTCGCAAAGGCCCGGACAGACCTTGGCGAAGCAATTGTGGATTACAAACCTTGGTAACAGGACCAGCGTGACAGAACACTGGCGCNGATATCTAATAATAATCCTNTTACAGTAAGGCTCCGTAATCCCAGTAAAGAGCACCAAACACATATAACATTGTCCCACACATCATGCGGTTGCTCGTTGGCAGCGGCTTGAGCATCATTATCTCTAATAATTGCGGGGATCTTTACCGTACCTAATAATACCAACCAACTTATAAATATTTCACAAAAAAGGTTGCAAACGGTTCTCAAGTCGTCATCAAAAATACAGAAATAGCGTGGTTTTGAACCTATCGCAGATCGAAGGCTTTTCACAGCTTGGGTGAGGTTCCGTTTTGGCACTAATGTTAAGTATCAATTACCTTTCNAAGATACAGAGAAAAGCGTTCAGCCTGATATTGGAGTGCTGCCAAACCTGTTTAAANCCTGCAAACACTCAATAACCAACAGCCTGATGCAGTCTTCCAAACTTAGTCAGAAATGCCCCANNTTCAGCAGGCCGCATAATTGACAAAGGCCATGCACCCAAATCCTTCGGTCAAGAAATAAGCGCCCGCGANCCAACCAAGAGGCACAAAAANCCANNTGCATAGTTTATTTCGGGTCGGATCAAGCTGTTTAGCGTACTCAATCAATAACAATTGGTAGCGGTCCTCACTGCACCCCATGGCCAAAATCATATCCAAAAACATCAAGATTATGGAGGGCAGCCAAAGAAAGTTTAGGGCCAGCGCAAAGATTAGAAATGTATCCACCTGACTCACGCCCCCAAACCGGAAAATTATTTTTTAGCCAACAAGCCAGACGCCATGTCACTTTCCAGTTTATTAAAAGACACGGCAACCAAAGTAGCTTTAATATTTTAGTATCCAAAGTGTATCAAATTCTGTGAGAAAATCAAATATAACTTGAGTTTACATGAATAGAGCCCGTGAATTAGGCTAGGTAAATCAAAATTTTACCGCAAAATTGCGCACCCAAGCTGCCTTTCTCTACGAGCCTCTAGCGCGCGCAGAGCTCCAAAACAGAGAACCGCGCCTTTGAAATAGCTTCAACCGATGAGAAAAATGTTTCTTTGCTTTACCTTACAAATGACCCTGCACAAAAAATTATCGAGATAGAAACCTCACAATCAAAGTTACATAACGCCGTCTAATGGGCCCACATATACAGCCGGTCAAAAAGACAAATTAAATGTCAGCTCCACCGTATGCTGACAGTCCACAAGTTGATATTATACTCGATCCTGTGAATTTAACATGAGGCGAGATGGACCAGCGCCTCACATCCTGTTCTTTCGGTCAATAGGTAGGCCGCAACCATCCAACCCAGCGGTACAAAAAGCCAACCGAATAATTTGACGCGCAACGTATCACCACTTTTGCCATGCCGCGCCATGACTTTGTCAAAACGCTCGGTATCGCCGCCTATGATTCCGAGGCTATCAAGAAGAAAATTAACGAGAGCCGGTAGCCAAAAAAAATTCACAGCCAACGCAAAGATTATAAAATCTCCCATGAGCGAGCACACCCCATTAACACTGCTTTAGATTAAAACTCATAATCAAAACCGTCAAACAATTTAAGTTTTCACCCAGAAGCGTTTCTATTTACATAAGAAAGTAATCAGCGCCGCCCACATAATTCCGCCTTGCTAGTATGTATATATATCACCGACTTCCATACAAATTCTCGAGTTTATGTGAAAGTTCGAATACAGACGAAGCCACTCTAGGCTTAAACTTTTTGAGCAAGCCAGCTCAATGCGGATTAGAGTTTGTGCATAGGCAAACAAATAAGAGAAGCAAAATTCTACTTGATAAAACGGTCGACACCCAGTGCGAATATCCCAAAACGGACGATGTCATTGCCCCGTACAGGATGGTTTGAAAAAGCCAATTGGTGAGCGCGTTATTGTCAAATCCGGTGTTTGAGGTCTGTCATTTATGCGGCGATCTGGTCCGGTTTGGTGGCATCAATTCCGTCTTTGAAGCTGACGCCTTTGATGACTTTGGCAAGGCACTCAAATCCGCGTAATCGTCTCCAGTTTTGCGCGGCGCATTGGCCCAGTTTAAACATCAATTGCAGCATGCCATCGCCTGACATGCAGTCGTTTGAACGCTTGGTCCGGTGGCGGATCATGACAAAGGCGCTTTCGATAGGATTACGGGTGCGGATGCGCTGCCAATACTGGGCGGGGAAGTCGAAGAATGCCATGAGGTCTTCGCGGTCTTTTTGCATGCACAGCGCCACTTTGGGATATTTGGACTGATAAGTTTTGGTGAACAAGTCAGAGGCCTTTTCCGCATCATCTTTGGTCTCGGCCTGCCAAATGTTGTGAATCGAGTTCTGAGCCTTTGGCTGAGACAGCTTGGGCAGGCAATTCAGTACGTTGATTGTTTGGTGTTGCCGACACCGCTGCTGTCGGGCCGCGGGATAGACTTCATCCATGGCGACCCACACCCCTATGGCACCGTCTCCAATCGCCAATTGGGGGGCATTCAGTCCCCGGATTGTGAGGCGGAGCAGAACTTCTCGCCAGCTTTGGGTCGACCCGCCCACCCCATCTTCGATGGCCAGGAATCGCCTCTTGCTACGGGCTGTGAGCCCAACGATCACATGGGCGCAGAGTTTGTCGTCTTTGCCGCGTAGCCCACTGTGGACACCATCAGCCCAGATTTAGGCAATGGCTCGTCATAGAGATCAGCGTCTCTCCAGTTCCCGTATAACTTTGCCTAATCGCGACTTTAGCCGAAAAATCGTATTTGCCGACAACCCTGTTGCATCAGGGCCCAGAAGGGCTTTAAGGGCGGGGGCCATCTCGCCGCGGGAAACCCCTTTGAGACAGAGCCATGGCAAGGCGGCATCCAACGACTTGGACCTGCGCACATGGGGCGGCACCAAGGCAGACAGGAATGTCACCGGTGTCCCGTCCTTGGAGCGAACCTTAAAACTGCCTACATTCACAAGACCAAGGCCGGTTTGGAATGGTCGGGCCGGATGGTGTCCATTGCGCACGACAGCCGCATGACCCGTCCCGGTACGCACGTCGGTGAATTGTGGCAGGTCACTGGCAAGCTCGGCCTCAACGGCTGTCGCGATCAACTGCGGCGCTGCTGTTCTCAACAAATACGTCAGCGCGTCCGTCATCTCATCTCGACGCGCAAAATCAACAATGTAAGTAAGTTCTAAGGGGGTGTATCTCTTTCGGTCGGGCTGCTGTCTCGCAACAACAATTCAACCAGATAT
>NYVC01000123.1 GCA_002684375.1 Marinovum sp.
GATCTGACACGTTGTCCTCCTGATTTTGGAGAACATTGATTCAGAACATTCCTAAATGCGCAAGAAATTAATAGGTCCTGACCCTAGTGCAATAGTGTCTTTGGTCAGCCCCGCCAACGACATTTGCAAAGCGCCGCCAGCCTACCTATGCTAAGGCGCAAGAAATCAAAGGATAATGCAATGGAAATCCGATCAATAGGCATCATCGGTGCGGGACAGATGGGCAATGGCATTGCCCATGTCACGGCCTTGGCTGGCTATCGGGTCGTGATGATGGATATATCCCAAGACAGTCTGACCGCCGCTTTATCCCTGATCGAAAAAAATCTTGAACGACAGGTAAGCAGTGCAAAGATTACGGCCGCTGAAAAAGCCAAGGCACTGGCACAAATTGATACGACCCTCGACATTTCCAAGGTGGGACAAGCCGATCTGGTCATTGAAGCCGCGACGGAAGATGAGACCATCAAACAGTCAATTTTCGATCTGCTTTTGCCGCATTTGCAAGACCATACAATCCTAACCTCGAACACCTCATCGATTTCTATTACCCGTTTGGCCAGCCGCACGGATCGCCCTGAAAAGTTCATGGGATTTCACTTTATGAACCCGGTACCAGTGATGAAACTGGTCGAATTGATCCGTGGCATTGCCACAGACGAGACAACTTACGCAGCTTGCAAACAGGTGGTGGAGCGATTGGGCAAAACTGCAGCCAGCGCTGAAGATTTTCCGGCCTTTATTGTAAATCGTCTGTTGATGCCGATGATTAATGAGGCCGTTTATACACTGTATGAAGGCGTTGGTAACGTGGTGTCAATTGATAGCTCGATGAGATTGGGCGCAAACCACCCAATGGGGCCGTTGGAACTGGCGGATTTTATCGGGCTCGATACCTGCCTTGCGATCATGAATGTGTTGCATGACGGCTTGGCTGATACGAAATACCGGCCCTGTCCTTTGCTGACAAAATACGTCGAAGCGGGTTGGTTGGGGCGCAAATCACAACGCGGGTTTTACGATTATCGCAGCGGGACACCTGTGCCGACCCGATAGGTGGTCACGCGTCGGGATGGTGTCGTAAAGCCAGCGTATGCTCGCGGAGCCACGCCACCAATTTGCGCGGTTTATTACTGAATTCATCTATTTTTTCTTGGGCTATAGCATCACCCACAGTCGGGGCCTGCGGCTTGTTACATGCGTGAATAACCTCGTGCAGCAGCAACCCCTGCCGGACTGTAGCAGAAATTTTACTGGCAATTTGATATGGACGGGAATTTTGTCCGGGAAAATAAACCGGTACGACAATGGCACCGGATTTGGTGATCATTTTAGCAGTAAACGGGTTCCACTCTGCCTCGATTGCCGGCCCAAAATACGTGTCTGCCGAGGCCACAACACCAGAGGGAAACAAAACGATCAGACCGTTTTCTTCAAGATGTGTCATCGCAAGTTTACGCATTTCCAGGCTTTTCTTACGGGCATCGATCTCATGGGGAAACGGCACTGGGATCATAAACTCTTCGATCTCTTTAACACCGGTCAAAAGCGTGCGTGTCAAAATTTTATAATCCTGACGGACCCGCCCTATCAATTCGGCCAAAATCATACCATCCACCAAACCATGCGGATGATTGGCTACAATAATCACCGGACCCGTTGGAGGGATTTTATTAATCTGTACCTGCGGGGTTAATAAATCGATCCCCATCAAATCCAAAGCCTGAGCCCAGAACGCCTGACCAAAGGCAGGACCCATACGTTCGAACCGGCGCACCAACCGCAAAAGTGGAATTTTACCGGTCATCCATTCAAGGCTACGAATAGCAAAAGCTTTCCACGGGTTGGTAAATGTTCCCGCATAAGACAAATGCCGTTTGTCGTACGGGATTGGTGCAACAGCATGAACCTGATCGGACTGTTTCATCTGTACAGGATCGGTCATGATCACCTTTAGCTCTTCACAAATCCGGCGACGACAACCACCATCAGCACTCTTCACCAAACTTGTCAGCAACCAATTGCCCTATTGCATCACCAAGAGCCGCTGCCTCCGGTCCGGAAGTCAGAACCTCAATAGTCGTTCCAATAGGCGCTGCCAACATTAAAAGCCCCATAATCGAATCCCCAGAGGCGCTCAGACCATCTTTGGATATATCCGCGGTTGCATCAAAACCTTCGACAACTTCTACAAGCTTAGCAGACGCGCGCGCGTGCAGACCTTTTTCATTTAGAATCTTCAGTTTATACGAGGGCATAATAATCCTAATCTATAGATATATTTTGGCTATCAATATACTTTCGGCCAGCTTCAAGAGCTTTTTCCACAGCATCTGCCACTGGTTTTGACCGGCTTTTGGTCAATTTAAGCAACATTGGTAGATTGGCCCCATAGATGATTCTCCGGTCCGACGGCGCACAGGCGGTCAGGCTGAGGTTTGAAGGTGAGCTGCCAAACATATCTGTCACGATAATGACACCATCCCCCTCATCCACGTAATCTGCGGCGGCGCAAATTTCTTTTTGCTTATCAGCTCGGTTGTGATCAGGTTCAAATGAAATTGCCCGCAAGCCCGCTTGTGCGCCAAAGACATGCTCGATCGCGGCCAAATATTCTTTGGCCAATCCACCATGTGCAACGATCACTATACCTATCACGCTAGCCACTCCAACTTACTGTGCTGGCCAATCTGTTTGATCCACAACAGATCCGACATTTTGCTCTATTTCCCGGTGCCTTATTGACACTGCTCCGCCCCATTGTGCAAGGGCCTGTCCCAAACTTGCCGCGACAGCAACCGAACGATGGCGCCCCCCCGTACACCCCAGACCAACGGAAAGATGTGACTTGCCCTCATCCTGATAGGCCGGCAGTAAAAACTGTATCAGTTCAAGGCTGCGCTGGAAAAACTCGCCATAGCGCCGATCACTTTGGATATAGGTGGCCACAGGGGCATCTAGGCCACTGAGAGGGCGCAATTCTTGTTTCCAATGCGGATTTTTCAAAAACCGACAGTCCAGCACCATATCGACATCCCGCGGCAGACCCTTTTTAAAAGAAAACGACTGCAGAGATAGCGTCAAAGTTACCGGTTGCCCAGTCGCAAACCAACCTGCGATATCTTTCTTAAGGTCGTGGGGAGACAAATCCGAGCTGTCGATAATAAAATCAGCCTGTGCTTTAATCGGAGCCAAAAGCAGTGTCTCGCGCCCAACTCCAAGACTGGGATGATCCTCTGGTGACATTGGGTGCCGGCGACGGGTTTCCGAAAACCGCCGCAGTAAAATATCGGTGCGGCAGTCAAGGTATAAGATTTCAGGCCATACAAGCGAAATTTGCCGCAAACGTCCAAGGAGCGCCGTAAAGGCTGCAACCGAAAAGTCACGGTTGCGCGCATCAATTACCAAAGCCAGCGATTTGTCTAATTGCTGCTCAATCACATTTGGCACGAGACTTAGAGGTATATTATCGATCGTTTCGTAACCCAGATCTTCCAAGGCATTTGTCGCAGTTGTCCTCCCAGCCCCGGAAGGGCCTGTTACCAAAAGCAGACGACGGACATTCTGCGCCATATAGCGTCCTTATCAAACTCGGCACTGCCGAAGGTATTGCAAAATTGCCGCTGGAAAGTAGCGGCTCTCAACCTTGTAAAGTAAGGGCAAAGACTGTGCCAAAATGATGGTCTCCCGTTCAGGTGGCAATCTGGCTGTTTCCAGCATCGACATATCCACCACCAAGGACACCGCGACAGGGCCAACAGATTGCGCAGATAGGATGCCAACGCCCCGCGCCTCAATCAATCCTTTGATTGCAACAGGTGCCGATGCATAGACTTGGCCCTGCTCGAGGGACACAACTGTGCGGTCATCAGATACCAAAACGCCACCAAGCGCCATCATCTCCAAGGCCATGCCACTTTTACCACTGCCAGATTGTCCGGTGAAAACGACAGCTTTACCAGCGCAGCTGACGGCACTGGCATGAAGAATTGTTTGCTCCATCCCCTGCTTCCTCTAAATTGGCAACCCGACGACAAACCGGGCACCCTGCGACGGCACACTCCTGTCAGCATCAACTGGGCGAATATTCTCGGCCCAAACAACGCCGCGATGAGCCTCGACAATCTGTTTGGAAATAGCAAGACCAAGGCCTGAATGATTGCCAAAGTCGCTGGCAGGTCGGTCAGAATAAAAACGATCAAAAATTTTTACCAACGAGTCATCTGACAGCCCCGGCCCAGTGTCTTCAACCACAATCAACACCCGATTATCGCGCTGACGGGCCCAGAACCGTATGGTCCCGCCAAAACTGCAAAAACTAATCGCATTGGTAATCAAATTGACAAACACTTGTGCCAACCGTTCCTCAAGACCAACAACAGTGATTTTTTCATCGGGAATGTCTGTTATCAATTCAATCCCTCTTTCAGCCGCCTGCTCGGCAAGATATTGCGACAGGGCAGCAATCATGGGCCCCAGCTCAAAGGCTTTTTCTTGTTCTTTGACCAAGTCACTCTCGAGTCGTGAAGCGTTAGAAATATCGCTGAGCAACCGGTCCAATCGGCGCACATCATGGTCTATAACGTCCAGAAGTTCTTGACGCTGCGAACCCGGTTTGGCAATCGCCATAGCGCCAACAGCAGCCCGTAAAGATGCCAGAGGGTTTTTAATTTCATGCGCAACATCTGTGGCAAATCTCTCATTGGCATCAATGCGGTCATACAAGGCGGTGACCATGGCCCGCAACGCGCTGGACAAACGACCGATCTCATCGGGTCGCCCGCTCAAATCCGGTATTTCCATCCACGCTTTTGATCGATTACCCCCCTCGAGGTCTCCACGCGTTTCCATCGCTTCTGCCAAAGTGGAAATTGGTGTCGAAATCGTCGAGGCAAGATAAACACTCAGAACCATCACTGCAAGAATCGCTATCACAAAAATCTGCAATAATTTTTCCAGATCATTGGCCCGTTGTTGCACCAGATCTGCGGTGTTTTCAGTGACCGCCAAAAGACCAACCACAGACCCATCATGAACAATCGCAGTACTGACAAATGCGCCTGGCCCCTGGTCAGATATAAAATCGCCATGATGGAGCAACCCACCATCCTTTGAGGCCTCAGCGCCAAACGTCATATATTCCTTAAGTGAAAGCGGTTCAGGACGCGGTAGAAAAAACACTTGGTGAAAAAATTCTGACGCCACCTTGAAAAATGATAAAATTGGCGTTGGCTTCCCCCGAGCCGATGCTTCAGAAATTTCAGAAGAGGGTTGCGACCCTTTGGCACCGGACAACCAGATCAAATCAGAAGAATAAAGCCCAACTGTCAGACCTTTACGCAANCTAAGACCTCGNAAAGCATCCAGTAGGACAGCNTCGATCTCTTGCTGGTTAAGACCCGCACTTTGTTCTGAAAATCGCGTTTCAATCANCTCTGCGATGACCTCAGCTTCGGACNGCAATCGCANNTCACCGGCCAATCCAGAGCTAATGTCCGTATCCCATGTCCAAAGAATACAACCAATCAACACACCAAGTGCCGTCAAATTGAACCCAAGGATCCGACGGGCCAGCGGTGATACTTTGCCAATCCAATGACGCTGCCACCGGTCACTGCTGGAATCCATCCGCTCAGTCATCTCGATAGATAGAACTCTTGATCAGCCAATGCATCCGTCCACTGGGCANAGAAAATCCAACCCTAGGCTCGCCACGGGCACCACNNCNTATACTGCAAANATNTTTATGCCAAATGNTCGGAATANCGGTACCCGATTCCATANAGTGTCTCGATGCAGGAAAATTGAGAATCGACAGCACGCATTTTCTTGCGCAGCCNCTTGATATGACTGTCTANNGTNCGATCATCAACATAGATTTGATCATCATAGGCCACATCCATCAATTGATCGCGGCTTTTTACAAAACCGGGCCGTTGCGCCAAAGCCTGGAGTAAAACAAACTCTGTGACTGTCAGTGAGATTTCGCTGTCTTTCCAAGTTACAGCGTGGCGCATCGGATCCATTGTCAACGCCCCTCTCTCTAACAGATGCCGCCCTTTTTCACCNACCANAAGGCTGTCNGAAAACTGNGCCTGACGGCGTAATAGCGCCCGAATACGCGCGACCAAAAGACGTTGAGAAAAGGGTTTTTTGATATAGTCATCCGCGCCCATACGCAGNCCAAGAACCTCATCTATTTCATCATCTTTCGATGTNAGAAAGATCACTGGGCTCGAGATTTTCGGNCGCATTTTTTGCAGCAGATCCATCCCATCCATTCTGGGCATTTTGATATCCAACACAACGATATCGGGCTGTTTTCGATAAAACGCTTCCAGCGCACTCTGCCCGTCGCTGTAGGTGTCAATCTCAAATCCTTCGCCCTCCAAAGTCATTTTGACGGAGGTTAAAATATTACGATCGTCATCTACCAACGCGATTCTAGCCATATGATATAATAGCCCACTAAGCATTATTAAAAAGTTACTTTTGTATGTATCATCTCCCAGATCATATTCAATCCTCAACTGCGAATCATATTTCAATTTCCATGAACAATTTTGCAGTTTTATCACTANAAAATTAAATCTCACCCATTCTTGACGNGTAAAAGAAACCTCAGCCAAGTTAATTACATTTGGTTGCGCTAACGGTGTGAATGTGCCCTGTTCATCCGTCAAAAACACATGTTATCAACTTTCAAAGGTTGGGTTAGGGTCTGCGCTTGAGCCTGATTTTGCGACAGAAAAGACCAAGTCAGCAGGAGCGAGCAGATGGCAATTGGACGGGTGAACCCAAAGTTTACACTAGAGGCACAGGGCCTCAACAGTCTTGGGAAAATACACTATAACCTGCCAGAGCCTGCCCTGGTAGAACTGGCAATCAAGCGCGGAGAAGCCGAGTTGGGTCAGGGTGGGACCGTGCTGGTCTCGACCGGAAAATTCACTGGTCGCTCGCCAAAAGACAAGCATGTTGTTGTAACACCCGATATCAACGACACCATTTGGTGGGACAATAACGCCAAGATGTCACAAGACGGTTTTCAAAGACTGAAGGATGATTTGTTTGAGCATATGAAAGGCCGCGAATATAGCGTGCAAGATCTCGTGGCCGGGGCAGACGCACAGCATGCGATCAACATNCGGATGATCACCGAATTGGCGTGGCACGGTCTGTTCATCCGTCACCTTTTGCGCCGCCCAGACGCCGAAGACCTAGAAGAGTTCATCGCCGATTACNCAGTGATCAACTGCCCAAGTTTCAAAGCTGACCCCAAGCGGCATGATTGTCGCAGCGAAACCGTAATTGCGATGAACTTTGCCGAAAAAATGATCCTAATCGNAGGAACAGAATATGCCGGCGAAAATAAAAAATGCGTCTTTACGTTACTGAATTATCTATTGCCAGAGGCCGGGATCATGCCGATGCACTGCTCGGCCAATCACGCCACAGACAACCCGGTAGACACTGCGATCTTCTTTGGCCTCAGTGGCACAGGAAAAACAACACTCTCGGCCGATCCAGCGCGCACGTTGATCGGCGATGACGAACATGGCTGGTCAGAGCGGGGCACGTTCAATTTTGAAGGCGGATGTTATGCCAAAACCATCAACCTCAACCCCGAGGCAGAACCCGAAATCTATGCGACCACCAAAAAGTTTGCCACCGTGATTGAAAACATGGTGTTCGATCCGGTAACAAAAGAGCTGGATTTCAAAGATGATAAGCTAACCGCGAATATGCGATGCGCCTATCCCATGCACTATATTTCAAACGCATCTGAAAACGCGATGGGTGGACACCCAAAAAATATTATCATGCTGACCTGCGATGCTTTTGGGGTTTTGCCACCAATCGCCCGACTAACCCCCGCCCAAGCCATGTATCACTTTTTGTCCGGCTTTACTTCGAAAATTGCCGGTACCGAGCGCGGTATCACAGAACCCGAGCCAACCTTTTCAACCTGTTTTGGTGCGCCATTTATGCCCCGGCGNCCGGAAATCTATGGTAATTTATTGCGGGATAAGATCAGCGCCCATGGCGCGACCTGTTGGTTGGTGAACACNGGCTGGACCGGAGGTCCCTATGGGACTGGATCCCGGATGCCCATCCGGGCCACCCGTGCCCTGCTCACTGCGGCATTAGATGGATCTCTGTCTAAAGTAGAGTTTCGCAAGGACGAAAACTTCGGCTTTGAGGTGCCTGTGACCGCCCCNGGAGTAGCAGAGGTTTTGCTATCGCCGCGTCGCACTTGGGATGACAGCGGCAAGTATGACATTCAGGCCACCAAGCTGGTGAAAATGTTCGCCGATAACTTTGCCCAGTATCTACCGTATATTAAAGACGATGTAAAAGCGGCTGCAATCTGATTTGGCAGACATAAACAGTCATAAAACACTTTTATAAACCACTGTCGCCAGACTTGCAGCGACAGTGGAGTGAGACGGANCCGCGCCTCGNTGTTCANAGAGGTCTAGATCTGACAGGGGCGTCAAGAACAGCGGTCACTGGTTAATGTGCCTGCCGCTCAATGCCAAAGGATAGCAACCGGTATNTCGCGATACCCGCTTGGGGCTTGTGCTCAAGCAACCAAATCGACCAGAGGTATAGTCATCATAAACTGAAGATCATCGCGCGCCATCCAAACCATAAACCCTTCAAGGGCTCGGTCTTTATTATGCAACCGCCACCGGATGCTGGCAGGTTCGCTATNCATANATCCTAACCGTTNTGCTAAGCCTTTGAAAATAACAGGTCGAGCCACAAACCCGAAAACATAATCCGGTGACAACTGCTTGACACAGATTAAAAATGCAAAACGGCCAAGCACAGCGCTCAACCCAGACCCTCGGTACGCCCCGAGGCGATCATCCATCCATAACTCACCGTGGTAACACACCGTGCCGCAAATTTTCTGTGCTCCGGGCCCGGCCCGATAGCGCGAGGCTGCCAGATCGATGTCAGGACCGACGGGCGTAAAGCCGCGAAAAGATTCGCGCAAATGATCTGCTAAACTAAATGATTTTAAATCTAGAACACGCATCGCCTGAGTATGAATTACCGCACCATCAGGCCCTTTAGCAATCAACCAAAATGCATTTTTTGCATTTAATTGATGAATATTAGGGTCAAAAGGTGGCCCTAACGGTTGTTGCGGCCGGTGCTCAAGAAGCAACCGCCGGTATTTATTAAAGTCTGAGCCGATTTCAATTGTGATATCAAACTGGTTAAAAATTTGCATCGCAGTCGCAAAAATCTGTTCGCCGTTATTAAAGCCCTGAATGGTCATGATGTCTCCCAAATCATTGAGTTTAAAATACAGTGTCTTGAATAAATGCCAGTGTATCACAAACTGTGCTTTGGAATTAAGTTTAGGTTATCATTTTTTTTACATTTTCTGGTAGGCCTTTAATATCAATAGCTTTGGTCTGGTGCACAATCGACAGCAAAGCAAAACTGTTGTCGGGAAACCGCGCGCCCATAAGCAAACGATCATAACAGGCCAGGTGCAAATCGCCATCTCGGCCCTGAGTTATCTGCGTAACAATGTGGTCATATCGCAAGCCGTGGTTGATAAAAATAGCATCAAAAGGTTGCCGCAAAAGTGAGGGAAACCCCCCTCCTCCCGGTAAACTGGACAAAGAGCGCCCAACCGTGCTGAGGGCCCATTCTTTACCAAACCAATCCGAATACACCGAAAGTTGCCCGACCTCTGTGCAAAGCCAATCCTGCTCATGCCGACGAAAAATCATTGTATAGGGTCGTATCTTTTCAAAGGCTGAGTGTTCGATCTGACCTTCTGCCAACGTCCAGCTTTGCAAAGCTGACTTCAACAAATCAGATTTGCTCTGCCACAGAGTGCTGATCGGGTGTTCCTGTAGGAAATAAAAATGATCATCGGGATCCTTGCCAGTGATATTAATAGATACCAACCTGTCTTTATGGCTCAAACTACGACCAAGCCACGCCTCTCCGAAGGATAAAATTTCCTCCGCTCCCTGCAACGAGGCACGGCCTGCTGCGGTTAGCCGGTACTGACGGTCCTCAACAGAGAACAGTTTCTCGCCCCGAGCCTCTTCCAGCAAATAAATATGACGCCGCACTGTCTGACGCGTACTTCCCAGCTCACGCACTGCTTTTGACAGGTTCAACGTCCGCGCAAGCGTCGAAAATGATCGTAAAAGCTCAAACAAAATTGACTGGCACTGGATCTTTTTCATAGTGATTAAATTTCCTTGTGTGAAAAGAACCGGCGCGTAAACTTCGCAAACTCGTATACTGATAAACCACATATCATCGAGGTTGGTAAAAACTTAATACCTGATGATAAAAGTATCACTCTAGCATGGATGATAATTAACTCATATGCAACTATTTGTAACTAATTGATCGATATTTGGAATCAGATATTCCCGTAAAGGTAGCAATTTAGGAATATTATATGTCTCACCCTGTCGATATTCATGTTGGACAACAATTAAAACGCATGCGCATCTTACGAAACCTGACGCAGACCGACGTCGCGCAAGGTTTGAAAATTTCTTTCCAGCAAGTCCAAAAATACGAACTTGGCCGCAATAGAATTTCAGCGAGCCGCCTGTTCGAATTGTCGCACATACTGAATGTTCCGCCCGCCTTTTTCTTTGAGGGGCTGGAAAATTCGCCAAACGAAAGCGAACGCGCTCTTGATGACGAAGCAACCAAAATTGCCTCGATGTTCACGCGCATTGAGGATGCACGACTGCGCACCCAAATCCGGACATTTATAAATGAGCTGGCCAGCACTGCACCAAAAATAGTCTAAATAACACCACAAGTTCTTTTGAGTGATCAACCACCCATCCCTCGGCGTAACAGGTTGAGTCCGGCCACCAAGAGAATACATAGAGTCAACCTGCGGAAGGTGGCCTGATTGATATGGCCCTGAAATTTATCGCCGACCCAAAACCCCAAGAGGGTCGGTGCAACAAGCAGCGCAGAAACGGTCAAAACCTGACTGTGCAATACGCCCGAACCAAGATGTGCCACAATCAAAGCGACAGCGCCTAACCCGTATATCACGCCCTGTATTCGAATTTTATCGGCTTTTGGAAGTGCAATCGCGGTCAGATACATAACCGTTGGCGGCCCCCAAATACCGGAAACGCCGCCAATCAGACCGGCGATCCCCCCCATCAGTATGTCTTTTTCACGGCTGCGCTCAACTTGGAAAACATCAATTTTGATCAGCTGCCAAAAAGCAAAAAATGTGACCGGAAAGCCAAGCAGAAGAAACAACATTTCAGGCGACAACATCAAGACAAACTGGGCGCTTGCCATCAGGCAAACCCCTCCCGAAATCAGGAACATGCGAAACTGTTTCACAGTTGCAAGTGCCAGAGCAAAGCCGTGGCGCAATGCCTGCAACCCGTTGGCGATAAAAGCGGGGATAATCAAAGCGCCCAATGCGGTCTCAGGCGGCATCACAATGCTTAAACCGGAAATAAAGATCATCGGTAAAGCAAACCCAACGATGCCTTTGACGAGGCCAGCCACCATAGCGACACAGAAAGCCACCGTCCAAGTAAACAAATCAAATTCTAATGGCATCATGGCTTCGGGTAACACAAACGATCACGGCTGGCCAAATAATTTATTCACGCAACTTTTGTAATAAATTTGTACTATTTCTGGTATCTATATTGCGCTGCAACTGCGAAGGGATTATATTGTCGGTTCTGGTGAAGGAGAGTAAAGACATGGCCCATGATGGACAAGATATGACCTTTGAAGATTCAGCGATTCTGCCCGGCGCGCTGCAACTGACTTCTGCAGCCTTATCGCCATGTGCCTCTCTTCTCGAGTCTGCAACCTCATATGTCCGGACGCTTGTCACCTCGGACGGGCACATCTCGTCTCAGCTCATCGAACAACACCAAACTGCAACCCATGGGTTGGCCTGGTTGGCAACTTACGTCGAGGCCCTGCAGCAGATGCAACGATGGGCGACCGCCCTGCAAACCGAAGAGAAATTTGGCGAGGTAGAACAGCTACTTTTACAAATCGCATTTGGTGAATATCTCGGACAGATCCTAGGCGGCATTCCAATCAGCCAAAGCGAAATTTTACGACTGCAAGATATCGTTCCGTCGCAGCGAGATATCGACAGGATGCGAACGCCAGAAATTATAGCGCTAACCCGGTCGGGCAACTCGCAAGCCGCGCGAACCCGTTTGGTTGCCTTAATGCAAGAACAATCGGCCAATATCACCACCGGTGCCTGTGGTCTTGACGATGAGCTCGAAATGATTCGGGAACAGTTTTACCGCTATGCCGCCGAGCGGGTTGAGCCCTATGCCCATGAATGGCACCTCAAGGACGAGTTGATCCCGATGGAAATCATCCAAGAGCTGGCTGAAATGGGCGTATTTGGGTTAACCATTCCAGAAGAATTTGGCGGGTATGGCCTGTCAAAAGCCTCGATGGCCGTGGTGTCTGAGGAACTGTCGCGCGGCTATATTGGCGTGGGGTCGCTGGCGACCCGTTCCGAAATCGCCGCAGAGTTGATTATATGTGGCGGCACCCAGACACAAAAGCAAACCTGGCTGCCCAAACTCGCAAGTGCTGAAATTTTGCCAACTGCGGTGTTTACCGAGCCCAATACCGGATCGGATTTGGGCGCTTTGCGGACCCGCGCCACCAAAGACGGCGATGATTACCGCATCACAGGCAATAAAACTTGGATAACCCACGCGGCCCGCACCCATGTTATGACCCTTTTGGCGCGCACCAACCCCGACAGCACCGACCATCGCGGCCTGTCGATGTTTCTGGCCGAAAAAACCCCCGGCACCGACGCGGTGCCCTTCCCCACAACCGGAATGACCGGCGGTGAAATAGAAGTGTTGGGATATCGCGGGATGAAGGAATATGAGTTGGCCTTCGACAATTTCCATGTCAAAGGCGAAAACCTGCTGGGTGGAGAAGAGGGCAAAGGGTTTAAGCAGTTGATGCAGACCTTCGAATCTGCGCGTATCCAAACCGCCGCCCGCGCCGTTGGTGTGGCCCAATGCGCGCTAGATTTGGGCATGCAATACGCCAAGGACCGCAAACAATTTGGCAAGTTCTTGATTGATTTCAACTCCTGAGCGGGAGGGGGCAGCACACTGAGTGAGCGCACTCGCAACACGCACCGAGTACCGGGCTCGCGTAGACTCTTGCCAACGTGGCCCTGAAACAAATTGTTCAGG
Organism: Marinovum sp.; assembly: GCA_002684375.1. Lineage (GTDB taxonomy): Bacteria > Pseudomonadota > Alphaproteobacteria > Rhodobacterales > Rhodobacteraceae > CPC320. The sequence continues at coordinate 13,233 of NYVC01000123.1, forward strand.
ACCCCGA
>NYVC01000124.1 GCA_002684375.1 Marinovum sp.
ACCGAACTGACGGTATACACTGCGGTCGAAGCGGAAGATCTGGCGCGCTATGCCGAAACATTTAACGCGTCCCATCCTGATATCACCATTAATTGGGTGCGCGATTCAACTGGGATCGTAACGGCAAAATTGTTGGCGGAGAAAGACAATCCGCAGGCTGATGTCGTTTGGGGTTTGGCTGGAACTTCGCTGTTGTTGCTGAAATCGGAGGGCATGCTTGAGGCCTATAAACCGGCCGGTGTCGAAAGCCTCGATAGCAAGTTCGTTGATGGCGATAACCCGCCGACATGGGTTGGAATGGACGCTTGGGTGGCGACAGTTTGCTACAATACGGTTGAGTCTGGAAAGTTGGGTCTAACCCCTCCCACGTCTTGGCAGGACTTGACCGACCCAATGTACAAGGGCCACGTTATTATGCCTAATCCCAATTCATCAGGAACAGGTTTCCTTGATGTTTCAAGCTGGCTTCAGTTGTTCGGTGAAGAAGGCGGCTGGGCTTACATGGACGCATTGCACAGCAATATCTCGCGCTACACTCACTCGGGTTCAAAGCCGTGTAAACTGGCAGCATCCGGAGAGATCCCAATTGGTATCTCCTTTGCATTTCGCGGCGCGAGATCCATTGCCGCAGGCGCGCCACTGAAGCTTATCGTTCCTTCTGAAGGGGTCGGCTGGGAGATGGAAGCATCTGCAATCGTCGCGGGGACCGCTAATTTAGAAGCGGCCCAGAAATTGATAGATTTCTCAATTTCTATGGAGGCGATGGAAATGTACAATACGGCTTACGCTGTTGTTGCCATTCCAGGTGTTGCAAAGCCCGTTGAGCACTTCCCTGAAGGTCTTCTAGAAGGCATGATTGAAAACGATTTTGAGTTCGCAGCGAACAATCGTGCAAGAATTCTGGAAGAGTGGCAGTCGCGGTACGACGGAAAGTCCGACCCAAAATAACTGTCTTGACGCAGGGGTTTTACCGCCCCTGCGTTGACATTATCCCTGCAACAAGATCGATGTCTCACTATTGCGGTTTTGTTGAACACTCAAAGCCACAGGTTGATTAAAGACCGATCCACAAGCCCTGTTGCATTGTATGAAGGAAGTTTTCCGTGAACCACCTCGCCGCCCTAAAAACAGATCCGAAAACCACCTATTTGAAAATTGAGAATATCTGGAAAGCTTTTGGCAATTTTCTAGCCCTGAAAGACGTCTCGCTGGACATCGAGGAAGGCGAGTTCGTCTGCTTTCTCGGGCCGTCAGGCTGCGGTAAAACCACGCTTTTACGGGCAATCGCTGGATTGGATTTGCAAACGCAGGGGCGGGTCGAGCAAGGCGGACAAGATATCTCAAATCTCCCACCCTCGGAAAGAGACTATGGCATTGTCTTTCAATCCTATGCGCTGTTTCCGAATCTGACCATCGAGCAAAATATTGCTTTCGGACTGGAGAACACCGGGCGCAGCAAACCAGATATTGACGCCCGGGTGCTGGAATTGCTGCAGCTGGTCGGCCTGATTGAGCAGGCCAAGAAATATCCCGCGCAGCTGTCGGGCGGACAGCAACAGCGTATCGCTCTGGCGCGCGCCATCGCCACCAGCCCGGGGCTGCTGCTGCTTGATGAACCGCTCTCGGCGCTTGACGCCAAAGTCCGCGTACATCTGCGCCATGAAATAAAGGCGCTGCAGCAAAAGCTGGGCGTTACAACTGTTATGGTCACCCATGATCAGGAAGAGGCGCTCTCGATGGCCGACCGGATCGTGGTGATGAACGAGGGCTGCGTCGAGCAGGTCGGCACGCCCACCGAAGTATATTGCGCGCCTGCAACGCTTTTTGTGGCAGATTTCATTGGCGAAATGAACCAATGGCGCGGGCTTACCAAGACCTCGCATCAAGTTACGATCGGCACGACGACCTTGGACTGTGCGCCGCATGACCTTCCCCAGAGCCACGATATCATTCTCGCCATTCGGCCTGAGGATATCATTCCGCATGGCGACACCGCAACAGCAGCCGCCGCAGAGCCCGAAACCTCAAGCGACAGTAACTTTTTTCAAGTACATCTGACAAAAATGGAATTCCTCGGCTCGTTCTGGCGTTGTCGACTTTACAGCGAAGCCTTTGGCAGCGCGGAAATCATCGCAGATTTCTCGATCAATGCGGTGCGTCGACTGGCCCTGCACAGTGACCAGATGATGACGGTTGAACTGCCGCCAGCGCATCTTTTGACCTTTGAGCCCACGGAGGCTCAGGCATGAGCCTGTTGCAGACCACCGCCGATACGCTGCCCGCCGGCCCGGTTGTCAAGGGCAAGCTCAGCCGCGATGATATTCTGATGCGGGGCGGCATGATGGTGATCGCGCTCTATCTGGTGATCACATTGGTCCTGCCGCTCTTTGCGATGTTTTCAAAATCCTTCTCGACCTACCAGATCGAATTGGCACAATATGAAGTTCAGGTCAGTGATGAAACGGGGCAGTTCAATACGCCCGCCTTTACGCTGGCTGACCGCAATAACCAGCTTGAGGCAGTGCCGCAAGATGATCTGAGAACCGGTTCTGATGGTCGGCTCGGGGCGACAAAATTCTTTCCTGATTTCAGCTTTCGCAGCCCGGTCATGTACCGGATTCGAAATATTGATGACGGGGGGCGGTTCCTTGTCGGCTCGGCTCTGAAAGACGATACCAACTGGTATGAATTGGACAGCAACACCTTCCGCAGAGTGCAACTCAGACCGGTTAAATCCACCGGGATTGACAATTTTGTCAATTATTTTTCAACGCCGGCCCTCTTCAATTCGATCAAAAATTCGCTAATGATCTCGGTGATCAGCACCATCATTACCGTCACGCTGGCGTTTTGGTTTGCCTATGCGCTGAACCGCAGTTGCATGCGGTTCAAAGGGCTGTTTAGGTTGATTGCCATGGCCCCCATTCTTGTGCCGTCGCTGTTGCCCGGCATTGCGCTGGTCTATCTGTTCGGGGCGCAGGGCATTCTGAAAGAACTGATGTTTGGCGCCAGCATTTACGGCCCGATTGGCATCGTCATCGGATCGGTCTTTTTCACCTTTCCTCATGCATTTTTAATAATTTCGACAGCGCTGGCCATCTCGGATGCGCGGCTCTATGAAGCCGCGGTGTCACTCAAGGCCTCGCCGTGGCGCACCTTTTGGAGAGTGACCATCCCCGGCGCCCGCTATGGGCTGATTTCAGCGGCTTTCGTCGTGTTCAACTTGGTGATCACCGATTTCGGCCTGCCCAAAGTCATCGGCGGCCAGTTCAACGTGCTCGCCGTCGACATCTATAAACAGGTCATCGGGCAACAGAATTTCGAGATGGGCGCGGTTGTCTCGGTGGTGCTGATCATTCCGGCTATTTTGGCCTTTGCCATCGACCGGCTTGTGCAAAGCAAACAAGTGGCGCTATTGACCGCGAGATCGGTGCCCTATGCACCGACGCCCAATGCCAAAACCGATAATTTTTTCCTGATCTATTGTAGTGTGGTTGCCCTGTTTGTGGTTGGGATTCTGGCCATCTGCCAGTTTGCCGCGCTGATTAAATTCTGGCCCTATGACCTGAGCCTGAGCCTGAACAACTATCAGTTCGACAAAATGGACGGCGGCGGATGGGGCGCGTATTATAACTCAATCAAACTGGCTATTTTGACCGCTATTATCGGCACGTCAGTGGTGTTTTTCGGGGCGTATCTGGTCGATAAGTCAAACGGCTTTCGCACCGGCCGCGCAATATTCCAGATGTTCGCCATGCTTCCAATGGCGATCCCCGGCATGGTGTTGGGGCTGGCCTATATTTTCTTTTTCAACAACCCCGAAAACCCGCTTAATACGATCTATGGCACGATGGCGATCTTGGTGGTCTGTACCGTAACCCATTTTTACACAGTATCCCATCTCACGGCGGTGACGGCGCTGAAACAAATGGACCGCGAGTTCGAATCCGTTTCTGCCTCGCTCAAACAGCCAACGTTGAAGCTGTTCTCGAGGGTCACGGTCCCGGTCTGTATGCCCGCGATTCTGGACATCTCAATCTATCTGTTTGTCAATGCAATGACGACGGTCTCGGCTGTGGTTTTTCTGTATTCACCAAAGACAGCGCTGGCCTCGATTGCGGTGCTCAACATGGATGACGCCGGTGACATCGCACCGGCAGCGGCGATGGGTATGATGATTTTCTATACCAATGCAGCCGCACGGATTCTGCATCTGCTTGTATCCAAAAGGCTTTTGAAGCGCACACAAGCCTGGCGGCAACGCTAGCCCAAGTCCTGCACAGTTCCGTTACTGCTCAACAAGTCCTGCACAACCCCTGTGAACGCACGAATAATGCGTAAATCTCTGCGTTGGCCCAGAAAGGCGATGGTTTCACTCATGTGCAGGTCAACGCCCTCCAATTCGATCGGTATCAAACGCTGATCATCACCAAGTTCGGCTTGCGACACAAAGCCGATTCCAGCGCCAGAGGCAACAACCTCACGCATTGCCTCACGTCCTTCGGCTTCGATAACCGGGGACAGAACAACCCCCTGCCTCTGAGCTTCTCGCTCGATATTTTCGCGGGTTTTTGAACCAGCCTCTCGAAACACCAGCGGAAAATGAGCCANATCTTCAAGGCGCATGCGCTTGGTACCAATCGGCACCACCCCTTTGCCGGCAAAGGCAAGTATCTGTGTTTTTCCCAAGTCTAGCGTTTCAATATCGGCCCCCGGGGACAGGCCACCTAGAACCCCGATCTCTGCATCATAAGACCTGAGTCTGTCCACAACATCTTCCGAATTGCCCGATTGAAGTAAAACATGCACTTTGGGATAGCGTTTGCGAAATTCGGCTAAAATCTGGGTCACATGACGCGCCGAGTCCGCAATGATTCGAATACGGCCATCCATCTCNGNNCGGGCCTCNGAAAGATATTCATCNATGTGTTGCTCAATTTCAAAAAACTGTTTGGTCAATAAAAAAAGCTGCTCGCCTGCCTGTGTCAGAGCAATCACTTTACGTTCGCGATTGAACAATAGTACATCATAATCCTGCTCTAATTTACGCACCTGTTCAGACACCCCCGGCTGGGTGATGTGCATGGCTGCTGCTGCCCTTGAAAACCCGCCTTTGAGCGCCACAAAGTGAAACGCCCGCAATTGACTGTAACGCATCTGGGACCCTGCTTATCATATATAAGTCATATTTATGGATTAATCTATAATAGCAATTTTACATATGTCCAGAGATTGTGCATTGCTCGCACCAAACAACCCCGTTGGAGTGTCGTGATGAAAGCCAGCTCGCCCGAAATACAACGCCCCCGCTTGGGAGAACCCTATCTTCTCACCCCGGGCCCCTTGACCACATCTTATCAGGTAAAAGAACAAATGCTGCGCGACTGGGGCAGTTGGGATGGTGATTTTCGCGCTATGACGCAAGAAATACGGACCCGACTTCTGGCGTTGATCGATGACAGTGATGGGAACGGTGCACAGGATTTTGACTGTGTGCCAATGCANGGCAGCGGATCTTTTTCGGTCGAAGCGATGNTGGGAACGTTTNTTCCAGCCACGGGTAAAGCTCTGGTGCTGGCAAACGGTGCCTATGGAAAACGCTCGGCTCAAACACTGGAATATTTAAAACGCGATCACATTGTTCTGGATAAGGGCGATTACCTGCCGCCACGCGGCGAGATGGTCGCACAGATACTGGCCCAAGATCCNGCCATCACCCATGTGGTTGCGATCCATTGCGAAACCAGCTCGGGCATTTTAAACCCAATCGAAGAGATCTCTCAGGCCACNTATGCTGCCGGTCGCGTCCTGCTGATCGACAGCATGTCAGCCTTTGGTGCCCTGCCGCTTGAGGCAAACCAGATCCGCTTNGAAGCTTTGGTGTCTTCGGCCAACAAATGCATTGAGGGNGTGCCCGGCTTTGGATTTGTGATTGCTCGCAAAACTGCATTAGAAGCCGCCAAGGGCAACTCGCATTCGCTGTGTCTCGACCTACATGCGCAATGGGCGCATATGAACAAAACCGGACAATGGCGCTATACTCCGCCAACGCATGTGGTCGCAGCCTTTCTCGAGGCGTTGCGCGCCCACAAAGCAGAGGGTGGCGTCGCAGCAAGAGGCGCACGCTATCGCGAGAACCGGGATGTCATTGTCGAAGGCATGCGCAAGCTGGGCTTGGAAACCCTGTTGAAAGACCGCTGGCTGTCGCCGATCATTGTCACATTTTTCTGCCCTGCCGACCCAAAGTTTAAGTTCGGGCAGTTTTATGACCTGATGAAGCAAAAAGGCTTTATTATTTACCCCGGCAAACTAACTGAGTTGGACAGCTTTCGGATTGGGTGTATTGGCCAAATGGACGCAAACGTCATGCGGCAGGTGGTNAGCGCTGCTCAACAAGCCCTACAAGAGATGGGCGTCGTCGATGGCACTCCGCCAGCTGCGGCGCTNGAAGAACGCAAGCGTCTGCTTGCTTGATAGATACCGTTTGTAAAAGGAATACCAAATGAACCATGACACGCCGATTATTACAAACGGACGCAGTTATCCGATCCCCAAAACAACGGCGATTGCGATTTGCCTTGACGGGTGTGAGCCCGCTTATCTGGACGCGGCCATCGCCGATGGCTTAATGCCAACGCTCAAGCGCATGCGCGAGACCGGAACCGACCGTCTGGCGCATTCGGTCATCCCGTCGTTCACCAATCCTAACAACCTGTCGATTGCCACCGGCCGCCCACCCAGTGTGCATGGCATCTGCGGTAATTTCCTGTTTGATCCAGACAGTGGCGAAGAGGTAATGATGAACGATGTGCGCTTCCTGCGCGCGCCAACCATTTTTCAAAAGTTCTATGAAGCCGGTGCCAAAGTGGCAATTGTGACGGCAAAAGACAAATTGCGCGCGCTTTTGGGATCGGGCATGGCGTTTGACGAAGATCGAGCGCGGTGTTTTTCCGCCGAGAAATCCGCCAGCTCAACCCTGACCGAGCACGGTCAAGATGCAGCGGCTGACTGGCTGGGCATGCCACAACCCGATGTCTATTCCGCACAGCTGTCCGAATTTGTCTTCGCCGCCGGTGTCAAACTGATGCGGGAATGGTCACCAGACGTCATGTATCTGACCACCACCGATTACATACAGCATAAATATGCCCCCGACGATGCCGAAGCGAAATCGTTTTACCGGGTGTTCGACACTTATCTGAAGCAACTTGACGCAATGGGTGCCGCCATCGTCGTCACGGCCGATCACGGCATGAAGCCCAAGCATCTGGCCGACGGTTCGCCGGCAGTTGTCTATGTACAAGACCTGATGGATAACTGGCTGGGAGACGCTGCAGCGCGGGTTATTTTACCAATCACGGATCCTTATGTGGTGCATCACGGCGCGCTGGGATCTTTTGCCACCGCTTATCTGCCCGAAACGGCTGATATCGCCGATATCGTCGCAAAACTGCAGGCCACAGCCGGTATCACCGATGTGTTGACCAAAGCACAGGCGGTGGACCGCTTTGAGCTGCCCGCCGACCGTATTGGCGACATCGTTATGGTCTCGGGGGAAAACATGACCATCGGCACCTCTGAACACCGCCATGACCTTGCTGCCCTCGATGTGCCGCTGCGCAGCCACGGCGGTCTGACTGAACAAGAAGTTCCCTTTATTGCCAATCGGGTGCTTGATCTGCCAAGCCAGCCCGAGTTGCGCAATTTTGACGCGTTCTTCTATGCAACCACTGCAGCCGCCCTTTAAATACGGAAAGCCCACACACCATGACACAAGATATAAAAATTCGTCACGAAGGCATGCGCATCGGCGGTGAGACAGTCTTTACCGATGCGGTTGTCGAAGTCCGCTATCCCTATACCGATCAGGTGATCGGCACGGTGCCGGCAGGCACGGCTGAGCATGCACGCAAAGCGTTTGATATTGCAGCCTCATACAAATCAACATTAACCCGCTATGAGCGTCAGCAGATACTGTTCCGCGCCGGTGAGTTGATCCGTGAACGCCGCGAGGAACTGGCCTATTGGCTAACCTTGGAGCTGGGCATCTGTCAGCAGCATGCTCTGTATGAAACTGGACGTGCGTATGATGTATTTACGCTGGCTGGACAGTTGGCGATTTTAGACGACGGCCAAGTGTTTTCTTGCGACCTGACCCCACAAGGTAAGGATCGTAAAATCTTTACCAAACGGGAACCGGTTGGCGTGATTTCGGCGATCACCCCGTTCAATCATCCGCTGAATATGGTCAGTCACAAGATTGCGCCGGCAATCGCAACCAACAATTGCGTTGTCTGCAAACCAACCGAATTGACGCCTCTGACCGCGATCGCACTGGCCGATATCTTGTATGATGCCGGCCTGCCACCCGAGATGTTTCAGATCGTGACCGGCTGGCCACAGGACATCGGTGAAGAGATGATCGTCAATGATCAGATCGATATCATTACCTTTACCGGCGGTGTCCCTGTCGGCAAGCTTATTGCCTCAAAAGCCGGTTATAAACGCACTGCGCTGGAACTTGGGGGCAATGACCCGTTGATCATTCTCAACGATCTCAATGATGCCGATTTGGAAAAGGCCGCCACAATTGCTGTGGCGGGGGCAACCGGCAATTCGGGCCAGCGCTGCACCGCTGTCAAACGCATTTTGGTGCAAGACTCTGTGGCGGACCGCTTTGTGCCGCTGGTGCTGGAAAAAGCCAAGGCGATCCGCTTTGGTGACCCGATGGATCCCGACACTCAACTGGGCTGTGTGGTCCATTCCCAAGCTGCAGAACTGTTTGAAAACAGAGTTTTAGACGCCGAACGTCAAGGCGCAGAAATCCTTTATCACCCCGGTCGCAAAGGCGCTTTGCTGCCACCGATTGTGATCGACAAAGTGCCACATACCAGCGAGCTGGTGATGGAAGAAACCTTTGGCCCGATCGTGCCGATTGTTCGCGTACCCGATGATGATGACGCAGTGATGCGCATCTCGAACAGCACCGAATTCGGCCTGTCTTCGGGGGTCTGNACCAATGACCTGCACCGCGCCACGGCCTTTATCAACGGGCTGGACGTCGGCACCTGCAACATCTGGGAACAACCCGGCTACCGGATTGAAATGTCNCCCTTTGGCGGCATAAAAGACAGCGGCAACGGCGTTAAGGAAGGCGTATTGGAAGCGATGAAGTTCTTCACAAATGTGAAGACCTATTCACTGCCCTGGCCGCGGTAATCGACGTTATCTACATCGTATCTGACCGGGGGGGCGCTGGTCTCGGTCGGTATGCAGCTTATTTCGGCTGTCCGCCCACCGCCGTCACCCCCTGCGAGATTCCATGAGTTTATCGCTGATTTTTATCGTCTTGATCGCGGCCTTCCTGCACGCGTTCTGGAACGCTTTGGTCAAAGGGTCAGGCGACAAGACGATCGTGCTGGGCCTGATTGCACTGGGCCATATGGTGCCGGGTATCGCCATAGCAGCGCTGGCACCACTGCCCGGATGGGACGCAGCCCCCTATATAATTGCCTCAACTCTGATCCATTGGGGATATTATTATTTCTTAAATCTCGCCTATAGAAAGGGAGATCTGAGCCTTGTCTATCCCATCACCCGGGGTTTGGCCCCGGTCTTGGTGGCGCTAGGGGCGCAACTTTGGATCGGTGAAGCGCTGCCCGCCTTGGCGTGGCTGGGTATTTTCTCGGTCTCGGCGGGGGTGATGATCCTGTCACAGGGTATTTTCAAAACGGGGCTGCCAAAAATATCGGTTGCCGCGGCAGTTATTGTCGCAGCCATTGTGGCGGCCTACTCGCTCGTCGACGGTGTCGGCGTACGGCTGTCAAAAAATGTAATGGGCTATATCGGATGGTTGTTCACCGCCGAGGCTTGCGTTGCATTGTATATCTTCACAACCCGGTGGGCGCGGGTGAGAGCGATGCCGATAAAAACCTGTACGCTTGGATTCATCGGCGGCGTTCTGTCGGCCACGGCCTATGCGCTGGTGCTCTATGTAAAGACTGAAGCGCCTTTGGGCACGGTCTCGGCCCTACGCGAAACATCAGTAATTTTCGCCGCGCTGATTGGTGTCATTTGGTTTGGAGAGGGGCCAAAGATCCGCCGCCTTGTGGCAGCGGGGATCGTTGCAACTGGCACAATTTTGATCGGAATGGCATCTTGACCTTGACCAACAGGCGACCGCACAGCAGAGATGCGCTCTGTTGGACGCTGATAAGCGTATCTTTACCCCCTGACCCTCAACATTTCCGGATCATAGAGCGGCGACAGTTGCGCCTTACAGGGAACCCGCTGGCTTGCCACTTCTAATTCATAAGTGCATGATAATATGAAATTGCGATCGATTACCTGATTGCTGCGCACAAAGCCCATGCCAATCGATTTGCCGATGGTATGGCCAAACCCGGCCGAACTAAGCCGCCAACCCGCACTCCGTTGCGATAGATCGCCTCGCGACCTAACAAGATCACATCCGGCGCAGTGGTGAAAATTGTCATCCGCTTTTTCACTCCGTCCGATGCCTGCGCCATCAACGCATCACGGCCCTTAAAGGCCAGATTGGTGTCAAGTTTGACCGCAAACCCCAGCCCGGCTTCAAATGATTTATGATCGGGTCCGATATCGGCAGACCACGCCCGAAATCCCTTCTCCAATCTCAGAGTTTCAATCGCGCGGTAACCTGCATTGCGCAGGGCGTGTATCGCTCCCGCATGATCGATCGCATCATTGACAGCGGCTGCATATTCCGTCGGCAGATGTAATTCCCATCCCAGTTCGCCAACATAGCTGACCCGAAGCGCTGAGACCGGACAGCCTGCAATGCCGATGGTTTTCGCCGCGCCAAAAGGCAACACATTATTGCTGATATCATCGCTGGTGATCGCTTGCAGGATCGGGCGGGCGTTCGGTCCAAACAATGACAAAACCACATAGGCAGAGGTCACATCCACCAATTGTGCATTCATCCGAGCCGGCAAGTTTTTACTGATATGATCAAAATCATGCGTTACAAAGCCGGTGCCGGTAACACTATAATATATGTTTTCAGCCATCCGCACACAGGTAAGATCACATTCAATACCACCTTGGTCGTTCAGCATCTGGGTATAGACCAGCGACCCCACGGGTTTGGACATATCATTGGCGGCAATCCAGTTCAGCGCCGCCTCGGCATCCGGCTTCTTGAGCACGAACTTGCCCAAGAATGTCTGATCAAACAACACCGCGGCCTCGCGCGCAGCACGGTGCTCACGGCCTACTGCGGCATGCCAGTTGGGGCGTTCAAACGTATAGATATCACGCTGTTGCTCGGCCGCATCAGGGTCCGCATACAAATTGGGCCGTTCCCAGCCAAGTTTTTCGCCAAAAACTGCGCCATCCGCTTTAAGCCTGTCATATAGTGGCGATTTCCGACATGGACATCCACTGTCATGCTCTTCTGCGGGCCAGGCCATTGTGTAATGCTTACCATAAGCTTCATACGTGCGCGCACGCACCCAATCGGTGTCAAAATGCGGCCGGCCAAAACGCCTTATATCGACGGCCCAAAGATCATAGGGCGGTCCAGCATTTGCCACCCATTCGGCCAGCGCCATCCCCACCCCGCCGCCAGCGCCATCCCCGCCCCGCCGCCAGCGGCAATTCCATAGGCGTTAAAGCCGGCGCGGACGTAAAAATTTTTCAACTCAGGCGCTTCGCCCAAGATGAAATTACCGTCGGGCGTAAAACTTTCCGGCCCATTGGTCAGCATCTTGACACCTGCCGTTTGCAAAGCCGGAACCCGCCCCAGCGCCTGTTCCATTATCGGTTCAAAATGGTCGAAATTACTTTCCAGTAACTGATAGTGAAAGGACTTTGGAATCCCCTTTTTGGCCCACATAATCGGGTTTGGCTCATAGCCACCCATCACCAAACCGCCAACCTCTTCCTTGTAATAGGTCAACCTGTCGGGATCGCGCAGAGTGGGCATATCCGACGACACACCAGCGATAGCTTCGGTGACCATATATTGGTGTTCCACTGACACGAGTGGCACATTCACGCCGACAGACCTGGCAAAGTCGCGGGTCCACTGACCACAACAGGCAATCACCACACCGCAAGAGATATACCCCTGAGAGGTCTCGATCCCTTTGATCACCCCCTTGTCAACCTCAATCCCTGTGACCTTGGTATCCTCATATATCAGCGCCCCCGCCATCCGTGCACCCTTGGCCAGTGACAAGGGGATATCGGAGGGGTTGGGTTGACCATCTGTGGGCAAAAATGCCGCACCAACCGCGTCATCCACAACCATCAAAGGCCAGAGATCCTGGGCTTCACGTGGGGTCAGCAGCTGCATATCAAGCCCGAAGGAATGCGCAGTTGTGGCTTGGCGTTTGACCTCGGTCCAGCGCTCTTGATTGCACGCAAGACGCAAGCCTCCGTTCATCTTCCAGCCCGTCGCCTGCCCGGTTTCCTGTTCAAGCGTCTTGTAAAGATCAACCGAATAGCC
>NYVC01000022.1 GCA_002684375.1 Marinovum sp.
TGGGATCCGCTAACAGACCATCTGAGCCCAAGGCCATGTCATGTTTACAAACCCGTTCCAACCAGTTCGGCGATCCTTTGGATCAGATAGGAAAATCACGACGAATATACTTTTTATTCTGGCGGCTGCAGTCAGAAATATAGTCTGATTCTGCGCGTTTATTAGCACGATATTTTCTTGACGTAATATTGGCTAATTGGCCAGTTCTGTTTGCTGGNCCNTAAAATCCATCAAGAATTAACAATGANAGCGCTATGCCAACCACAAAACCGATCCCTCCCCAGATAATTTTGCCGCTTCGTCGGCTTGGGTANGGCGGTGGTATTGGTGTTGATTGCCGGATAAGCGCGGCTTCGACCAGCGCGGGAAGNCGTGGCCCAAAGCGCGCCAGAACCTGAGCTGTATTGGACAGATCGCGCAAAACAGCCCGTGGTCCGATACTTTTCTTGATATAATCCTCGACAATAGGCTGCGCGGTTTTCCAGATGTTCATTTGCGGGTCCAGTGAACGTGCNACCCCTTCCACAACCACCATGGTGCGTTGTAGCAAAATAAGCTCGGTGCGGGTTTCCATACCAAAGCGTTCGGTAACCTCGAACAGATAGCTAAGCAGTCGCGCCATTGAGATTTTATCAGCATCCATGCCGAAAATAGGCTCGCCAACAGCCCGCAACGCTCGGGCAAATTCGTCAACATCCTTATCCGCGGGGACATAGCCTGCTTCAAAATGCACTTCGGCTACGCGTTTGAAATCTTTGCGGATAAAGCCAAANAGGATCTCAGCGTAAACCCGACGGGTATATTCATCGATATGGCCCATGATGCCAAAGTCATAGGCAATGATATCACCGTTTGGCGCAACTTTCATATTGCCCTGATGCATATCGGCATGGAAATAACCATCACGCAGCGCGTGGTTGAGAAACAGCTGTAAAACCCGCGTACTAAGTGCCTGTCGATTGTGGCCGGCGGCATCAATGGCAGCATTGTCACCCATCGGCACNCCCTCGGCCCAGCTCATNGTCATCACCCGTCGGCTAGAATGAGGCCATTTGATTACGGGTAGGGTGAACCCCTCATCCTGAGCTGTATTGGCGGCAAATTCCGACGCAGCTGAGCTTTCTAGTCGTAGGTCTAATTCACCCAACACAACGCTTTCAAAATGGCTAATGACATCCAACGGTCGCAAGCGGCGTGAGGCAGGCGATAGNACTTCGATAATCCGNGCTGCCAGAAAAAAGGCATCGAGGTCTGTGCGAAACGCCCGCTCAATGTCTGGTCGCAGGACTTTGACCGCAACCTCTTCGCCGTTCTGTCGCAGGGTCGCCCGATGTACNTGCGCGATTGACGCCGCAGCCACAGCGGGGCTAAAGGCNGAAAAAATCACATCGGCATCTACTCCGAGTTCATGNGCAATGTTTTGTTTGGCAATTTCGGTGGAGAACGGCGGCAGTTTATCTTGCAAGACAGTAAGTTGCGATGCCAATTCATCGCCGACCACATCTGGTCTGGTCGATAGCACCTGCCCAAACTTGATATAAGCTGGTCCCAATGCTGTAAGGGCACGNGGCGCTGGCGGCATATTTAAGTCGCCTTTTAGCCCCAGCCATTTGAACGGCCACCCCAGAATGCGTGCGGTCAGGCGCAGATGTGCCGGCGCGTCAAACGCATCTAGAACCACGCCCATTGCACCAGTACGCTCTAGCGTAGCCCCAGTGCGGATCAGCCGCCAGATATTATGCGGCCCGCGCATTTAAAGCTTCCAACCCGAATGCAGGCAGGCAATGCCTAGGCTGAGGTTTCGATATTTTGCCTGCTCGAAACCAGAGTGCTGGATCATAGACAGAAAATGGTCCTGATCTGGAAATTTACGAATAGACTCCACAAGATACTGATAACTATCGCGATCTCCTGTTATCATCTTTCCCATGGTTGGTATCATGTTAAACGAATATTTATCATAGATCCATTGCAGTGCCGGAGTGGGCAATTGGCTGAATTCAAGCACCATCAGCCGGCCACCGGGTCGCAGCACCCGGAACGCTTCGCGTAGTGCTTGTTCGGGTCTGGTGACGTTGCGGATGCCAAACGAGATTGTATAGACATCAAAACTGTTGTCTTCGAATGGCAGCGCCATGGCGTCGCCCACCACCCAGGCCAGTTGGTTTCCCATTTGGGCAGCTTCGGCACGGTTGCGGCCTTCGGTCAGCATTGATTCGGTTAAGTCCAGCACTGTGGCATCGCCACTGCCTGCGCGCTTAAGAAAACGAAAGGCAATATCGCCAGTGCCGCCAGCCACATCAAGAAGTCTCTGACCGCCGTATGGGGCCAGCCAATCCATCATCGCGTCTTTCCACACACGGTGAATGCCGGCAGACATAACGTCATTCATAACATCGTATTTTGACGCCACGCTGGAAAAGACGCCTTGCACGCGTCCAGCTTTTTCGGACTCGGGGACATTTTCAAATCCGAAATGGGTGGTTTTGTCGCTCTGGTTGCTCATCGGGCCTTGCCGTATATATCCTATGCACTTCTTATAGGGCGCTCACGGGGTGTTACAATGCACCTGCCGGTTTAGAAAGGTTATTTGATGCCTGAATTACCCGAGGTAGAAACGGTTATGCGCGGTCTTGCTCCGGTGATGCAGGGTCAAGTGATTGCTCAAGCCCATGTCAATCGGCCCGATTTGCGCTGGCCCTTCCCGCCTCAAATGGCCCAGCGGCTGACGGGGCAGACCGTTTTAGAGCTGCGGCGACGGTCAAAATATATCCTGATGGACCTGTCAGGTGGCGAAACCTTATTGGTACACTTGGGCATGTCGGGCCGCATGTTGATCTCGGGCGATCCGTTGGGGCGCTTTGTGCACACGCATCCAGCCCCTGCAAAACATGACCATGTGGTGTTTGACATGGCCAATAAAGCCCGGGTTACGTTTAATGATCCGCGTCGGTTTGGTGCTATGGATTTGATGTCGACAGCGCAGGGCGAGGAGCATCCTTTGTTGAAACAGATCGGACCAGAGCCCTTTGGCAATGCGTTCAACGAGACTTATTTATGCGCAATGCTTACGGGCCGTAAAATGCCAATAAAAACCGCCTTGCTTGATCAGAAAATAATCGCTGGCCTGGGCAATATTTATGTCTGTGAGGCGCTGTTTCGGGCTGGCATCTCACCACTTTGCAGAGCTGCTGATTTATCTCAGGCGCGCGTCGCAGCGCTTGTGCCGGTGATTCGCCAAGTGCTGCATGAGGCCATTGAGGCGGGTGGCTCGAGTTTGCGTGATTTCCGACAGGCGGATGGAGAATTGGGATATTTTCAGCATAATTTTGCGGTTTATGGCCGTGAGGGTGAGGTTTGCAGCAGTGATGGGTGCGCGGGGCTGATCAGCCGTGTGGTGCAATCGGGACGCTCGTCTTTCTATTGTGACCAATGCCAAAGATAGTTTAAAAACGGTAACAACCGTGATAAGCGCGATTGGGTGAGTAACAATCGAGAGCAAACGTCATGGCCTATGAAACGATTATCGTTGAGCGGGAAGACCACGTTGAAACAATTAAGTTAAATCGCCCGGATGCATTGAATGCGCTAAACGACACGCTGCTGAGCGAATTGGGTGACGCGCTGACCGCTGCACAGGCGAACGAAAAGGTCCGCTGTATCATCCTGACTGGATCGGAAAAGGCGTTTGCAGCGGGCGCAGATATCACCACGATGCGCGACAAAAACTTTGTGGATGTGTTTTACAATGATATGTTCACAGCCGAAATCGAACAAATCCAACGCGTCCGCAAGCCGATTATCGCAGCCGTTTCAGGCTATGCACTGGGTGGTGGATGCGAGCTGGCAATGATGTGCGATTTCATCATAGCGTCTGATACGGCGAAATTTGGTCAACCAGAAATCAATCTGGGCGTTTCTGCTGGTCTTGGCGGAACCCAGCGGTTGACCCGATTTATCGGCAAGTCCAAGTCAATGGATATGAACCTGACGGGCCGGTTTATGGATGCGGAAGAGGCTGAGCGCTGTGGGTTGGTCTCTCGGGTGGTGCCGGTAAAAAATCTTATGAAAGAGGCGACTTCGGCGGCGCTGAAGATTGCGGAAAAATCCAAGATCAGCGTGATGGCTGTGAAAGAAATGGTCAACCGCTCTTATGAGACGACGCTGGCCGAAGGTTTACTGTTTGAACGCCGCGTGTTCCACAGCTTGTTTGCAACAGACGATCAAACCGAAGGTATGAGCGCCTTTGTTGAGAAAAGACAACCGCAGTTCCGGGACCGTTGATCACGAATTCCAGCGCTGATTTGGATATTAATACTGAAACCAGTTGACTTGAGATTGAGTCGGTCTTAGGGAGGGCCTTCAAATTCTCATTGAACCCCAAAACGGGATGACACCTTATGGCTAATACGCCCCAATCTAAAAAACGCGCACGTCAGAACGAGCGCCGCAATGCCGTAAATACGGCGCGTCGTTCACGGATCAGAACCTTTCTGCGCAAAGTAGAAGAAGCTATTGAAACGGGTGATAAGGCCGTGGCAAGTGCGGCTTTGCAGGCCGCGCAACCTGAATTGATGCGGGGCGTGTCGAATGGCGTGTACCACAAAAATACCGCGGCTCGTAAGATGTCAAGATTGGCCTCTCGCGTCAAAGCAATCGCTTAATCCATTCTACAACTATTTAATTTGAGAGGCGTGGCTTATTGGCCGCGCCTCTTTAATTTATAACACTATTTTTCTATTCTAGAGATTCTTTTTCTTAAAATACAGAGTCAAGTTAGAAGATCAGTTGCTCAGGCGCTCAGAGTTTTGGTATCACTTTTCCGAGCGACTCGGCTCTGAGATCGGTCGCTGAGGGATAATCAGTTAAGGAGGTCGCAATCTATCGTTATGATTGGTATTTATAAAGGCTTAAGTTATTGCTTTTGTTTGAAAAATACCTTTTCGATTTGCACCTTTAGAGTGATTTTAAAGCTGAAATAACTGGGCATCATCATGAAAAATGATGTTCAGGATGTGGAAAGCTTTTGAAAAATGCGGTCTCGGCTGTGAATTATTATTTTGTGTGATGTCTGTAGGATGGAAAACTGGAATGACAGATGAAAAATGGAATGACATCCAACAAAATATTAAATCCTTAATTGGTCAGAACAATTATGTGAATTGGATTAGTCCACTAGGGTTTAATGGTGTTTTTGACGGCGTGGCTCTGTTTGATGTTCCAACCAATTTTCTTGGCAATTATGTTGATCAAAATTTTGGTGATCTTCTGCTTGCACAGCTGGGAGCAGAAACGCCTGAAATTAGGCGGATAAGGTTTCAGGTACCAGCCTTGGGCTATAAGCCCAGTGGTGGACAGAAACCTGCAATCGCTGTTTCCGGATCTAACAGTTTGGTTGGTGCTGCAGATAATCAGGCACAGACTGGGATGCGCGATGATAAATTGCCCAGCGCTCCGCTGGATAAGCGCTTTACGTTTGACAATTTTATCGTCGGCAAACCCAATGAATTAGCACATGCNGCCGCACGGCGGGTGGCTGAGGGCGGTCCCGTNAGTTTTAACCCGTTGTTTCTTTATGGTGGAGTTGGCCTTGGTAAGACCCACCTGATGCATGCAATTGCGTGGGAAATGCAAAGTCGTCANACCGAATTAAGCGTCCTTTATTTATCGGCAGAGCAGTTTATGTATCGCTTTGTTCAGGCATTGCGCGACCGTAAAATGATGGATTTTAAAGAACTGTTTCGGTCGGTTGATGTGCTTATGGTGGATGANGTGCAGTTTATCGCNGGAAAGGATTCGACACAGGAAGAGTTTTTTCACACGTTCAATGCGCTGGTGGATCAAAACAAGCAGATTATTATTTCNGCTGACCGTGCCCCTGGTGAAATTAAGGGTTTAGAGGACCGAATCAAAAGCCGTTTGCAATGCGGTCTGGTGGTGGATCTGCATCCCACAGATTATGAATTGCGTTTGGGTATCTTGCAGTCGAAAGTTGAACAGCATCGGGCCCAATACGCTGATCTGAAGCTTGATGAACGGGTGTTGCAGTTTTTGGCCTTGCGCATATCTACCAACGTGCGGGTGCTTGAGGGCGCGTTGACCCGATTGTTCGCCTTTGCGTCTTTGGTAGGGCGGCCAATTGATATGGAACTGACGCAAGATTGCCTGTCTGATATTTTGCGCGCGTCGGAGCGTAAAATCACTGTCGAAGAAATTCAGCGCAAAGTGAGTGAGCACTATAACATCCGCCTGTCGGATATGATTGGTCCCAAACGCGTGCGGACCTATGCGCGTCCTCGACAGGTGGCAATGTACCTGAGTAAGAATATGACCAGCCGCTCGCTTCCAGAAATCGGTCGACGGTTTGGCGGGCGAGACCATACTACGGTGATGCACGGCGTGAAGCGGATTGAAGAGCTGAAACTACAGGATGGTCAGATTGCAGAAGATCTTGAGCTTCTGCGGCGGGCTTTGGAAGCATAAAGTCATCTTTTTTATTCACTTTAGTGGAACTTTATGACCTTGTGGTCCGCTTTCTCTTGACGCCCATGTCATTACATCGGAGAACCATAGAGCGTCCACCCTGAGAAGGTGCGCATGCGGCCTTGCAGGTTTTCTATGGGAGGATTGAGGCGATGAAACTCAGCATTGAACGTGGCATTCTTCTGAAGGCTTTGGCACAGGCGCAATCGGTTGTTGAACGGCGCAATACCATTCCTATTTTGGCAAATGTGTTGATTGAGGCCGATGGCAGCTCAGTACAGTTTCGGGCCACTGATCTTGATATCGAAGTTGTCGACAAGGCTTCGGCCATGGTCGTGCGCTCTGGAGCGTCGACGGTTTCGGCGGTGATGCTGCACGAGATCGTGCGCAAACTGCCCGATGGTGCCTTGGTGACCTTGGAAGACGAGGGCGTCACCGGTCGCCTCACGGTGGAAGCCGGCCGGTCAAACTTTTCTTTGGCCACCTTGCCAAAGGAAGATTTTCCAATCATGGCCTCGTCGGATTATGCAGCAAATTTTTCGATCAAAGCGTCTGTTTTACGGCGGTTGTTTGACAAATCAAAGTTTGCCATTTCAACGGAAGAGACCCGGTATTACCTCAATGGGGTCTATATGCATATCGCGGCTGTAGACGGCGGCAACGCGCTGCGTTGTGTCGCGACCGATGGCCACAGATTGGCCCGGATCGATGCTGATGTGCCTGCGGGTGCCGGCGAGATGCCCGGCGTTATCGTGCCGCGCAAAACAGTGGGTGAACTGCGTAAATTGCTCGAAGATGACGATATGTCGATCGCGGTGTCTGTCAGCGAGACCAAGGTGCGCTTTGCGACCCCAGATATCACGCTGACCTCGAAAGTCATCGATGGCACATTCCCGGATTATACCCGCGTTATTCCACAAAATAATACCCGCAAGCTTGAAGTTGACGCCGCAGAGTTTGCCAAGGCAGTTGATCGGGTTGCAACCGTTTCATCCGAACGGTCACGGGCGGTGAAACTGTCTCTGGCTGAAGACCGTCTGATATTGTCGGTGAATTCGCCTGAAAGCGGTGCTGCTGAAGAAGAGTTGGCCGTTGCTTATGGTGATGAGGATTTACAGATCGGCTTTAACGCCAAATATCTACTTGAGATTGCCAGTCAGGTGGATCGTGAAAATGCGGTTTTCATGTTCAATTCTTCCGGCGACCCNACTTTGATGCGTGAGGGCAATGACACCTCTGCGCTCTATGTAGTTATGCCGATGCGGGTGTGAGGCTGAGGCGCACNCGCAGAACGTTGCGCTGATGCNAGGGNTGGCCCTCACCGAACTGACGCTGTCGCATTTNCGCTCGCATAAGCANGGTCGGATCACATGTGATCATCGGCCTATCGCGCTTTTTGGCAACAACGGTGCGGGTAAAACNAATATTCTTGAGGCAGTTTCACTGATGTCACCGGGCCGCGGGTTGCGGCGCGCCAGCGCCGGAGACATGAGCCGGCGGCCTGAAGGCTTGGGCTGGAAAATTACTGGNNTGCTGCAAAGTCTTCAAAAAAATTATGAGATTGAGATCTGGTCAGAGGCAGGGGCGGCGCGTCAGGTGCGGATCGATGGTAAGGCAGTGTCGCAGACCGCATTGGGGCGGATTGCCAGNGTGCTGTGGTTGGTGCCGTCGATGGACAGGTTNTGGATCGANGGTGCCGAGGGCAGGCGGCGGTTTCTCGATCGNATGACGTTGAGTTTTCTGCCTGATCATGCCGAACTTTCACTGGGCTATGAAAAAGCGATGCGNGAACGNAACAGGCTGTTAAAAGATCAGGTGCAAGATGCCCATTGGTACCGGGCTTTGGAAATTCAGATGGGTGACCTTGGTACACGGCTTCATGCCAACCGGTTGGCCGCAGTTGCCCAGTTGTGCGCAGCCCAAGGCGGCGCTCAGACCGGTTTTCCTACAGCCGCGCTTGAATTGCAAAATGATGATCTCGCCGTCTTAGGGATGGCAGAAGATCTGACGCAGGCGCTGGGCGATCACCGGGCGCGTGATATGGCGGCTGGTCGCAGTTTGATCGGGCCGCACAGGTCGGATTTATCGGCGCTTTACACGTCTAAGGGCGTTTTGGCCAAAGAGTGCTCAACCGGTGAACAAAAGGCGCTTTTGGTGTCGCTTATTCTGGCCAATGCGCGCGCTTTGAAAGACGGTTTTGGGGCGCCGCCAATGTTGTTGCTGGATGAGATCGCGGCGCATCTTGACGCCCATCGCCGCGCAGCTCTTTATGATGAGATTTGCGCTCTGGGGGCGCAGGCGTGGATGACCGGTACGGGCGCCGAGCTGTTCGCCGATCTGGGCACGCGGGCAATGCATCTTGAGGTGACGGACACGGCGGGATTATCTGCTGTGGTTGCGACCGCAAACGGACCCGATTAGCGGTTTATGTAACCAAGGAAGCCGTTTGTTTACAGGTCCAAAAGATCGGTTCAGTCGANTGCNAAAATCTCGNANGCANCCNTTAAAATNGATCGTTTNTTTTGGANATATTTTCTGNCTGATTCGCGTGACAATCTCTGCGNNAGNNGATATAAATTCATCAAATTATGAAAGTGTGAGAAAATGTCTGAAAGCCACCAAGCTANNGAGCAATANGGTGCNGAATCTATNAAAGTTCTCAAAGGCTTAGATGCTGTCCGTAANCGGCCCGGAATGTATATTGGTGANACNGACGACGGCTCTGGTCTGCATCANATGGTCTATGAGGTCGTTGATAATGGTATCGATGAGGCACTGGCTGGTCACGCAGATCACGTTATGGTAAAAATTCATGCTGACAGCAGCGTTTCTGTCTCGGACAACGGGCGCGGTATTCCGGTTGATATCCACGAGGAAGAGGGCGTTTCAGCAGCCGAAGTTATTATGACCCAGCTGCATGCAGGTGGTAAGTTNGATAGTAATTCCTATAAAGTTTCCGGCGGTTTGCACGGCGTGGGTGTGTCGGTGGTCAACGCGCTGTCGGTGTGGCTAGAACTGCGGGTCTGGCGCAATGGCCAGGAACATTATGCCAAATTTGAAGGCGGTGATACGGTCGAGCATTTGCGGGTTCTGGGCGATNCTGCGGGGCGCAAAGGCACCGAAGTGAGGTTTTTGGCCTCAACCGAGACCTTCTCAAACCTTGAGTATTCTTTTACCACATTGGAAAAGCGTCTGCGCGAGTTGGCGTTTCTCAANTCGGGGGTGCGGATCATTCTCGAAGATGAACGCCCGGCTGAGCTGCTGCGCACCGAGTTATTTTACGAAGGTGGTGTGAAAGAGTTTGTCAAATACATCGACCGGTCAAAACCGGCAATGATGGATGAGCCAATTTTTATCACCGGTGAGCGTGACGATATAGGCGTTGAGGTCGCAATGTGGTGGAATGATAGCTATCATGAAACAGTGCTGCCGTTCACCAATAACATTCCCCAACGGGATGGTGGCAGCCATATGGCGGGGTTTCGCGGTGCGCTGACCCGTACGATTAATAATTATGCGCAATCCAGTGGCATCGCCAAAAAAGAAAAAATCAGCTTTACTGGTGATGATGCNCGCGAAGGTCTGACNTGTGTGTTGTCGGTNAAAGTGCCTGACCCCAAGTTCAGCTCACAAACCAAAGACAAGTTGGTCAGCTCCGAAGTGCGCCCGGCGGTCGAGGGATTGATGAACGAAAAACTGACCGAATGGTTCGAGGAAAANCCCACNCAGGCTAAGATTATCGTCGGTAAAATAATTGAGGCCGCTATTGCCCGTGAGGCGGCGCGCAAAGCCCGTGATCTGACCCGGCGCAAAACCGCAATGGATGTGAATTATCTTGCGGGAAAACTGAAGGATTGCTCTGAGAAAGACCCCTCTAAAACCGAAGTCTTTCTGGTAGAAGGTGACAGTGCCGGTGGGTCTGCACAGACTGGCCGTGACCGCCAGACCCAAGCAGTTTTACCTTTGAAAGGTAAAATCCTCAACGTTGAACGGGCGCGGTTTGACCGCATGCTTTCGTCACAGGAAATTGGTAATTTAGTGATGGCGCTGGGCACGGGAATAGGGCGAGACGAATTTAATATTGAAAAGCTGCGCTATCATAAAATTGTGATTATGACTGATGCGGATGTTGATGGGGCGCATATTCGCACCTTGTTGTTGACTTTTTTCTACCGGCAGATGCCGGAATTGATTGAAGGGGGATATTTGTATATCGCACAGCCGCCGTTGTATAAGGTGATGCGTGGCAAATCCGAAGTTTATCTGAAAGATCAGGCCTCGCTNGAGGATTATTTGGTTCAGCAAGGCATCGAAGGTACGGTTTTTAGGCTTGGGTCGGGCGAAGAAATCACGGGTCAGGATTTGGTACGCGTCGTAAGCGAGGCCCGGCAGCTNAAACGTGTTCTTGAGGCGTTTCCAACCCATTATCCACGCCATATTCTTGAACAGTCAGCCATTGCAGGAGCCTTTGTACCTGGGGTTGTTGATGCCGATCTGCAGGGAACCGCTGATAAGGTTGCACAGCGTCTNGATATGATTGCGCTCGAATATGAAAAGGGCTGGCAGGGCCGTATCACGCAAGATCACGGCATTCGACTGGCGCGGATTTTACGGGGTGTGGAAGAGGTGCGCACGCTCGACGGGCCAATGCTGCGCTCAGGCGAGGCGCGCAAAACAGGCAGTTTTACCAAAAGTCTCCAAGATACCTATGGCACCCCTGGCACGTTGCAACGAAAAGATCGAAATCAGGCGATCTTTGGGCCATTGGGGCTGCTGGATATGGTGCTTAAAGAGGGTGAAAAGGGCCTGTCATTGCAACGATACAAGGGTTTGGGTGAAATGAACCCCGGACAGCTGTGGGAAACCACTTTGGATCCAGATGCGCGCACTTTGTTGCAAGTGAAGGTCGATGATGTGGCTGAGGCCGATGATCTGTTCACCAAACTCATGGGCGATGTGGTTGAACCGCGACGCGAATTTATCCAAAATAATGCGCTGAACGTGGAAAACTTGGATTTTTAATCTGGGTATCGCGCCGACCTGACAAGAGGCCCTGCACGACATATGAAAGAACATAGATGTTTACCGTAACTTTAATGGCCCAACCGGGGGGGCTTGAAACGAGCACGGTCGAAGCGGTGTACGGGGCCTGGGGTGGATCGCAATTGAATTGGCTTTCGGGTGGCGAGGCGGCCGCGTTCGCGCTGCCGGTCCTGCCGGACAACCAATGGCAGGTCTGGGCCGATTTGCAAAAACTGCAGATTGATCTGGTTGTTCAAGCCTCTGCCGGTCGCCAAAAAAAACTGTTGCTGGCCGATATGGACAGTACGATGATCCAACAAGAGTGCATTGACGAGTTGGCTGATGTTGCCGGTGTCGGGGACCGGGTCAAAGGGATCACGGCCCGTGCAATGAACGGAGAGCTGGATTTTAACAGTGCGTTGATCGAACGCGTTGGATTGTTGAAAGATCTCGACGTTGGGGTGATCGATAGAGTTTTGGCTGATCGGATCACACTGATGCCCGGCGGTGCAGCGCTGGTCTCTACGATGAGGGCAAATGGGGCTTATGCGGCCTTGGTTTCGGGCGGATTTACCGCTTTTACGTCAGCTGTTGCTGGCCAATTGGGGTTTGATGAGAACCGCGCAAATACGCTGATCGTTAAAGATGGTAAATTGACCGGTGATGTTGCTGAGCCGATTTTGGGTCGCGCGGCCAAAGTGCAAGCGTTGGAAGAGATCATCCAGCAGTTGGGCATTACGGCGCAGGACGTTTTGGCCGTGGGCGACGGGGCCAATGATCTGGGAATGTTAAAAATTGCGGGCACCGGCGCGGCGTTGCATGCCAAGCCCGCTGTGGCGGCCGAATGTTCGGTGCGGATAAATTTCTGCGATCTGAGCGCGTTGTTGTTTGTCCAAGGATATCCGCGTGCGGCGTTTATCTAAGTCTGGGCAAGATGGGGTAAAAACGCTGGATTGATGTCAAGCCTGCCGGTAGTGATGCCGCGCCAATTGCGTTGCGGGGCGTTAATATACATTTTGGTTGTGGGATGGTCTGGCGCCAAGACGCCAAGATGAACCAAAAGCGCCGCAATAGCCGCATCACTTGCACGGGTTGTGCCGTCATCTACCTTGAGCGCAATGCCCAGACGTTGCGTGGGCAAGATCGCCGTGAACACGCCTTCGGCGCCAGTTTTAATCACCCCGCGGCCGCCCATTGCCTGCATCAAACCAGTGCAGGCACGGCCGTCGCCGGCGACCAGTTCGGGATGGGTATTCATTGCATTGACCAGACGCACTGCGGCCTTGCTNGCGCTGTCTGAGCGGTCTTCCGCCGATGCAAACCAAGCCATTGCCCGTGCCAGCCCCTGCAGACTGCAGCTGTGGTTGGGTGCGGAACAGCCGTCAATACCAAACCCCGTACTGATCTCATCCGTTGTCATTTCAAAGGCCTCAAACGCCGCCTTTTGCACTGGATGATCGACAACCTCATAGTCGGGCTGTCCGGCAAGATATTTGTTTAAAGTTAAAAATCCTGCATGTTTCCCTGAGCAATTATTGTGAATCTGGCAGGCTGGTTGTCCGGCTCTCAACAGTGCATGTCTGGTNGCGCGATCTTTCGGCTTTTGTGGACCACAGCGGAAGTCTTCATCCTTTAAGCCCAGTGTTTCCAGCCATTTGCTGATTGGCGCAAGATGAATATCCGCCCCNTTGTGNGANGCGCAAGCCAACGCAAGGTGTTCGCTTTTCAGCCCATTGGTGTCGGCGGCTCCGCTGGTGATCAGTGGCAGTGCTTGTATCATCTTACAAGATGATCGAGGCAAGATGATCCGGGTCGGGTTGCCCCAAGCCTGTTTAATCTGTCCAGTATCATCACAGATCACGGCAGCCCCTAAATGTCGGCTTTCTAGAACGGGGCCGCGCCAAAGATCGACCAATGGAACCGAATTNTGCATTTTAAAACATCCAAACTGTTGAATTTTTGCGCTAACGGGGCTTTCACCCCGCGCCCAATTTACGCTAAAGAGATACAAGCAAGATTGGAATGGGATTTTGGTCGATCTGGGGTGACAAATCCAGCGCGTCCTAATAGACCCTAACTAAATAAGATCAGCTTGGAGGCTGAAGNGATGAGAGCATATCTTTTTCACATGGTATCGGTGATGTTACTGACATCTTCGGCGGTGTGGGCACAGTCATCCAGCGACAATCGGGTTGGTTTGAAAACGGACTGGAGCGTGTTCGTAGAACCAGATCCAAAAGAGTGTTGGGCTGTTGCTGCGCCGAAGAAAACAGTTAATACAAAAGACAAGCGCGTGGTCTCGGTCAAGCGCAGCGATATTTTACTTATGGTAACCTATCGCCCGACGGAGAAAGTTAAGGGCCAAGTTGGATTTACGGGCGGCTATCCTTTTGCTGAAGGCTCTGCTGTCGATTTGAATATTGATGGCACCAAATTCCAACTTACAGCCGTGGGTGAATGGGCTTGGCCTGAAAGCAGCGAGGCGGACGGGAAAGTGGTTGCGGCGATGAAGCGCGGNAAATCGGCTGTTTTATCGGCCCGGTCTTCGCGCGGCACGATTACAAAAGACACGTTTTCGCTCTTGGGNTTTACGGCNGCTGTAGACGATGCTGCCAAGCGGTGTAGCAACTAGCGCCACAAGAGTTTTGCAAACTTCGGCGAATGCTGTATGTCGGCGNTTTAAGTTTGATCAATAGGCTTTGATATGACCGCTACCGCTCCGATCACCCAAGATGTGCTGACACTTCCGCGCAAACCGTCCGAGGGGCCGGTCAATTTGATCGGCTTATCCCGCTCTGCGCTGGTTGAGACCTTGATAGAGCATGGGCTGGCAGAAAAAAAAGCCAAGATGCGCAGCAATCAGATCTGGCAGTGGATTTATCAAAAAGGCGTCCGGTCGTTTGATCAGATGACCAACCTGTCGAAAGATTACCGCGCCGAACTGGCCAGTCAATTTGTGCTGGCCGTACCTGAGGTAGTTAACAAAAAGGTCAGCACCGATGGCACCCGCAAATATCTGATGCGGATCGCTGGCGGCCACGAGGTCGAAACGGTCTATATACCCGAGGTCGATCGCGGGACACTGTGTATCAGCTCGCAAGTGGGCTGCACGCTCACATGTTCGTTTTGTCATACGGGCACCCAGCGATTGGTACGCAACCTGACGGCGGCTGAAATTATTGGTCAAGTGATGGTGGCTCGCGATGATCTGGGCGAATGGCCCGCCGCGGAACGTACCCGCAACAGTGAGACCCGGTTGCTGAGCAACATCGTGCTGATGGGTATGGGCGAGCCGTTATATAATTTTGACAATGTGCGCGATGCGATGAAAATCGCAATGGATCCCGAAGGCATCTGCCTTTCGCGTCGGCGCATTACGCTGTCAACTTCGGGTGTGGTGCCTGAAATCGCCAAAACAGCCGAACAAATCGGATGTTTGTTGGCGGTTTCGTTTCACGCCACCACAGATGATGTGCGGGACACACTGGTACCGATCAATCGTAAATGGAATATTGAGACGCTTCTGGCAGAATTGCGGGCCTATCCGAAATTGTCCAATTCTGAACGGATTACTTTTGAGTACGTGATGATTAAAGGGGTTAATGACAGTGATGCCGATGCACGCCGTCTGATCCAGTTGATCCGTGGTATTCCGGCCAAGATTAATCTGATTCCGTTCAACGAATGGCCCGGATCCCCCTATGAGCGGTCTGATTGGAAACGGATAGAGGCATTTTCAGAGATTATCTTCAAAGCTGGATATGCCAGTCCGATTCGCCGTCCCCGAGGGGAAGATATCATGGCGGCTTGTGGGCAGTTGAAATCGGCGAGTGAAAAAATTCGCAAATCGCGGGTAAAACCAGATAAACCGGCCTCGGCGGACGCACAGCCGTTGCGCTAACTTTGGCCCACAGCCGTTCCGACAGATGATGACAAGGACAGCATATCGATGAAATGGACATCTGAGATTACAGCGGCACACCAGCGCATCCAACCCTATATACGGCGTACCCCGGCGCTGGCAGGGATCGATTTGGGTCTGTCACTGCCGGTTGACGTCAAGTTAGAACATTTGCAACACACTGGCAGTTTCAAGGCGCGTGGGGCGTTTAACACTATGTTGGCTTGCGATGTTCCTGTGGCGGGGCTGGTTGCGGCCTCTGGTGGCAATCACGGAGCTGCGGTTGCTTATGCGGCTCAGAGATTGGGCCATCAGGCGCATATATTTGTGCCTGAATTGGCGGGGGCCTCAAAAATTGATCTAATCAAACGCAGTGGTGCGGCATTGTCCGTGGTGCCTGGGGCTTATGCCGATGCTTTTGGTGCGGCCCAGGCCCATGAGGCCGAGACCGGCGCGATGCAAATTCACGCCTATGACGCTGTTCCGACGGTGACTGGCCAAGGCACTGTCATGTACGAGTGGGAAGAACAGGGTCTTGAGGCCGACACAGTGCTGATTGCGGTGGGGGGTGGTGGCTTAATTGCTGGCGCGATGGCCTGGGCGCAGGGCGGGCGCAAAATTGTTGCAGTCGAACCTGAAACCTGCTGTGCGCTGCAGGCTGCGACTCGCGCTGGTACACCGGTGGACGTTGAGGTGTCAGGTATCGCTGCCAACGCGCTCGGCGCCCGTCGCATCGGTCAGATTTGTTTTGATTTGGTGACCGAACAGACGGTCGAAACCGTCACCGTCCCAGATAGTGCTATTGCCGCAGCACAAACCCGGTTGTGGCAAAGCCTGCGGCAATTTGTTGAACCTGGGGGTGCAACGGCCTTGGCGGCTTTGATTTCGGGCAGCTATACGCCGGCCAAAGGCGAAAAAGTTGCGGTGTTGATCTGTGGGGCCAACCCCGCACCAGACCCGTTTTTGTAAAGCCTCCATTGTGTGACGGCGGGTGAGGCGGTATAGGGCTGCAAAACATATTCATAAATACCAAAGGAGTGCTGCAAGATGTCAAACGCAGAATTGGAACGGGCCATTGAGGTCGCATGGGACGTCCGTGATACCATCACTCCGGCCACCACTGGCGAAAGCCGTGCGGCGATCGAAGATACGCTGAATGCGCTGGACGGTGGCAGCCTGCGTGTGGCGGAAAAGCGCGAAAATGGCGATTGGCACGTCAACCAATGGGCTAAGAAAGCCGTGCTTTTGGGCTTTCGCATTAAAGATATGGAAACCCAAGCTGGCGGTCCGCAAGGGGCCGGCTGGTGGGACAAGGTCGACAGCAAGTTTGTTGGTTGGGGCGACAATCAGTGGCGCGCCGCCGGCTTTCGCGCCGTGCCCAATTGTATCGTGCGTAAATCGGCTTTTATCGCGCCGGGTGTGGTGCTGATGCCATCTTTCGTCAATCTGGGAGCCTACGTGGATGAGGGCACGATGGTCGACACTTGGGCCACGGTCGGCAGCTGCGCACAGATTGGCAAAAACGTGCATCTGTCTGGCGGTGTCGGTATCGGTGGTGTGTTAGAACCCATGCAGGCCGGCCCGACGATCATCGAAGACAACTGCTTTATCGGCGCCCGCTCTGAGGTGGTCGAAGGCTGTATCGTGCGCGAGGGCGCGGTTTTGGGCATGGG
This sequence comes from Marinovum sp., assembly GCA_002684375.1. Taxonomy (GTDB): domain Bacteria; phylum Pseudomonadota; class Alphaproteobacteria; order Rhodobacterales; family Rhodobacteraceae; genus CPC320. The sequence continues at coordinate 17,080 of NYVC01000022.1, forward strand.
CGTGTTCATTGGTAAATCTACCAAGATCGTTGATCGCGAAACTGGTGAAGTCATGTATGGAGAAGTGCCGCCCTATTCCGTTGTGGTTTCGGGTTCCATGCCCTCCAAGAACGGCGTCAATCTTTATTGTGCTGTGATTGTGAAGCGGGTTGATGAAAAAACCCGCTCAAAGACCGCGATCAATGAATTGCTGCGCGACTGATCTTCGCCCATCAGAGCAGATAATTTATCGGTTGTACTTTCGTTGGACAGCGGCATCGGACCAGAGGTTTATGAGATGGAGCACAGCAAGAAAGTATCGCGTCAGCAGGTCTATACCCTGCTGGTGCAGGTGGGTCGCAAAGATGGTGACGGCTTGCCCGAAGCGGCCACCGGCGGGGCCCTTGTGGCGTTTTCTTCGGGGGTGGACGAGGCCGAGGCGGTGCGTGAAACCGTGGCCATCCTGAAGCAGGCTGATTTGGCGCCGTTGGATGTGACGGGCTATGGCACACTGGCCGAACGTGAGGCGCAGGGCCATGAGATTGATGCAGATGAACGCCAGTTGATGGCGCGGGCGCTCGCGGAAAATTCGGTTGTGATCGCCCAGATGACGCCGTTCTATGGCGACAGCAAAGACCCGTGATGCGGGCGGTATTTCTTGATCTAGATGGCACTTTGACCGATTCAGGTGAAGGTATTCTCAAATCGGTTGATTATGCGCTTGGCAAGTTGGACCTGCCGGCCCTAAGCGGCGATACCGACTGGATCATTGGCCCGCCTTTGTGGGACAGTTTTACCCGGTTGGGTGTGTCCGAGGGCGATTTGGAACAGGCGGTTGCCCTCTACCGTGAACGCTATACCAAGGTCGGATATCTTGAAAACAAGCTCTATGATGGTATTTTGCAACAGCTGTCCGACCTGCATGAGGCGGGGTATCTGATGTATCTGGCGACCGCAAAACCCATGAGCTATGCCGTTAAGATTACGGCACATTTTAGTATATCCAACTATTTGACCGATCAATTCGGATCTGAAGAGGACGGCACGCGGTCGGATAAAACATCGCTGTTGGCCCACGCTCTGAGCGTTGCTAAATCCACCCCCGAGCAGGCTATAATGATCGGTGATCGCCATTATGATGTGATCGGGGCAAAAGCCAACGGGATGTTGGCCTTAGGGGCAGCATATGGTTATGGCGGCATGGCCGAATTGCGCGGGGCAGGGGCCGATGGGTTAATCGAGACGCCGCACCGGCTGGCCGCGACTGTGCGTGAATATTTACCAATGTGAGGATGTGCTATGGCTCAGACCAATCCTGTTGAACTAACTGCTGATTTGATCCGCTGTGCCTCGGTGACACCAAACGAGGGCGGTGCGCTGGTGGTATTGGAACGTCATCTGGCGGCTGCGGGATTTGCCTGTACCCGCGTTGATCGTGGCAAGGTGTCAAACCTATATGCCCGCTGGGGGGCCAAAACCGCCGCGCGCAGTTTCGGGTTTAATGGCCATACTGATGTGGTGCCGGTCGGCGCACTGGATGAGTGGTCGGTCGATCCGTTTGGCGCAGAACAAAAAGATGGTGTGCTATACGGGCGTGGTGCGACGGATATGAAATCGGGTGTGGCCGCCTTTGTTGCGGCGGCAATTGATTTTACCAAGGAAAACCCACCCGAAGAGGGCGCTGTGATCCTTGCCATCACTGGCGATGAAGAGGGCCCCGCGATTGATGGCACGGTTGCCCTGCTGGATTGGATGCAGCGTGAGGGGGAGCAGATGTCAGTGTGTCTGGTCGGAGAGCCGACCTGTCCTGATTATATGGGCCAAATGATTAAAATCGGCCGTCGAGGGTCGCTCAATGCGCATTTTACTGTGACGGGTGTTCAGGGTCATGCTGCCTATCCGCACCGGGCCAAAAACCCACTGCCGGCGATGGTGCGGTTGATGGACCGTTTGGCCAGTCACACTCTGGACAGCGGATCAGAGCACTTTGATGCCTCGACATTGGCTGTTGTGACCGTTGATACCGGCAATCCAGCGACAAATGTGATACCCGCTGTCTGTCGCAGTGCGGTCAATATTCGCTTTAACGACCATCACAGCGGGGCCAGCCTGACTGCATGGCTGCAAACCGAGGCAGATCGGGCCAGCGCCGCGTTCGGCGTGGAAATTGCGCTGCAGGTGACGGTATCGGGCGAGAGTTTTATCACCGCCCCGGGCCCATTGTCTGCTTTGGTTGCCGCCTCGGTGCAAGCTGAGACCGGCGTGTCACCCACGCTGTCTACGTCGGGCGGGACNTCGGATGCGCGGTTTGTCAAANATCATTGCCCCGTGGTTGAATTTGGACTGGTCGGCAAAACGATGCATCAGGTTGATGAGCGNGTGCCGGTGGCGGACATTATTCAACTCAAAGCGATTTATGGCCGAATACTGAACGATTATTTTGCATGAGTGCCAAGCCCTTGGGTGGTGCTTTTAAAATGACGCCCCCGGACGAACATGTTAGGCCAGCGCTATGAGCCAAATGCCAACCAAAAAAGACATTCTTGCCTGGATTTCAGCGCACCCCACGTTGAGCGCCAAGCGCGATATCGCCAAAGCCTTTCACATCAAGGGNGCGGCGCGGATCGATCTCAAACGCTTGCTCAAAGAGCTGGAAGAAGAGGGCCATTTGCAAAAGCGCAAAAACGCCTATCGCGATCCGGATAAATTACCACCCGTCGGCGTGCTGCGGGTGAGTAGCCTGACGGCAGATGGTGACATGCTGGCCCAACCACTTGAATGGCAGGGCGAAGGCGTCGAACCGGTGNTTTTGTTGATCCCGCGCAAATNGGATCCGGCGCTGGGGGTGGGTGAGCGTATTCTGGCCAAGCTCAATGCTGTGACAGGCGAGGATCATCACTATGAGGCACGTCTGATCCGCCGCATCGGTAGCAACCCNCAACGCATTTTGGGAGTATTTCGCAAAGGTTCTGAAGGCGGTCGTATCCTGCCGATCGACAAAGGCAGCGATCGTGAATGGCGGGTGGAAGCGGGGGCCACGGGTGGCGCCAAAGACGGCGAACTGATCGAGGCCGAACAGGCAGGACCAAAAGGCCGCATGGGTTTGCCGCAGGCCAGAATTGTTGAACGTCTGGGGGATCCGGCGGCGCCCAAGGCGGTGTCTTTAATAGCCATTCACCAGCACGGCATTCCCAATAGCTTTCCCGATTCGGTGATCGCGGCCGCAGATACGATGAAACCGGCGGGGCTCAAAGGCCGCACGGATCTGCGGGACCTGCCATTGATCACCATTGATCCAGCCGATGCCCGTGACCATGATGACGCCTGTTTTGCCCAAGCAGATGACGCGCCTGACAACGTTGGGGGCCATATTGTATGGGTGGCAATTGCCGACGTGGCCCATTACGTCACNGNCCGCTCTGCCTTGGATAAAGAGGCGCGTCTTCGCGGTAATTCCAGCTATTTTCCGGACCGTGTGGTGCCNATGCTGCCTGACCGTTTGTCAGGAGATCTGTGCTCGTTGCACGAAGGCGTGCCGCGTGCCTGTCTTGCTGTGCGTATGCAACTGGACGCCGAAGGNACTAAAATCAGTCACCGNTTTGAGCGCGGTGTGATGCGCTCGGCTGCATCGCTGAGCTATGAAGAGGTGCAGGCGGCGGTGGATGGCGCGCCAAATGATAAATGTGCGCCGCTGCTTGAGACGGTGATTGCGCCCCTTTATGCGGCCTATGCTGCGCTGGTTNCGGCGCGCAACCTGCGNCAGCCGCTCAATCTGGACTTGCCCGAGCGCAAGGTTATCCTGGGCGAGGATGGCGTGGTGCAATCGGTCAATTTTTCTGAACGCCTCGACGCGCACCGTTTGATCGAAGAATTTATGGTGCTGGCCAATGTTGCTGCTGCCGAAACCCTGATTGCCAAGAAACAACCACTGTTATTCCGCGTGCACGAAGAACCGTCGGTTGAGAAAATGGAAAGCCTGCGTGCNACTGCGCAATCCGCAGGGTTTAACTTGGCCAAGGGTCAGGTGCTCAAGACCGCTCATCTTAACCGCCTTCTCGATCAGGCGGCCGGCACCGAAGAAGCTGAATTAATCAATATTTCAACACTGCGGTCGATGACACAGGCNTATTACAGCCCGGTGAACTTTGGCCATTTCGGACTGGCGCTTGGGTGTTATGCGCATTTCACCTCGCCGATCCGGCGCTATGCCGACCTGGTGGTGCACCGGGCTTTGATCTCGGCGCATGGGTGGGGTGCCGATGGCCTCAGCCCNGAGGACATCGACCTTCTGGANCAGACAGGACAACAAATTTCGACTGCGGAAAGACGGTCGATGATGGCCGAACGCGACACCACAGATCGGTATCTCGCAGCTTATTTATCAGAGCGAATGGGCAGTGAATTTTCCGGCCGTATCAGTGGAATAGCGCGTTTTGGCGTGTTTGTACGGCTTGATGACAGCGGCGCAGACGGGCTGATCCCGATACGGTCACTTGGGCGAGAGTTTTTCCACTTTGATGCTGAGACCACGACGTTGACCGGGTCAGATACCGGCCTGAGCATCGGTATCGGGCAACCAGTCACGGTGCGGTTGGTTGAGGCCGCGCCAGTCACCGGTGGTATTGGGCTGGAATTGCTGACCCTGCGTGACAAGGCGCTGCCGCAAGGCCCACCGCGCGGGCGTGGCAAACCACCCAAGCGTAAACTGGTCAGGGCCAANCGCAAGTCTGATAAAACAAANCGCAAGGTNGCGCGAAAGCGCTCTTCTTAGNTNTTTGGTCTGACGATNTCTGGGNAAANTAGCTTTTTAGGCCCANTCACTGGGTCTATCCGATCGANNCCNAGGTTTTCAGACCCGGTGGTAGGGGCTGCCGGCAAGAATAGAGGCAGATCGGTACAATTGTTCGCTCAGCATCAGTCGCGCCATCATATGCGGCCANACCATTTTGCCAAACGATAGGCTGGCACTGGCTTTGGAGCGCAGGTCTGGGTCCAGCCCATCAGCGCCGCCAATGATAAAGCTNACATCCCTTTGACCCTGATCACGCCATTGGGCCAAAAGATTGGCGAATTGTGGCGATGACATCAGTTTGCCGCGTTCATCCAAGGTACAGATCAGGCTGTTNTTGGGAATGACATTGTTTAGCAGAACGGCCTCGGCACGTGGTCCACCGCCCTTTTTATCTTCGACCTCATGAAAATCCAGCGGTCCCATTGCCATACTGCGGCCAATTTTGTCAAAGCGGCCACGATAGTCGTCAATCAGCGTTTTTTCAGGACCATGGCGCAGCCGCCCGACGGCGCAGATATGAAAGCGCATCGCGGACTATTGGCTTACGGTGCCTGTGGGCAGCCACATTTTTTCCAGTTGGTAAAANTCACGGACTTCTGGCCGAAAGACATGCACGATTACGTCGCCCGAATCGATCAATACCCAATCGCCGGTATCCTTACCTTCAGTGTTACACAATACGCCAAAATGGGCTTTCAACCGATCGGTCAGTTTTTCGCTGATCGAGCTGACCTGTCGCGAGGACCGACCACTAGCGATGACCATATAATCGCCAATCGTGGTTTTGCCGCGCAAATCAATCTGCACGATGTCTTCGGCTTTGTCATCTTCGAGGGAAGAAACGATCAGAGACAGCAGCGCCTCGCTGGTGGTCTCTTTGTTCGATTCCATTACTGGTATCGTTACGGTCGCAGGCGCAGCTGCGTCTAGGGTCGGTGACAGAATTAAGGTCCTCCGTTCAAGGTGTGGCGCGGAATTGCTCCACGCATCNNANTNATAATNTAGCACGGTCAATGTAACTTCTCAATGTCAAGCTTTTTGGAAACAAACGTTGTTCTTGGTGGCGAGATATTTAGATTTTTGTTCCAAGAGGGCTTTGCATGACATCTGCGGTGTTAACAAACCCTTGCGGCGTGTCGCGAAGCGCACTATCTAACGCAGATGATCAGAGTTTTCGATATTGATGAGCATGCACGGCTGCCTTGGCGGTTTTTTGGTGCAACAAAGTCGGTTATCGGACGACTGTAAAGCGGCCTTCGCCNGCTTAACCTTCTTTATCCAAACATCCACGGGAGACGCCCAATGACCGCCCCGAAGACACTTTATGATAAAATCTGGGATGACCATGTAGCCGATGAGGCCGACGATGGCACCTGTCTGCTCTATATTGANCGCCACCTTGTCCATGAGGTGACCAGTCCGCAGGCTTTTGAAGGTTTGCGCATGGCAGGCCGCTCGGTGCGTGCGCCCGATAAAACTATTGCTGTGCCTGACCACAACGTGCCGACTACGCTGGACCGTGCCAAAGGCATCGACAACGAAGAGAGCCGGGTACAGGTTGAAGCGCTTGACCAAAATGCCCGTGATTTCGGTATTCATTATTATCCGGTGTCCGACGTGCGTCAGGGTATTGTCCATATCGTTGGCCCNGAACAGGGCTGGACCTTGCCCGGAATGACNGTTGTGTGTGGAGACAGCCACACNGCAACCCATGGGGCGTTTGGATCCTTGGCGCATGGTATCGGCACCTCTGAGGTCGAGCATGTTCTGGCCACCCAGACGCTGATCCAGAAAAAATCGAAAAATATGAAGGTTGAGATTACCGGCAAACTTAAGCCCGGTGTAACGGCCAAAGATATCACCTTGTCGGTGATTGGTGAAACTGGCACTGCTGGAGGCACCGGCTATGTGATTGAATATTGTGGTCAGGCGATCCGCGATCTGTCAATCGAAGGCCGGATGACCGTCTGCAACATGGCGATTGAAGGTGGTGCCCGCGCCGGTCTTATTGCGCCAGATGAAAAAACCTTTGACTATTGCAAAGGTCGCCCCCATGCCCCGAAAGGCGCAGATTGGGACAGTGCCATGGCTTATTGGGCCGGTTTGTACACCGATGAGGGGGCGCATTTCGACAAGGTCGTAACGATCAGGGGCGAAGATATTGCGCCGGTCGTCACCTGGGGTACCAGTCCGGAAGATGTATTGCCTATCACCGCGACTGTCCCGCGACCGTCAGATTTTGCAGGAGGCAAAGTTGGCGCGGTTGAGCGTGCACTTGAATATATGGGGCTTGAGGCTGGCAAACTTTTGTCTGAGATCGAGATTGATACGGTGTTTATTGGCTCATGCACCAACGGGCGCATTGAAGATCTGCGCGCCGCAGCGGGAATTTTAAAAGGCAAAAAGATTAAAGACGGTCTACGTGCGATGATCGTTCCGGGATCTGGATTGGTGCGGGCACAGGCCGAAGAAGAAGGGCTTGCCGCGATCTTTAAAGAGGCAGGCTTTGAATGGCGGCTCGCGGGGTGTTCCATGTGTCTGGCGATGAACCCCGACCAACTGGCTCCGGGCGAACGCTGCGCCGCCACTTCGAACCGCAATTTCGAAGGCCGCCAAGGTCGCGGAGGACGCACCCATTTGATGTCCCCAGAGATGGCGGCAGCGGCGGCTATAACTGGCCGGCTCACAGATGTAAGGGAGATGCTATGATGGAAAAGTTTGAAAAAATATCCGGGATTGCAGCGCCCATGCCACTGATCAATATCGATACGGATATGATCATTCCCAAGCAATTTTTGAAAACGATCAAGCGCTCGGGGCTGGGTGTGAACTTGTTTGATGAAATGCGTTATGATGACAATGGCGATGAGATACCTGATTTCGTATTGAATAAGCCGGCGTATCGCAGTTCTGAAATCATCGTTGCGGGCGACAATTTTGGCTGTGGCTCGTCAAGAGAGCATGCGCCTTGGGCCATTAAGGATTTTGGAATCCGTTGTGTTATTGCACCGGCGTTTGCTGATATCTTCTACAATAATTGCTTTAAAAACGGTATCTTGCCAATTACTCTGCCTCAGGACCAGGTCGATGTATTGATGAAAGATGCTGAAAAAGGCGCCAATGCGCGCATGGAAGTTGATTTGGTTGCGCAACAAATCACAACATCCGACGGCGAGGTTTTTTCCTTTGAGGTTGATGAGTTTAAAAAGCGCTGTTTGTTGGAAGGCTTGGACGATATCGGTCAGACGTTCCAGAAGGTTGCAGCGATTGACAGTTTTGAAGCCAAAGCCTCGGATGCGCGGCCGTGGGTTTAAGTGCGACGTATTGACTTGAGCGGTTTAACCGGTGCCGTTGCGCCTGAGGTTTAAGCCAATCAAACCGTGTATCTGCGCGCAGTTTGTGCGCAGATAGGGTCGGAATTAACGGTACATTAAGATCTGGTTGTCTTTGCTATGCGCAATGGGCTTGATCAAAACAATGGTACCGTTTGCTCCGCTGCGTGGCATCCTATATTTATTGGGGATTCTGGGGGTGCTCATCGGCACGCCTGCAGTGATGCGCGCGGATGTAGTTCGGCTTGCCACCTATGATGCGGGCCTTACCGCCAAAGGGCCTGGTTTGTTGCTGCGCGATATTGCCGGTGCCGGATCACCTCGGCTCAGGGCAACTCTGTCGCTTTTAACCCAAGCCGCACCAGACATTCTTTTATTGGTGGGGGTGGATTATGATTATCATCTCACGGCGTTGTCTGGCTTGCGCAACCGGTTGCAGGCGCGGGGTCTTGAGTACCCTTATCTGTTTGCCAACCGGCCAAATACAGGTATGGCAACGGCGTTTGATCTTGATGGCGATGGCCGCAAGCGTGGGGCAGGTGATGCGCAGGGGTTTGGCCATTTTGCCGGTGCTGGTGGATTGGCTATTTTATCAAAATTTCCGATCCTGTATGAACGGGCCACTGATTTTAGTGCTGTGCTTTGGGCTGATTTGCCCGGGTCTTTGATCGAGGGCCTTGATCTGTCGCCAGAGATTGTCAAAGTACAGCGGCTGTCTTCGACCGGTCACTGGGCGGTGCCGATCAAGCTTGGGGGTGAGGCTCCGTTGACCCTGTTGGTTTTTGCGGCCACCCCACCGGTATTTGACGGGCCCGAAGATCGCAACGGGCGCCGCAATCATGATGAGATCAGGTTTTGGAAACTATATCTCAATGGTCATTTCGGCACCCCGCCCGTGGGTGGTTTTGTGGTGATGGGCAAGGCCAACCTTGACCCGTTTGATGGTGAGGGGCGTCATGGTGCTATACGGGAATTGTTGGCGGATCGGCGTCTTCAAGATCCCGCACCGCGCAGTGCCTACGGCCTTCGGGCGTTCAATCCCGATCATAGTGGTGATCCGGCGTTGGATACGGCAGATTGGTCCGATCCGGTGCCGGGTAATCTGCGGGTAGATTATGTGCTGCCCTCTGCGGGTTTGACGATTGTCGGCTCTGGTGTTGTCTGGCCGCAAGAGGCGGATCGCGTTGCAGCCAGCCACCATGGCCTTGTCTGGGTTGATCTGGATATCCCCTGAACCATAAANGACATCCTATGCATGGCTCTTGGATTTGAGGTTATTGGTTTGGCAAAGATATATTGGGTGCTTTACGCCCTTTTCTATGACAATCGGGCTATTACCGATTTAGCGCAAATAAATTGGTTCTTTCTCTCTGAGTCTGCTCTTTTTCCTTTAAAAAATAAAATCAACGGTTCTCCATCTTAAAACCCTGATGCTGCGTTATATGTCAAAGGGTTGCCCCAAGTTTGATGAAGATAGTATGTAATTTAGACGGTTCACATAGCGATATTGAATATGGGGTCTTAGTAAAAACGTTAATGCTGCAGATTAAACTGCACGATCCTTCGTTTCTTGACCCTGACTATGGCAACCGATAGGACCTAAACCAGAAATTATTTGTAAGGACAGTGTCAATGAGCACCCCATCTCTTCTTATTCTTCCCGGCGACGGGATTGGCCCCGAAGTAATGGCCGAGGTTCGCAAGGTCATCAGCTGGTTTGGTGAAAAACGGGATCTGAATTTCGATGTGAGCGAAGATCTGGTTGGCGGCATCGCTTATGACACGCACGGAACGCCTTTGACGGATGCGACCATGGCCAAAGCGCAAGAGGTTGATGCAGTGCTTTTGGGCGCTGTAGGTGGTCCAAAATATGATACGCTTGAGTTTAACGACAAGCCCGAGCGCGGCCTGCTGCGGCTGCGCAAGGAAATGGATCTTTTTTCCAACCTGCGACCGGCGCAATGCTTTGATGCGCTCGCTGATTTTTCGTCGCTAAAACGCGAAGTGGTGGCGGGGCTTGATATTATGATTATTCGCGAACTGACTTCGGGAATTTATTTTGGCGAGCCGCGCGGCATTTTCAAAGATGGAAACGAACGGGTTGGCATCAACACCCANCGTTATACCGAAAGNGAAATTGACCGCGTCGCGCGGTCGGCGTTTGAATTAGCCCGGCGTCGGTCGAACAAGGTTTGTTCGATGGAAAAAGCCAACGTGATGGAATCCGGCGTGTTGTGGCGCGAAGTGGTGCAAAAGGTGCACGACGAGGATTATCCCGATGTGGAGCTTAGCCATATGTATGCCGATGCGGGTGCGATGCAGCTCTGCCGCTGGCCCAAACAGTTTGATGTGATCGTAACAGACAATCTGTTTGGCGATTTGTTGTCGGATGCCGCCGCGATGTTGACCGGCAGTCTTGGCATGTTGCCATCGGCCAGCTTGGGCCAGCCGATGGCCAATGGAAGACCAAAAGCTTTGTATGAACCGGTACATGGTTCGGCGCCTGATATTGCCGGGCAGGGGAAAGCCAACCCGATTGCCTGTATTCTGAGTTTTGCGATGGCATTGCGCTATAGCTTTGATCAGGGGACTGAGGCAGATCGTCTTGAACAGGCGGTTGAGACCGTGCTGGCCGACGGCTATCGGACGGCTGATCTGCTTAATGTTGAGGGCGCAGCTTTTTCCACAACAAGTGAAATGGGCGATGCGATTACAGCGGCTCTTGACGCCAGTCTCTAGACAGGCAGCTGCAGAAAACACCTCTTAGATTGATANCGGCGCGCCGGTTATTTCCAGCGCGCCGGNTTGTNAAGTCAGACAGACCGCCCNCTCTGTCAAACCGAATTTCAGANGTTGAAAAANGTTGAAATCTTGGCTTCCAATAAGTCCATTTCAACGGGCTTTGAAATATAGTCATCCATACCGATGGCCAGACATTTNTCNGATTCNCCTGCCAGAGCACNGGCTGTGACAGCAATAATCGGCGTCCGTTCAAGCCCTTTTTCAGCCTCTTTACGGCGTAAAATCTGGACCATTTCATACCCATCCATGATTGGCATATGGCAATCTGTAAGCACCAGATCAAAACAGCCGTTTTGCCATTTCTGCAGACCTTCTTGGCCGTTGTGGGCGATCGCTGCACTGTATCCCAATACCTCAAGCTGCTTGAGNATCACCACGCCGTTGATTTCATTATCTTCAACCACTAAAATTGATTTAGCCGCACGACGTATTTGGATNTCTGAAAATTTCTCTTGGGATTGTTGTGAGTTGGCAGNNGGCGCGGTCTCAGAGGTTTGNCCACCAATTAATGTTGTCACTGCNTTATGAAGTTCAGACACGAGAATAGGTAAAATCTGTATGCGGTAACTGTCTGGCTCAATTGGTCCAAGACGGTCGCTACGGCTTTTGCTAAGCAGGATAAATTTTGGTTTATCACATTGTGCGCGCAATAGGTTTTGCCACGTTTCCAAAACCGTGTCATTTGCAGAGGAAAGAATAAAAATCGCGCCCGCTGAGGTTGGCAACTCGACGTCCGTGAGTTTTTCATCGGTCGGGTAATAGAAAAATTCTGAGCGAGATCGTGCAAAGAATTTATTAAAGTGGCGTGGTGACCNTAACCCCGTCTCNGTTAGCCAGANAATTTTTAGATCAGCAAGGCTGGTNAGGGTTTTTGGACCATCAACACNTTTCATTGGNATTGTGATGGTGACGGTGGTTCCAAAACCTTCNGTGCTGTCTATATTAATTTCTCCGTGCATCCGTTTCATCAGATTTGCGGTGATCGCTAGTCCAAGTCCCGTGCCTTTAACCCGCATTTCAGTCGCGGTTTCACTTTGGATGAANGGTTTAAACAAATTATTTCTCACGGTGGCACCCATACCGATGCCGTTATCGTCTATGGTCACCCGNAGGTCCTTACAATTTATATATTCCAGGTGGAAATAAACTTCTGCTGTACGGTTGGTCAGATCAGAGGCCGAAAATTTTATGGCATTGCTTAAAATATTTAGTAAAATTTGTCNCAACCGGCCAGANTCAATCAACACCCATTCAGGCACATTCGGATCGATATAGAGCCGCAGTTCTATCTCGCGATCGTCTGCCATTGTTTGCAGAATGGTGGCGACGCCCTCGATTATGGGTCTCAATTCCGATTTAGTATAGCTAATGTCTAATTCACCGGCCTCCATTTTTGAGGTATCTAGAATATCGTCAATAATTCTCAGCAGCGAAAAGGCTGAATGCCGGATTGTTTCAATTGTCCGGGAAAGATCGCCTGTGGCCCCTGTTCTTTCCAGCACTGCAATCATCCCGATGAGACCATTCATCGGGGTCCNAATTTCATGGCTCATATTNGCNAGAAANNNNCTTTTNGAAANTNAANNCTAGTTCNGCNTTNTNNCGGGCTGTTTGCAAATCATTTTCTCGGGCAGACACTAGAAAATTAAAANACGACAGTTCTGCANCTAAAAGGACCACTGTGATAAAGCGCAGTCCAGCATTGATTTTGCCAAGCTCAATATTGGATGAAATCGGGGGGATACCAAAATAAAAAAGTGAGCTGCCGTTCAGAGAAAAATAAATGCTTACTGTCCACAGAACTAGGGGCAGTGAGACAAAAAAAAGCAAAAATTTTGGCTCGTACTTCCAAGAAAAAGCCAAAAAGGATAGTGTCATAATTGGTAAAAACAGATAATCAAGATCGGCAAATGGTTGCCCAAATACGATGCAGGCAAAGGTTGCCGCAGAGGCGCTAAACAGCCAAAAAGACCGTGCAAAAAGTAAGTAACCCATTTGATACAGAAAAAGACAAAGCGCATAGAGCAGCGACAGGCTCCCTAAAATTGCCGCGCCGGCTAAATCGTTTGAGACCAAAAAAACCGCAGTCCAAATAGAGGTTAAAGTCAGCAGAACGGAAAGCGCCACACGGCTTAGACGAATTCGGCGCTTAAAATCCGGATCTGAATTTTCTCCACGGGATTTCCCGGAATTCATAAATACGACATTCTTATGCAAATAATAAAGTTAGGTATGACTCGAATAGCTACTGCACAGTATAATAACAAAGCCCATGTAATTTCTATCAAAAGGATGGATTAAGAGTCCAACAAATAAGCACAAGTGTGCGCTAAAATATATGTTTTGATTGTTTTTGTCTCACTGCGATATCTTTATACATCATTCTGAAGCAATCCTATTCCCGACACCGCAATTTGTAACCGGTCTCCCTCTTGCAAATACCTTTTTGGTGTGCGGCTACCGCCGGTGCCATCGGGTGAGCCGGTGGCGATGATATCCCCGGGGTGCAGATCGTAAAGATGTGATGCGTATGAAATTTGCGCTGCAATGGAATAGATCATCTGATCAGCGGTCGTGCTCTGCATCTGCTGGCCGTTCAAGTGGGTGGTCAGCGACATTGTGGCCGGGTCCTTGATTTCATCAGCGGTGGTGATCCACGGCCCCCACGACCCTGAACCAGCAAAGTTTTTTCCCGCATAGATACTGTGTTTTTGCCAATCGCGGACTGATCCATCGTTAAAGATGGAATATCCCATCACATGCGCCATCGCGTCGTCTTGGGCGATGTGGCGGCCGGCGGTGCCGATAATCACCGCAATCTCGCCTTCGTAATCAAAACTATGAGCGGCGGCACCAGTCGGCGTTTCCAGTTTTTGCTGATGGCCCAACAGGGNGTCACGCTCTTTGCCAAATAGGATAATTTGACTGGGNTCGGGGGGGGCAACACCGTCAACCGGATAGGGTTTGCGNTAATTCAACCCAACACAGATTATTTTTCCGGGTTCCGGAATAGGCGGCAGANAGCTGACTTTTGCGAGGTCAATGCCATCCTCTTGTCTGGTCTGCTGNGCGGCCAATTGCGTCAAAGATCCATCGGNAATCAGGTCTTTCAGCGTTGCATAACGGGNTTTCAGAGCCTCTTGANCCGGATAAAANCGGTCACCGATCACCTGACCGTAAAGGGTTTGGTCGCGGTNGCGAANGGTGGCAAGCTTCATGACCCATCTCCTGAAAAAGCGGCCTCGCGGGCTTTTAACACTGCCACCAGCGTGTCGTTATACGGGGTATCAAACCCATCTTGGCGGCCCATGACGGGGACCATACCGTTGATCGCATCCAGCTCTGAGGGACGTCTTGCCATATGATCTAATAACATAGAGGGCCGTGCGTTTGGCATATTGGCCCCAAAGCCNGTGACATAGGATATGGGGTCACCAAAGCTCAGTGGAATGTCTCTGTGGATGGCGATGCGGTATGCCTCGCGCATGGCACCAAGCGCGATTTTCCAGTGATCGGCATCGGCCATCAGTTGCCCTATGGTTTTATCAAACACAGTGCAGGGCGCGCTGAATGTCACGTTGCACAAAAACTTTTCCCAGATCAGTTGGGTGATATCGGCAAAAGCTTTGGCGTGAAAACCGGCTGTCACCAATTGCCCTTCTAGGGTTTGTAACCGGTCAGTCATACCGCCGTTTAATTCGCCGATGCGAATAAGCTTCATGGCGTTATGATGGGCGTGTCCAGGCGCTTTCATTGACGCACCAAAGCCGTCTGCCACACCCAGAAGAACATTTTCAGTGGCCATATGCTCGGCGATGCGGTCCCCGGCGCCAAGCCCGTTCTGGATTGTCAACACCAGTGCTCCTGTGCCAATGACAGGGGCGACTGCGCCTGCGGCCGCACCGACATGGCTGGCTTTGGTGGCAATGATGCAAAGATCACAGGGGCCAACGTCGGTCACATCACCCGTGGCGGTAATCCCTTTAATTATCCGGTCTCCGCTGGCGCCCTCGACGCGCAGCCCTTTTGAATTGATCGCCTCGACATGGGCTTGCCAGGGATCGACGGCCCAAACCTCATGGCCCGCTTCGGCCAGCAAGGCGGCATAGACTGACCCCATGGCCCCGACACCGATAATCGCGATTTTCATTTAGGTCGCATCCTTTCTGTCGGCAGCTCAATAGCGAATTTCTGGCGCAGCAGGTTTTGTATGTCCAGCGGCAAATGATTGGGAAAATGCGTCGCCAATATTTCAAGCGCGGTGTCTTTTGCCTTTTTACCCAAATCAAGTCCAGGATCAGATTGCCACAGTTCAGGGGGGCGACGATCAGCCAGATCGGGATAAACAAAATCTGACTTCATCCGTTGATAGGTCTCAGATTGCCCCAGAAAATGACCATCACCGCGCACCGCATCACTGATCCGCGTCACCGACAGCGTTTCGCTGCTGACTTCAATCGGCTGAGCGGCCTTTAGGATCGTGCCCAGCATATCATTATCGATCACATAGGCGGCAAAAGACGTTGCCATCAAACCTGCCTGTGTGCCTGCCGCCTGTGTGATGATATTGGCGCCAGCCTGCGCGGCCATTGCGATGGTCAGAGCTTTTTCATATCCTGATTGGGCGTCTGGCAGTTTGCTGTCGGTGGCGCCGGCAATGGTTGAGTTGGGCAGATCGTAAAATTTTGCGATCTGACTGGCCGCCGCAGTCAGGATTGCCTGTTCCCCGCTGCCTCCCGCCATGCCGCCAGTGCGCAAATCTGTGATCATCGGTCGGGCTCCATAGAGCGCTTTGACGTTGGGGTTGATGCAATAGGCAAAAACCATTCCAGCCAATGTTTCAGCATTGGTCTGTGCCAGACATCCTGCTATGGTCACCGGGCTTGAAGCGCCCATCTGGCCAAAGGTGTTGATCATTATCGGCAGACCAAGTTCGGCGGCTTGCGCCAACACCTCGCAGGCATGGGCTGAAAACCGCAATGGTGGCACTGCGTGATTGATATTCAGTGACAGAAAGGGGCGTTTATGAAACGTCTCTGGGCTGCCGGCGATTGTAAAACACATCTCGGCAATATCGTGGACATGTTGCGGATCAGAGGCACTGACCATCACATGTTTGCGGGTGCCGGCCAGTGCTGCGAAAGCGGTGTTAATATCCAGCGCACGCTCGGATTTCATATCAGTGGCCACAACCGAGCGTGAAAAGAAATGGATATGTTCCAAGCGGTCTACCAGCCGAGCGGCGTCATACAAGTCGGCCAAAGTGGCGGCGCGGTATTGGCCGCTAAGGGTGTCGACCATCTGGGGAGCGGCACCGCCCGATCCGGTATGGGTGCGTGGACCCTTCATGTTCAGGGTTGTGTCAGAGCTTTGCCCAAACAGCGAAAACCCCCGATTTAAACCCTTCAGCACCGTGTTTACCAAGTCGCGTGGGATGGTGAGGCGATTGTCCTGAGTGACACTGCCGCCTGAAGCTGTGATCGTTTCGATCACTATATCAGGGGCTTCGCTCATCCCGACCTGTTCTAAAATATCCAAAGAAGCCTGATGAATTTTCTCAATGTCTGCGGCGGATAGTGGGTTTAGGCGACCGGCTATTGGCTTTATAATTTGGCGGCTGTTGGCCGGCTCTGTGGTGTTTGACCCTCTTCGACCGGATCTGCGACCCAATCTTCGATTGGTCTTGTTACTGACTGTGTCTTTTGAGTTTTGGTCGTTGGGCGACATGCGAGGGTCCAATGTGGGGATGGAGGCAAATTTTCATGATTTTATCTGCTGGACAAGTCATTTGAGGGCCCCCTATAGATTAATCTAATTTACTCTATAGGGGGCGGGGTTGATGAATGCAGAGTTGCGACGTCTGCCGTTAACGGCCCTGCGAACATTTGAGGCGGCGGCCCGACTGTTGAGTTTCAAAGACGCGGCGGATGAATTATGCGTCAGTGCCACCACTGTCAGTAATCAGATACGGCACCTTGAACAGAGCTGGCAAACCAAATTATTTATTCGCCACACCCGTGCTGTTTCATTGACCACACAAGGTTGCGCTCTGTCACAGGTGGTGACCCGTGCGTTTGGTGAAATCCGGACCGAAATTCAGAGCAATATATTAAATGCTGGAACCAAGGTTACGCTGGCTGTTGGGCCGATGTTTGGGTCGCATTGGCTGATACCACGGTTGGCGCTTTTTCGCGCAGCCCATCCTGAAATTGACCTGGTTGTGACCCATGGGTCCAGATTGGTTGACAGCGAAGAGATGCGCAGTGACATCATGGTTGATTGGGGCAGCGGTCATTGGCCTGGTTTGAAAGCGCACCGGTTGCTGGATATTGTATACGCTCCGGTGGCGAGCCCGGACTTGATCCGGCGCAGCAAAGCCATAGGGCTTGATTTGTATAAGTTCACCGATCTGGTGCAGGGGCCAATTTTGCACCAGCATGACCGGCTCGATTGGTCGGATTGGTGCGCAGTTGCCGGTTTAGGCCCTGTTGTGTTTGATAGTGAAACGGTCATTGCTGATTCAAGCTTTGTGTTGCAGGCAGCGCTGGACGCCCAAGGCATTGCGCTCGGAATTTTTCCGCTGATGCAGGGAGAGATCGACGATGGTCGTTTGGTCCGTTTGACTGACATCGATTTGGCACCACAACGGTCTTTTTACCTGCTTTCCCGTTCTGGAAAGGCCGAGACATCCCCGGTTTGTATAGTTTGCGATTGGTTAATCCAGCAGGCCGAGATGACGCTCGCCTAGGCTCACGGGTCTTGTCTGGTGGGCTGTTTCTTGTCCGCTAGAAATTTGGTAACATCCGGCGCCCGGCGCAGCGGAACACAGATCAATCACGGTTTCGGGTCCAAATACCATTGCCGCCCCGTCATCAATGGCATAGCTGATCGGCATGGTATTTTCGCGCACAGCCGTTTTTAAAGAAGCTTGCCGCAGGGGTTCGCTGGAGTAATGTGGGCAGATGCCGCCTTTCAAAAGCCCAAGACCGCGCAGAGGTTGCAAACCGTTCCCTTTNGCGTCCGACAGGCACCACTCGAACCAGAACACGGCACCGGCGCTGACCCCTGCCATTGTCACCCCCCGACGTGCGGCCTGTATGAGGGGTGTGCTCCAACCGTTCCTTTCAAAATGTGCGATCATTCGAGCGGTATTTCCACCGCCAAAATAGACCAAATCGACTGATTTAAGCCAGTCTGCCACATACGCGCCAGAGGCGGTAAGCGGCAGGTGTTCAAGAGCCGCACCATGGTGATCGAAGTGTTGGTAAAACCGGTCTAACTTTGTCTGATCATCGTCGCTGGCAACTCCGACATAGCCGATCCTAGGGGCTGGGACCGTGTGGCGGAGACAAAATGCATCTAGGTCTGGATGGCTGTTATGAGTAAAACCGCCGCCGCCAATCGATATTAATCTCATCTGGGCCATTTGTTTAACCATCCTAGTATACTATCCCAGTACATTATACATAGGTTTTAAGTATAGCCTCTTACAATAATAGTACTTGCCAGAAATTTCTAGAACGGACACAGATTGTGGCAGACTTGTTTAATGGGTGCCGGTTGGATATCCAAATAATAGTGATGACGGAGACGGTCACCGTACAATATTTGTATGCAGACCAAACAGCCTTTTATACTGGTCGGGTGCAACAGAAACAGTTGTGCTTTTAAAAAGTTAGGGAGAAAACAAATGAACTACCTATTGAAAGCGATATCGCTTGGTGCTGTTATGGCAGCAGGGCTCGCCATTGCAGAGCCTAGTGGGACATTCCGCCAAGCCCATGATTATGGGTTCGGAGAAAAGTCGAGTTTGGATCCAAGCTCTCCTGGTCGTATCCAGTGGATTACCGAGAAAATTATGAATCGTCTGGTCAGCCCCGATCTTGCAGGCATACCCGAGGCTGATCTGGCCACAGAATGGTCGGCAAATGCCGAGGCGACTGAATGGACGTTTAAGCTGCGCGAAGGTGTGACATTTCATGATGGCTCGACGCTGGACGCGGCTGACGTCATCTATACATTCGAGCGTATCTTGGACCCTGACGGGACCAGCCCGGCGCGATCAGCTTTGAAAATGATCGAAAGTGTGAGCGCGGTTGACGACATGACCGTCAAGATGACCCTCAACACGCCGTTTGCCGATATGCCGTTACAGCTGATGGATTACCGGATGCGGATTATTCCGGATGGGTCCGGCGATATGATTGGGGAAACCGGCATTGGAACTGGACCCTTTAAGGTTGAAAAATACGAGGCTGACGGCACAACTGTTCTGGTCGCCAACCTTGATTATTATAAAGGTGCGCCAAAACTGGCACGGATGGAAATNATTGCGATTTCCGAAGGTCAGGCCCGCATTCAGGCTTTCTTGGGTGGTCAGACCGATATGTATCGCTATGTCACGGCGCAAGAGCGCGTGTTGTTGGATCGCTCGGATAAGTATAACGTGCAAGTGATCCCGACTGGAAACTGGCGTGGATTGGTGTTTCGCACAGATGTTGAGCCGTTCACTGACGCGCGGGTGCGCAAAGCGGTTCGTCTGGCGGCCGACCGGCAGGAAATTGTTGATCTGGTCTATGGTGGCGGGGCCGTTGTGGCTTGCGACACGCCAGTTGAACCCAACGACCAATATCGCGCTGATCTGAAATGCCCTCAGGATATTGCACAGGCAAAGGCGCTGTTGGCTGAAGCTGGCTATCCCAATGGGATTGACGTCGACGTGCATGTCTCGACACTGGAACCCTCTTGGTCAAACTTGGCGGTTGTGTATCAAGAGCAAGCTGCAAAAGCCGGTATTCGGGTCAATGTTGTTCAGGCCCCATCTGATGGGTATTGGAATGCAATCTGGATGAACAAAACCGTGTCCGCCACGCGGTGGAACGAACGTCCTGCCGATCAGGCCCTACATGAGATTTATCTGTCTTCAGCCAAGTGGAACGAGAGCTTTTATAAGGACGAAGCCTTTGACGCCTTGTTGGCCACAGCGCGGCGCGAGCTGGATTTTGACAAGCGCAAAGCGTTGTATGCCAAGGCCCAGACACATCTTTGGGAAACAGCTGGGACCCTTATCCCAATCCATGTCACCAAGATTGTGGGTGTGAACGCACGGGTTAAGAACGTTGATGCGGTCAAGCGCGAAGCGATCCGCTGGCATTTGATTGAAGTGGACTAAGCCTTGAAATCACAGGGCGTGATCTGTTGCGCCCTGTGATATTTGTTAATTTAACAATCGACTGGGAATAAAAACCATGCTGCGGATGCTGTTACGACGGTGCGTCTTGGGCGCCGTGACTGTTGCCATCGTGTCGGCGATTATTTTTCTNGGTGTGGAATTGTTACCGGGGGATGCCTGTACTGCGTTTCTAGAGCGTGATGCCAAAGGCCAGATGCTCGAGAATTGCCGCAAGGATTTCGGGTTGGATCGCCCCGCTCTTACTCGATATTTTGAATGGGCTGGAAATGCCTTGCAAGGCGATCTGGGGATGTCTGCGAGCGGGCGTAAAAGTATCGCGGAATTGGTTGGTCACCGGATGAAAAATTCGCTGCTTCTGGCCGCTGTGTCATTNAGCGTTGGCGTGCCCATGGCGATTTTCCTTGGTGTTATCACCGGTCTTTGGCGTGACAGGCCGATTGATCTGTTTTTTTCAACGGCGGCCATTCTTGCGATGACTATTCCCGAATTTGTCTCTGCCACCGTATTAATCTTGATTTTCTCGGTTTGGCTTGGCTGGTTACCGGGGATTGTTGTGACGTCCGCCAGCGCACCGGCCTCGGAATTCTTTCCAGAAATTCTGTTGCCGGTCTTCGTTTTGGCGATGGTNATGATGGCGCATATCCTGCGTATGGTCCGCTCGTCTGTGATTGAGGTTATGGCCGGAGATTATATCCAGATGGCAACGCTTAAAGGCGTGCCATACTGGCGCATNGTGTTTTNNCATGCGCTGCCCAACGCCCTGTTGCCGGCGATTAATGTTGTGGCNCTGACGATTGCCTGGCTGCTTGGCGGTGTTGTTGTGATCGAGGTGGTGTTTAACTATCCCGGATTGGGCCGGATGATGATTGATGCCATTTCAGACCGCGACCTACCGGTGGTTCAGGCAATCGCGCTGATCGTGGCCTCGGTCTATGTCGGGGTCAACCTGACGGCTGATATCCTTACTATGGTTGCCAATCCGCGCTTGCGGACGTTGAATATGAGGCGCGGATGAGCGATTTATCCCCAAATTTAATACCGGCTGAAACCCCGGCACCAAAGTATCTTTCGGGGCTGCGCACGGTGTTGCGGGATGTGATGTCACGACCGTCAGGTGCGATCGGGCTAAGCCTTGTGGTGTTCCACGTGCTATTGGCGCTGACCAGCCCGCTGTATGTGCCGTATGATTTCAAAACTATGAATTCAATGCTGATGCTGATGCCGCCCTCGTCCGAACATTGGCTNGGCACNGACCATTTGGGCCGCGATGTGTTGACCCGGGTGCTATTGGGGGGCCGTGAGGCGCTGTTGGTGACCGGGGTTGCGACACCGATTGCGGTGGTCTGGGGTGGTTTTATGGGGATCTTATTCGGGTTGGTTGGCGGTCGGATTGATGAAGTGCTGATGCGTGTTGTTGATGCGTTTCTGTCGCTGCCGTGGATTTTGAAGATGCTCGTGCTGATCGTGACCTTCGGCAGCGGCATCGAAGTGCTGATCCCAACGCTGGCATTTTTCTATGGCATTCCGGTGATCAGGATTGCCCGGGCTGCAACCCATGATGTGGTGGCCCGCGATTTCATCTCGGCNGCCAAGGCGCGCGGCCATGGGCGGATGACTATCATTCGCCGTGAATTGGTGCCCAATGTTCTGGATACCTTGATGGTCGAGGGAGCGATGCGGTGGTCCTGGATGTTGCTGGCGTTCTCATCGCTGTCGTTTCTGGGGTTTGGGGTGTCCCCGCCCACGCCGGATTGGGGTTTGATGATCGCCGATGCGCGGGGCTTTATGTCATTTGCCCCCTGGGGCGTGCTGGGCCCGGTGATCGCCCTGTCGTCGCTGATTATTGGCATCAATCTGACGGCGGATGCGCTGGCAAAAGCGCTGGGCATTGACCGCGCACAAAAGGCACCGGTTTAAACTATGAAAAACGCACCATTGATTGATATATCCGATATTTCCGTTGGTTTTACCGGCCGGTCAGGTCAGATGATGCCCGTGTTGCGCAACATAGACTTGGTGGTTCGACGCGGGGAAAGCGTGGGCCTGGTGGGCGAAAGCGGGTCTGGCAAAAGCACGCTGGCCCTGGCGGCCATGGGATATTTGAAACGCGGTTTGCAGCTGATGGATGGCTCGGTTACATTTCGCGGTGATGATATGTTTGCCCAGACACGCCAGCAGCTAGAGCGGATCCGCGGTGGGCATCTCGCGCTCATTCCGCAAAATTCCGGACAATCGCTGACACCGACATCCCGTATCGGCATGCAATTGGTCGAGGCGTTAAAACTGCACCGCAAATTGCCAGAGACCGCGCATTTGCCAAAAGTCATCGAACTGCTCGGGCAGGTACGTCTGCCTGATCCCGAGACAATTGTAAGCCGCTATCCGCACGAGCTGTCTGGGGGCCAACAACAGCGCGTGGCGATTGCGATGGCGCTGGCNGGTGAGCCTGAGGCGCTGTTGCTTGATGAGCCAACCACCGGATTGGATGTGACGACGCAGGCGCATATNCTTGAATTGCTGCGCGATATTGCTGCCGAGCGGGATATGGCGATGGTCTATGTCAGCCACGATCTTGGAGCGATTGCGCGGGTCTGTGATCGCGTGGTGGTAATGTACGNCGGTGAAGTGGTGNTGCAAGGCAGTACACGGCAGGTTTTGACCGCCCCCATGCACCCCTATGCCCGTGGTTTGTTGGCCTCGATCCCGAAACTCAGTGATCCGCGTCTGCCGGTTGCCTTGGATGGACGCCCGCCGCCGCCCGGCGGTGCNGGTCTGGGATGCGCGTTTGTCGATCGCTGCGCCATTGCGCAAGAGCGCTGTGGCTGTGAACGGCCCGCACTTTCACCCTTACCCAGCGGTGATGTGGTGCGCTGTCATTTTCCCGAACAGGCGTCGCAAATTTCGATCATGGGCTCTGGGGCTGACCCGGTGCGACGTGNACCGGGCGGCGACGTGGCGCTAAGTTTGCGTGATTTGTCGATCAGCTATNNCAGACCGTCTTTGCTGGATCAGATCCTGCGCCGGCCCGAGGCCGGGGTGGCCACCGTGGATGATATCTCGGTGCAGATTACCAAGGGCGAAACCTTGGGTTTGGTGGGCGAATCCGGCAGTGGCAAATCGACAATCCTGAAATCCATTGCCGGTCTTTTGCCCCCTGTTGGAGGCAGCGTCACGGTTGCCGGCGACCAGCCCTTGCCTTTTGCGGTGGAAAAGCGCGGCCCCGACCATTTGCGTCGGATCCAGCTGATTTTNCAAAACCCTGATGACAGTCTTAATCCGCGCCACACCATTGCCCAGATATTGGAACAGCCGCTGCGGTTATATTTCGGACTGACCGGTGCTGCGCTGCACGCCCGCAGTGCGGAAATTCTGGATCGGGTGCGCCTTGGGGCGCATTATCTGGATCGCTTGCCAAGCCAGTTATCGGGCGGCGAAAAACAGCGGGTGGCTATTGCACGCGCCTTTGCCGCCGAGCCGGATCTGGTGCTATGTGACGAGGTGACCTCGGCGCTGGATGTGTCGGTGCAAGCGGCGGTGCTGGATTTGCTGAACGAATTAAAACAAAGNCAGGGCACCACCTATATCTTTGTTTCGCATGATCTGGCGGTGGTGCGGGCGCTGTCGGACCGGGTTGCGGTGCTGTATCAGGGCCGCCTGTGTGAAATTGGCCCCGCCAAAGATGTTTATGCCTTGCCGTCACATCCCTATACCGAAGTTCTGCTTGGCGCCGTGTTGGAGCCTGACCCCGACACAGCCCCNACGCTGACTGCCGATGATGTGGTGGAATTGTCACCACCCGAAACAGGCTGCCCGTTTCAGCGCCGTTGCCCGCGCAGTTTGGGGCCGGTTTGCGCCAGCGATATCCCGCCGTGGCAAACATCGCCCGAGGGGCACGCGATCCGCTGTCATATTCCGCTGTCGGAATTGGCGCCGGCGCAAAGCCTGTCGTGAAAACTGGCTNTCNGGCGCCAAGATTGAAAAACCGGAGCTGAAAAACNGGGACTGAAAAACTGGGGCTGCAAAGCCAGTGTTGAAAAGTCTGTGTCGAAAAGACGGTTTTGAAGAGNCGTTTTTGAANANACGGGNCNACNTTGGNNNTGGNGNTNGCGCGNCATCGNCNAGCNGGTGCAGAGATCGCGTTTAATTTGAAACTAAGAAATAAANTCCAAAGCCCAAGATAATTATCCNAAGCAGTCTGGTCNCACCAATTTTTGCAGCCCATGACCCGTGGTTTTGCCTTTGGTATAATGGCGTGAGGCCTGACATTAAAATTAAAAGATACAATGTATAGAGGCTGATAAACCTAAGGTTTCCGTCGTCTGGTTGTATGGGTGCGGTCATGCTGCGCGCAATGATAAAATCTATAAAAATGACTAATATAACAAAAAATGGCATGGCAAAGTACAGATAGTGGTGGGTTGGTTTTTCCAAATTATAACGGGCTTTTAATGGCGCTATTGTAGTCTTGGAAGACAATTTACTCTTTATCGCCAAAGCCGCCATAAAAACACCAAACAACAGGCTTATGATCAATGCTATGACACCCATGTGACTGGCAAACGTATCAACCCAAAGTATCAGCGAGATCAATATAAAAAACCACAACCCCAGATAAAAAGCGAACATCCAAAAATGGCGGCTGCGTGGGGTTGGGTGCTGCGACAGGGCGATAGAGCATCCATCGAGAACGTCTTCCATTAACAACACGGTTGCGGCTAGAAAACAAATTCTTATGGCCGCGTCACTTGGCATTTGGGTACTGTCCCAGTCTGCGTCAAACATAAGGCAATAATACCCGACGCTCGCCACAAAAGCCGCGTGTGTGAGTGAAAAATAAACTGGATGCCTGTCTCGAAAATTCTGGAGCATTATATCAGTTTCCCTAAAGTAGTCTGATCCGCACCGCATGGATTTGGGGGTAAAAGCGCGGGGGGTGCTGCGGGGTAGCAAGCAAAATTAATCTTTAAAAACGCATTTCTTAGGCCTTTAACAACTTTTGCGCGATTTTAAAAGAGTGTGTGGGTGCGGATTTATCAAAGGCAAAAGTACGCTAGCGCGGGATTTCAAGGACAGGTCCAAATAGTGGATTGTATTACCCATGTGTTTTATGCATGATTTAATCCATATTGATGAATATCCGAATACAAAAAGCAGGACTGTCATGAACCAAAGACAATTGGAAGCTTTCCGCGCCACCATGCGCTCGGGCTCGATCACGGCAGCGGCGAAACTGATGCATATCTCGCAGCCCAGCGTCAGCCGGTTAATATCTGATCTTGAACGCTCGGTCGGGTTTGCGCTGTTTGTGCGCGCCGGGCGCGGTCTGGTGACCACGGTCGAAGCCCGGCGGTTTTATCAGGGTGTCGAGGGGATGTTTATCGGTGTCGACAAACTGGAAGCGCTGGCCGACACGATCAGATCAACCTCAAGCGGCACAATTTCGGTTGGGGTGATCCCGTCGCTGTCGACCATCGAGATGCCCAGCGCGGTGGCGCAGATTTACCGCGCCTATGATGATGTGCGCATCATGGTGTACGTGCGCAATACGCCGGCGATTATTGATGCGGTACAGATGCAACAGCTTGATATCGGGATTGTNGGGCGTCAACCGCCCTATGACGGGGTTGAGACCTTGTATCAAACCACGTTGCCTTACGTCTGTCTGGTGCCCGAAGGCCATGCGCTGGATGGAGGTGACGGGGCGATTGACCTTGAAGATATCAGCGCCACAGAACAGTTTATCACCTTTGGCGAAACCGTCCCGGACGGGATGCTGGAAATGGAGCCGGCACTGGCCGATAAACTGCGCCAGCGGTCGCGGCTGTCAGCGGCCAATATGCCGGTTGCGGCGGCATTGGTTCGCGAAACCGGTGCCTTGGCGGTGGTTGATTTCATTTCGGCGGGCATGGCCTGCGGTATGGGGGGTGTGGTGTCGCGCCCGATTGTGCAGCGTCTGAAATATCATATCGCGATTGTGACACGGGGTCAGGACAGCCTGTCCATGGAAGCACGGGCGCTGACGGATGTGCTGATTGATCGGTTTGAGCGTTTGGAAAAATCACATTAAGCGTTTATGAAAAATATAATGCACGCCTAGGTATAAAAGGGGGCGTTTGTGCTATAAGTCCCGAGGTTGATTTTTCTTTATCCATTCGGAACTTTATCATGACTGATTTTATACAGTATNTGCCTGCGTATCTGNCCGGTATCGGGTTGTCTTACGCGGCTTTTTTGCTCGCGATTGCCAGCCCGGGGCCAAATGTTCTGGCCCTGATCAGTACCTTGATGAGTGTTGGGCGCAAAGCGGGAATGGCTCTCGCGTTGGGAATTTCTTTTGGATCTTTGNCATGGGCATTGCTAACTGCGTTCGGTTTGTCGGCACTATTGATGACCTATGCTCATGCGTTGACGACCATCAAAATTATCGGTGGGATATATTTGTTTTGCTGGCATATAATGCGTTTAAATCTGCAGCGCCGCGATCTGATCTTACGCTTAAAGCCCTTTTAGGCGGNAGGCGAACGCCCTTGGGATACGCGGTTCGGGNATATACAGTGCANATGACNAACCCCAAAGCGGTCTTGGCTTGGGTGGCAATTATAGCGCTTGGCTTACCGCCCGAAGCCCCGCTCTGGGTAGGTTTGGCGATCGTTTTTGGCTGTTTCGGTCTGTCGATTGCGGTGCATCTGACATATGCGCTGGTATTTTCGACACCCGTTATGTCGAGCCTCTATTTGCGGGCTCGGCGCGGTATTCAGGCGACTTTGGGGGTATTTTTCACCTTTGCAGGTCTGAAATTGTTACTTTCAAGGCCGTGAGGGTCATGCAAATGGTAGGGCGCTCAACGCACCGGCCCGTCGACTGCCGTCATGATATTGCACCTCAACCGGGGTGCCGATATCCCAATGCGCGCGGTCGATCAGCGACAGGCCGATATTGCGTTGCAAACGTGGGGACCAGATGCCCGAGGTGATCTGGCCGACCTGATACGCGCCAACCATCACTGGCCATGGGATCGCACAGGTCGGGCAGGCGGGCCCGTCAAACATCACGCCGCGGATTTCGCGGGCCACGCCGTCACGTGCGACTTTTTGCAGGGCCTCACGGCCGATAAAATCAATTGACCCGTCGAGGGTGCAAAATTTACCCAGGCCAAATTCCAGCGGATTGGTCTCGCGGGTCATCTCATTGCCGTATGAAAACAGCCCGCCCTCGATACGTTCAATCAGGTTGGGGCACCCGGGAGTGATATTATGTCTTTCACCGGCTTGCCAGACCGCATCCCACAGTGCGGGGCCAAATCTGGCGCCGTTGAGATAAATCTCAAACCCGCCCTGGCGGGAATAGCCCGAGCGCGCAACCAGTTGCGGCGTGCCCTGAAAATCAAACCAGCCGTATTTGAAAAACCCGACATCGCGAATACCGTCGCCAAACAACTCTGCCAATAGATCTTCTGCTTTTGGTCCCTGCACCGCTAGCGGTGACACGTCAGGTTCGCAGATCGCCACATCCAGTCCGGCGCCAATCGCCAGCCCCTTGGCATACAACAGCACATCACTATCGGCGATCGACAGCCAGAATTTGTCATCGGTCAGTTTCAACAGCACCGGATCATTGATGATCCCGCCGTTGGTATCGGTGATGGGCACATATAAACAATCGCCTGGTTTGGCCTTGGCAATGGCGCGGGGTGTCATCCACTGGACCAGCTGCTCGGCATCCGGCCCTTCAATTTCAACCTGTCTTTGACACGAGACGTCCCACATCTGAACATGGTCGCACAGATGCCAGTAATCATCTTCAACGCTGGGCTGAAAGGCCTTGGGCAGAAGCATGTGGTTGACCACCGAAAACCCCCGAACGCCTGCAGCTTCCACCCGGTCCGTATAAGGGGTGCGCCTAATACGGCGCGACATATTAAGACCGTCAGCCATTTACTCTCCTGACCACCAAATTGAATATGAATTTGGTGAAAGGATCACCGGTATATGATAGCGTGCTGCGGCGTTGGGCATGGCAAACCGCACCACGACCTCGTCCATTATCTGCGCGCCGCTGCGTGTGATATCTCTGGCCTGCCAATAGGCACCGGTTCCAAACACCAGCTCGTATTTTGCCGCCGGATCGATCAGATCTTCGGCGATGTCCTGAACCAGACGACCGCCGTCGTCCATTGCGGTGTCAAACAGCGTCTCGCCGGTGTTCAGATTACGCAGGCTGACGGCAATGCCGCCCGCATGGGTGCCGTCAACGCCGTTCAGCGTGTGAGAGGAGACAACTGCCATTATTCGATCGACGCTTTATCGCGTTTGTCGGAAGTGGCGGCAACAATCGGGCTGATGACTCCGCGGCATTTGACATTGACGCAGGCGGTTTTACCACTGGCCATTGCGCGGCGCAGCGCCGGGGCCAATTGTTCACGGCGCTCGACCAATTCGCCGTGACCACCAAGCCCTTCGAACATCGAATGAAAGGGGATGTCGCGAAAATCAGTGGCAAAATGCTGACCGTTGGAAAACAGTCGCTCTTGTTGCTGGCTGATACAGTCCAACCCGCCGTTGTTATCGATCACCACCACGATGGGCAGGTTTTCCTGAAACGCCGCCTCGATTGAAAGCCCCCCTGACAGAAAGGCACCGTCCCCGCTGATCACCACCACCGATTTATCGGGGTGGGTGGCTTTGGCCGAAATGCCGAACGATACCCCAACACCCAGCAGAGAGTAATTGCCCGGATGCATGATGCCCCCCAGTTTTTGACCATTCCAGCCCGCCATATTAACGGCAATTTCCGACCAGAAATGCGTGTTGCCGCCGTCAAAGATCAGCCAGTCCTCTTCGCCCAATTCCGCCTGTACGTCCAGTGACAGTTGCAGCGGGTGCATTTTGCGACCGGCGGCGGCATCAGCTGCAGATTCTTCGGCAATATGATCTGACCAATGTTTGACCCAGTCGCCGCGACGCTGACGCTGCAGGTCGAACCACGCATCCCATGTTTTGCCCACATCCAGCAAGGCTGTCAGTAACGCCCCGGGATCGGACAACAGCACCTCGTCGGCAGCGCGGTTATAATCAAGCTCTTCATGACTGCCATTGACACAAACCAGAGTGGTGTCTTCGCCAAAAAACGGCGGGTTGCCAAAATTCATCTGATTGTCGAGGCGGCCGCCGATCATTATGATGACATCTGCCTGTTGAATCGCCTCTTTTGAGGGATGGTACTGGTGAAAATCTGCCAGCCCCATATAGGCCTCACATTCTTCGCCCAATAGTTTTTGGTGGTAGGGTACGTTAAAAATCGGCAGGCGCAGGTTTTTGCCTGCTGTCTCAAGAGCTTTTTCTGCCCCCGACCACCAGACGCCGTGACCGCCAATAATCAAGGGCCGTTCGGCGTTGTGCAGCAGACCCATGACCCGCGCCAGCGCAGTGGGATCGGGCCAGGCGCGCGGGATTGGGCGTGGGCCGCGGGCAAAGGGGCGCTCGTCCAGACCGGCATCCTCATCATAGGACGAAAACATCAAATCGACCGGCAGGCTGATATGCACAGGACCCGGATAGCCGGTGGTGGCCGCGGTCCAGGCGCGATCGACAAATTCGCTGATTCTTTCTCCATCGGTGATCTGGACCGAATATTTCACCAGCGGCGCGGCAATCGCCACATCGTCGATCTCTTTAAATCCGCCCGAGCCCTGCCGTTTGAGTGTTGACGAGCCGGTGACAAAAATCACCGGCGCTCGTTCGCCGCCCGCCTCAAGCATCGCCGGAACGGCATTCGCAAACCCTTCGGGGCCCACCAGACAGACCGATGGTTTGCGGGTGATCCTTGTGTGGCCATCGGCCAGATGGCCAGCGATCTGTTCATGGGGACAGTTGATCACCGGCATCTGACAATTCATAAAACCCTCAAGTGCTGGGTTGCAGAACCCGCCGGCAAGGGTAAATACATGATCAACGCCTTTTTCCTTCAGCGCGCGGGCGAGGATTTCACCGCCGCGCAACCGTGTTTTCTGTGTCATCTATGACCTCCGGTCTTGTGATGTTCTGTCGGTATTAGCGCAATATTTTCTGTGGTAAGGGCGGACGATATTTGTGTGTCCCCATAAAGGCATTGCGGGGTGATATCGGGCACAGAACAAGTGCCAATCTGTGCCATGGCGGTGCTGATCTCTAGGGTGACCTCATCGAGATATGCCCTCAAACCCCGCCCACCTGCTGCACCGAGGGCGAACATAACCGGACGTCCCAACATGACGAAATCCGCCCCGAGCGCCAAGGCTTTGATGACGTCCTCGCCATGGCGTACGCCACTGTCAAAAATTACCGGATAGTTCGGGCCCACCGCTGCCCGGATCGGGGGCAGCAATGTTACTGAAGATGGGGCGCTGTCCAATTGGCGACCACCATGATTCGAGACCCAAATGGCGTCGGCTCCAGCCGCTTGAATATGCCGGGCGTCTTCGGTTGAGGTAACGCCCTTGATGATCAGTTCTCCGCTCCAGACCTGTCGCAATTGATCGAGAAATGTCCAGTCGGCGCCGGCCCGACTGCTGTTGCGGTCAAATCCGCCACTGTTGGGATGTTTGTAATTGGCGGTTTCGGGTATGCCGTGCCACAGCATCGACAATGACCATTGCGGGTGCAGGGCAAAATCCAAAAACTGCTTTGGTCCGATGCGAAATGGCACTTCAAAGCCGTTTTTGTGATCTCGCACGCGGCGCGATACCTGAGGCACATCGACGGTCAGGATCAGTTTCTGATAACCGGCCTGTTTGGCGCGCTCGACAAAGCTCATCGTCTGTTCGGTGCTGCCGCTGGCATAAAGCTGAAACCACGCGTTATCCCCAGCCAGTTGCCGCATATTTTCAAGGGGTATCGAGGCGGCAGTCGAGAGGCCAAGCGGGATGTTTCTTGCGGTACATTGATCCGCCATAATCTGGTCAGCCCCGGGGTAGGTCAGCCCGCACATTCCCATGGGAGCGATTCCGAAAGGAGCGTCAAAAACCTGTCCCAAAAGATGGGTTTTCAGGCACCGTTCGGTAACATTTCGCAAGGCGCGGGGTTGCAGATTGACCGCATCAAAACCGGCGCGATTGCGTGCAGGCGCAGTCTCACGGCCTGCAGCACCGTCGATAAAATCATAAATCATTCGGGGAAGACGGCGCTTTGCTGCCCGTCTGGCATCATCATAAGTGACAATTTCTGCCCCAAAGGCTAGGCGATTCTTACGTGTGTTTTCGTTCGCCGGCATTGTGACTTTCCTAGATATTGCGCCAACAATAGAGTGGTTTAACACGATAGAGCAATTCGCTTTTTTTCGGCAGTCTATAGGTGTGCGCTATGGTTCCGGTTGTGAGGTCCGCAGTGGGCAAACCGATGTCTAGCTCATGATGCCCAGACCCAAAACACCTGAAAATGTCAATGACACGCAGATCCAATGGGCGCGTGTCATTGGCTCATTCAGAAACGCCCAAGCCAGAATAACCGTTATCATGCCAAAAATTGACGAAGTGACAGAGGCATATTCACTGTGTGGCCATAACCCGGCAAGGCTTACGCAGCCAAGCGCCAGTGTGTCCAACCCGCCCATACCAATTAACAGCGGCAACTGTGCTCTGGCGGGTGTAACCTTTTGATGCCCCAGAAAAGCCATGATGAGAACGGCGCTAAAGGCGACGGTTCTGGTGATCAGCATGCTCAAGGCTTCGTCACCTGTGGCCACAGCGGCTTGGCCAAAACCAAAGGTTGCGGCGAATGCGGCTGCTGCTGTCGTCGCCCAGATTATGGCTTTGTTTTGGTTTAAGCCTTTTTGACCATTATCTGACAGTATGGCGACCCCGGATACGCCGGTCAGGATGCTGAGCACTGCGACTGATTGTGCCAGCGACAAAGGCACGCCTGCAGCCGTGCTCCAACCAACCGAAAGGATTGGATAGGCACCAATAATCGGTGCGACCAGACGGACTGGTCCGATGCTAAAGGCAATATAAAGTGCAACGGCGGCGACAGCAAAGCTGAGCCCAGAGGCGATGCTGAGCTGATAATACAGCGCGGTCATCCCCATCGGATGGCTGAACATCAGGGCAACGCCAGTCAAGACGATAATGCCACTGGCCAAAACCGTTAGTAGGCTGGCAAAAATGCCAGAGGATTGGCTGACGCTGCGGACACAAAAATCATGCAAACCCCAAGCGAAGGCTGCGCAAATTCCAAGACATAAAGCAATCATCGTACTGGCAATGGCCCCTGTATTGTGTTGCCATAAGGCGCACACCACCGCTCATGGTCGGTCGCGCAAGTCTATGATTTTCAGAGGCTTCTTACCAGTTAAAAGAGCGCCCTAGGTTGTCAGGCGCTCTTGGGTAGATCTTTTAGTGCCGGAAGGCAGAGGCCGCTTGCAGGAGCTGTGTTAAATATCCAGCGTGTTGTCTTTTTCCCAGCGCGAGAAATGCGACACAAAAGAATCCCATTCTTGATGTTTCATCTTGAGATACGCATCTGAAAATTCCTTCCCCATAGCGGCTTTCAGACCCTTGTCTTTGTCGTATTCCCGCAGACCATCCAGCATATTGAGCGGGAGTTTCGGGGCGCCGCGTACCTTATGGCCCTCGGCGTACATGTCGATATCCCATCGTTTGCCAGGGTCGGCTTGGGTTTGTACCCCGTCTAGACCGGCGGCGATGATCACCGCTTGCAACAAATAGGGGTTTACCGCGCCGTCTGGCAGACGTAATTCAAACC
The DNA here is from genome assembly GCA_002684375.1 of Marinovum sp. Taxonomy (GTDB): domain Bacteria; phylum Pseudomonadota; class Alphaproteobacteria; order Rhodobacterales; family Rhodobacteraceae; genus CPC320. Next base: position 49,915 of record NYVC01000022.1, read on the forward strand.
GGCCCGGGCCGGGCACGCGGACCATATGTGTACGGTTATTGCCGGTCCAGGTGACCGTATTGGGTGCCCATGTGGCTCCGGACATGGTGCGTGGCGCGTTAATGCGTTTATAGCTGTTGACCGTGGGGTTGGTAATCGCGGCCAGTGCACTGGCGTGTTTCATAATGCCACCAAGGAAATATTTTCCCTTTTCAGACAGTCCCAACTCGCCGGTTGGCCCTTCACCTTTGTCAGTGGCAAAGACATTAACTTTAGACGCAGCGCCGGGCGCATCCCAGACCGAGATATGCGCATGGCAACCATTGCCGGTTAACCCTTCGATTGGTTTGGGCATGAAAGTGGCACGCAGCCCGTGTTTTTCGGCGACTGATTTGGTCATAAATTTGAAAAAACTATGGCGATCGGCGGTGACCAGCGTATCGGCAAAGTCCCAGTTCATTTCAAACTGGCCGTTGGCATCCTCATGGTCATTCTGGTAAGGGCCCCAGCCCATTTCCAGCATATAGTCACAGATCTCGCGGATCACGTCATAGCGCCGCATTACCGCTTGCTGATCATAGCAAGGCTTGGCGGCAGTATCGAAGGGATCGGAGATTTGGTCGCCTTCGGGGGTGAGCAAAAAGAACTCGGCCTCGATACCGGTTTTGACATGCATGCCCTCAGCTGCGGCCTCATCAACCAAGTGGCGCAACACATTGCGCGGTGCTTGGGCGACATCCTGGCCTTCCATGACACAATTTCCCGCCACCCAGGCCACTTCTGGTTTCCATGGCAGTTGAATCACCGACGCCGGATCTGGTACCGCCAGCATATCGGGGTGTGCGGGGGTCATATCGAGCCAGGTAGCGAAGCCGGCAAAACCGGCACCGTCTTCCTGCATATCTGCAATCGCCTGCGCCGGAACCAGTTTGGCCCGTTGCCCACCAAAGAGGTCGGTAAATGAAATCATAAAATATTTGACGCCGTTTTCTGCCGCGAATGCAGCGAGATCAATTGTCATAGTTTGTATACCTTTCCCAAGTTTCTATGGTGAATATCCAATCACTAAAGGCCCGGATTGTCATGTTTCTTAGTACCCTTTCCCTGGATACCAATTTGTGCCAGCAAGTGGAATACCAGTCATTGCTGCGGCCTCGAGCGTCAATGCGCAGAGATCTTCCGGCTCAAGATTATGCAGGTGGTTCTTACCACAAGCGCGGGCAATGGTCTGTGCCTCAAGGGTCAGAACCTTGAGATAGTTTTTCAAACGCCGCCCACCTTCGATGGGATCGAACCGCGCCATTAACTCTGGATCTTGTGTGGTGATACCCGCTGGATCAAGCCCCTCGTGCCAGTCGTCGTAGGCGCCGCTTGTTGTGCCCAGCTTTTGGTATTCCGTTTCCCATTTCGGATCGTTATCTCCCAGCGCAATCAATGCGGCGGATCCAATGGCCACCGCGTCTGCTCCCATAGCCATTGCCTTGGCCACATCGGCACCG
>NYVC01000125.1 GCA_002684375.1 Marinovum sp.
TGCACATGGCTGTAGAGAATGCCGCCGAAGAGAAACTCCGGCGCGAACATTTCGAAAACATTGATCTCTATCAGACGTATTACGACCATCTGACCAAAAACCCCTCTCTGTGGTGTCAGACATCGTCCAAATACACAGGCTGGCGCCAGTTAGACACACTTGGATTAATGTCAAAGGGGGNNTGGATATAACNCATTTNAGACCTTCAAAACNCANTAGCATAGAGCAAAAATCNAGCNTTCGCAAAGAACNGCANATCCTTAGNACCCTTAGACACCACAGATAAAGAGGCACCCNAGGGCCAGTATTCAAGCATTATTNACCATAGATAATTTTCAGAAAGTAACACNTTGGGAGCATGGCAATCATATCGTTTGCGGGTAAGCCGCAAAACTTGGCAAGCACGTGCCACCGTCAAACGGCGTGAGCTTTCAGAAATCTCTAACCGGACCAACGTGATTAAACCCACTGATATNTTGCTTTTTTCAACCATTCGAAACGAAGAAATCCGNTTGCCGTTCTTTCTTAAATACTATCGAAATTTAGGCGTAAATCACTTTATCTTGGTCGACAATCACAGCAGTGACGGCTCCCTTGCGCTGCTCAAGGGGCAACCCGATATTTCAATTTGGCAGACCGGGCACAGCTATAAGACATCACATTTTGGCGTCGACTGGCTGAATTGCCTGCAATCGCGCTATGGNCACGGACATTGGACACTTGTCGTCGATCCAGATGAGTTTTTTATCTATCCGTTTTGTGACAACCGNCCGTTGCGGGCATTAACCGATTGGCTGGATGCAAATGAAACACGCTCATTTGGCGCTATGCTGCTTGATATGTACCCCAAAGGGCCCATCCTCGATCAAACCTACCGTTCCGGCCAGGATCCACTGGAAATCGCCAGTTGGTTTGATCCGGGAAATTATACCGTTGAGCCAAACGATAGGTTTCGTAACCTATGGATACAAGGTGGCCCNCGCGCCAGAGTGTTTTTTGCCAAGACCCCACGACGCGCNCCGGCGCTCAACAAGATACCGTTGGTCAAATGGCAGCGGGGCTATACCTATATATCGTCGACGNATATGTTACTGCCACGCGGTCTGAACGTGGTCTATGACACCAATGGCGGCGAACGTTTATCCGGCCTTTTGCTACATACAAAGTTTCTCAATACATTTCACATCAAGGTCCAGGAAGAGGCCACACGGCAAACCCATTATGCAAAGAGTTTAGAATATAAAACCTATGCCCAAGCACTTCGCCATAATCCCGATCTATGGTGCGAATGGTCAGAAGAATTTACCGGTTGGCAACAGCTAGAGACCTTGGGCCTGATGTCAAAAGGGCGCTGGCTATGAGATCGGCGACGGTTGGTGTTGTCGTGTTGGTCCACCAAGACTTGAGCCGCAGCGCACANGCCGTCCGGCATTGGGCCGAAGCAGGATGCGCCGTGGTCGTCCATGTCGACAGGGCCGTCACACCCTCGGATCATGACCGTTTTTTGCGAGACTTGAGCGATCTCCAACAAGTTAAGTTTTGCGCCCGACAGCGCTGTGAATGGGGGACATGGGGCATTGTAGCCGCCAGCCAATCCGCCTGCGAAATGATGCTTGCGGACTTTGCGGATCTGAACCATCTCTACCTTGCCTCAGGGTCTTGTCTGCCCATTCGACCGGTCGAGGATCTTATTGCCTATCTTAGGGCACNTCCTGACACTGATTTCATCGAGTCCACCACCGTCTCAGATGTCCCTTGGAGCATNGGTGGATTGCACAAAGAACGGTTTCACCTGCACTTTCCCTTTGCCTGGAAACGCCNGCGCTGGCTGTTTGATCTGTCGGTGCGCCTGCAGCGGACACTTGGCCTCAAACGGCGGCTCCCGCGGGGANTCACACCTCATCTTGGCAGCCAGTGGTGGTGTCTGACACGCAGTACAATTNCGGCGATTTTAAACGACCCCAAACGACCNATTTTTGAACGGTATTTNCGNCGGGTCTGGATCCCAGACGAGAGTTATTTTCAGACACTGGTACGGCGTCATTCAAACCAGATTGAAAGCAGATCACTGACCCTTGCTAAATTTGACGTTCAGGGAAAGCCGCATGTTTTCTATGATGATCATCGAGAAATGCTCCGCCAATCGGGTTGTTTTGTGGCGCGCAAAATCTGGGCCGGAGCTAATAAGCTGTACACCGCTTTTCCGATGGTTTCCTACGCCACACCTGAAACNGCACCTGATACCACGTCAGGGCANCCCAGACAGAGCACCCGATACCCTTAACCACCTGTTTGCAGAATCGGCCGCACGTGGCAGCAAAGGTCGCGTTGGGCTTTACATGCAAAGCAGATTCCCCCACCAAGATCATCGGGTCCCTCTGACGGCGGCAAAATATACCGTGCTCGAAGGGTTTTTCGATCTTTTCCGCGATTGTCAGCCTTGGCTTGCACAGGCAACAGACNACAAACAAACCCAAATACACGGACACCTGTTCGCCCCCGAAGCCGCCGCTTTTGCGGGCCAGAAAACCACCGTAAAGGGNGGCCTCAGCAACAGCGCAACATTGCGTGACAACAACCCAACCGCATTTTTGACCAATTCAATATGGAACACCCGAAGTCAGCATCAATGCTTTCAATTTGGGCCGCGCGACGTCCAGGAAATTGGCAAGATCCTGCCGCAAGACCCGAATGCCCAGATTTTTGTGATCACTGGCGCATGGCTGGTACCACTATCGCATTCGGATGAAAGCCTTGCTGAAATTCACGCCGAGGCTCTGCGTTTACATGCAACCGAATGGCAACATCTGGCCCTTTTGCGCGCGCCTTGCAGCAAAGCCAAAGTCCACATTTGGCCATTATCTCAGATTATAGCAAACCCAAAGTTGGGGCTGCATGAAATCCTGAAAACCATGGAGCCGAACGCCAAATGCCCACCAACGGTGCCGGAAATCAATCTGGACCCAACGGCATTCTCCGCCTTTGTACGCGCGCTTGAAAATCGGGGTATGCATTCCGGCCTGGCCGGAAATCTCGACAGTAAGAAACCCATCATCACCGGCCCTGACGTGCCTTAAAAAGAACATAAAAAAGGTCAATTACGTGTTACGAAAGTTTGATTATTTTATAATTTTAGCAGAGATGCGAACAGGATCGAACCTGTTGGAATCCAAACTGAACATGTTTGTTGACCTGCTCAGTGTCGGCGAGGCTTTCAACCCAAATTTCATCGGGTCGCCCAAAGCCCAAAACGTGATGGGTATCAGCTTGATGGACCGCGCTCAAAACCCGATACCCCTACTGGAAAAAATCAAACAGCCCTCACAGACCATTCACGGCTTTAGGTATTTCCATGATCACGACCCGCGGGTGCTTTTGCCCTGCTTGCTCGATCTGCGCTGTGCAAAAATAATCCTGACGCGCAATCCGGTCGAAAGTTACGTATCGTGGAAAATAGCCCACCAAACCGGCCAATGGAAATTACAAAATATCAATCGCCGAAAAGAAGCTTCAAAAATTGTCTTCGACGCAAAAGAATTTTTAGAATATCTCACCCGGATTCAGAACTTCAGTCTTTATTTAAACACCCGATTGCAAACCACCGGGCAAGCTGCCTTTCAATTGAATTATGAGGATTTACAGAATCAGGACGTAATCAACGGGACGGCCCATTTTCTTGGCAGCACCGGTAAGATAGAAGCCGTCAAAACAAAACTCTTGCCACAGAACCCCGTCGCGTTGTCAGAGAAGGTTGAAAATTTTCCGAAAATGCAAGCAGATCTGGCTCAAATAGATCGCTTCAATCTTGCAAAGGTGCCTGATTTCGAACCACGCCGCAGACCCACCGTTTCGCATTATATAGCCACACCTAGAGGCGCGTTGCTGTTTATGCCAGTCCGTTCAGGCCCCTTGGAGATGATCAGGCAATGGCTTGCGGCGTTAGAAGAGGTCGATCCCTCTGGGCTGTTGACAGATTTTGAGCCCGCGGCGCTTAAAGCCTGGCAGCAAACCCATTCAGGCCATAGGAGTTTTACCGTAATCCGGCATCCGGTCGCACGGGCGCATCACGTATTTTGCACCCGAATTCTATCAACCGAACCCCATCAATTCAGCCGTATACGCAACATATTAGGGCGATTTTTTCACATTAAGTTACCAGAAAATGCAAATGATATCTCCTATGACCTCGTGGCACACCGTGCCGCATTTATGCAGTTTTTACAGTTTCTGAATGCCAACCTGTCGAACCAGACCAATATCCGTATCGACCCAAACTGGGCGTCACAAAACCAAATACTAAGGGCCATGGCCTATAATGCGCATCCCGATATGATCATTCGCGAGAACGAAATGGATATCTATTTACAGGCACTGGCCCTGCAAACCGGCTATAGCTCGGTTGCCAAGGTCCCAGCAGAACCAAGCCACACACCTTTCACTCTGGACGAAGTCTATGACGACCAGATAGAGGACCTTGCCCAATCCGCCTATTCAACAGACTATACGACCTTCGGCTTTGGTAGGTTCAAATAACCATCAAACCGGTGTCCCGAAAGACGCAATCAGCTTCCCAAAATGAAAGCCCCACGGCCTGTCCAGCTTCGGCCTGGCGGTTGAAATTGCTCGGTCTAAGCCGCTCTGTCGCGTTCAAGTTCAGTGAGAATTGTATAAATTTTTGCAGCATCAGGATTGGCACGCAGCTTGGCACAAATTGACGGCTCGCGCAAAGTACGCGACACCAGTGCAAGAGCTTTGAGATGCTCAACACCGGCAGCTTCAGGCGCAAACAAACAAAATACCACGTCCACAGGTTGACGATCTACCGCCCCAAAATCAATTGGCTTTTCCAAGAGCATAAACACACCAGAAACTGCCGATAGATCTCGTATACGGGCATGGGGTAAAGCCACGCCCTGCCCGACCCCGGTTGACCCGAGGCCCTCTCGCTCAAGCAGCGCCTGCAAAGCACTGTCAGACTCGATCCCGTAAATGGTTTCTGTATGCTCGGCCAGATTTTGCATCAAGCGCTTCTTGCTCGATACATTGGCGATTACTTTTACGGCCTCTGGCTTTATTAAGTCGAAAAGATTCATAAATCCTGCTTTTTCTCAATCAAAGGGGATCAATCAACGCATTGCCTCATGTCACGGTCTGCGGCTCAATCCATCCAATATTGCCATCATCGCGTCGATAGACGACATTAATGCCTTTGCTTCCCTCGTTTTGAAACACCAAAACTGGCGCCCCTGCTAATTCCATCTGCATCACGGCTTCGCCAACCGACAAGTTTTGTATTCCAGTCGCTGTCTCGGCAATAATAACGGGTGCTAGGCTGTCTGGCTCTGATTCTTCCGACTGGCCCGCAGATTCAAGGATATACTGGGACGCCCCAAAAAGTGCAACAGGTTCAACTCGCTCTTTGTGGTGATCTTTCAGCCGCCGTTTGTACCGGCGCAGCTGCTTCTCCATTTTTTCGCCACAATTGTCGAAGGCCGCATAAATCTCAACCGCGCGGGCTTTCGCCTGTGCCGTCAGACCCGTTGATAAATGAACCGTCGCCTCACAGACAAATTCATGCGCATCTTTCGAAAAACTGATGGTCGCGCCAACGGGACGCTCAGCATATTTTTGAATAATAACATTCAGCTCGTTGCGAACATGGTTCTGCAGGGCTTCGCCAATATCAATTTGCTGGCCACTAATTTGATAGCGCATTTGGACTCCTTAATGTTATTTTATAATAGTAGGTACCACACACCAATCATAATTAGGGACGATGAAGCAGCACAAAAAGAGATGAATAGTATTTTCGGCTCGCATGCGACCGCGTGCCATTTTTAAAAGCACCGCAACCCAAGCACGCTGTTCGAAACACACCATACGTCCATCATGCCTTTGAGGGTGTGTTTGTCAACAAAAGCCTCGCCAAAAAAAGGGGGGCAAACAGATCAGAACAGAGTTTAAATTAAATATTGAAATTGTCGCCAAGATAAACGCGGCGCACATTTTCATTTTGTACCACATCTCTAGGGGACCCCGACATCAACATCGCCCCCTCGTGAAGAATATAAGCCCGGTCGACAATCTCCAATGTTTCTCGAACATTGTGGTCGGTAATCAGCACCCCGATGCCCCGGGTTTTCAGCTCAGTCACCAGATTTCTGATATCACCAACTGAAATTGGATCGACCCCTGCAAAGGGTTCATCAAGCAAAAGATAGCGCGGATTTGCTGCGAGACAGCGGGCAATTTCCACCCGACGTCGTTCCCCACCAGACAAAGCCAGAGCCGGCGCGCGGCGCAGATGCTCAATGGAAAAATCTGACAACAACTCTTCTAGTCGCTCGCGCCTCTTGTGTCCGTCCTTCACCGAAATATCCAAAATGGCCAAGATATTATCCTCGACACTCAGCCCGCGGAAAATAGACATTTCCTGAGGCAAATAGCCAATACCAAGTCTTGCCCGGCGATACATTGGCAAGTCAGTTACGTCTTGCCCGTCGATAATAACCTGACCAGCTTCCGGGAGAATCAACCCGGCGATTGCATAGAAACTGGTGGTCTTGCCCGATCCGTTAGGACCTAGGAGCCCCACCACTTCACCCCGCGCTAAATCCAGAGTTACATCCCGGATAATCAAGCGATTTTTATAGCTTTTACGCAGGTTTACGACCTTCAGGCCGGCATTGGCATTCTCTGCAACCAGCGCCGGAGCCGTCATGATTTGCTTTTGGGTTGCAACACCGTTTTCACCCTGCCAATCATCTGTGCAGATCCATCCTCAAGGTCAATGCGCATCTGCTGTGCTGAAAGAGCGAAATTACCCTGCATCAAAAGCACATTACCCGACATCAAAACTGTACGAGATAGTACATCGTATTCGGCGCCATCTGCCTCGGCAGCCTCGGCGCCACTTACCAGCACCACGCCGTCGCTGGCATTAATCGTCGCGATCATCGACGTATCATTGTCATAGCTAACCAGTACCTTCGCGGCCGACAGCCGCAGCGCGCCCTGAGTGATCAGCACATCACCCGAAAAAACCACCGTTCCATCACTTTGGTTGACCTCAAGAGATTCAGAGGTAATTTCAATCGGCGCATCTGCGGCGACGTCTTTTCCTCCAAAGGCGAGACTTGCGTTTTCCGCCAATGTAATCAACGGAACCAACAGAAAAAACATACCTGAAATAAATATCTTGCAAGCCCGTTGCACCGTCTCAACCCTATTCGGTTTGTCCATTTGTTAGAATCACACCATTTGTGAAAAGTAAATGCAAGGTTTTATCTTTATTTCCGGAAGTCAAAATCATTTTCCCCGCCTGAAAACTGCCGGCAGGCCCTGAACCGCGCACCTCGCCCTCTGTCTCAATGTACAGAGTATTCAGTGCCGAAGACAATGTCTCGGTTTCAATTGTATATCCGCTAGAACTATTTACCGAAACGCCCCCCGCCAATTGCACCCGATCAGCCCCCGCATCAAGGACACCACTTTGCGAAGACATAATGACCAGAGTCTCGGCTTTGGTTTTGATTTGCATCGTCACATTATCTGCAGAAAGACGGCCCAAGTCACCACCATCGCGACGGGCCGCATCAGCCGATAGCGTCAAGCTTAACCCATTTTCAGTTGTCCCGACGAAATAGGGCCCTGTGATCTGCTGCTCTCTGATCCGCTCTTGCAGAGCAAGATCAAAAAACGGCAAAGATGTCAGTGGGGTACGGGCGCGGGAAAACAAAAACAATGTCGACAGCAGTCCAAGCGCAATCAACGGCAAGATGACTTTTAACCATGTAACCACCCCCGAATAGGTGTTTGGAAGCCTGACCATGTTTCACCCAAGCCCAGCGCGAAGGCAATCATGAATGTGCAACACGCCAACAGGTCCCACCGCCTGCGCAGGATCAAGCACAAACAAACAGGTGATTTTGCGCGCGTTCATTTGCGACAGCGCCTCTTCTGCCAAGGCCAAAGGTTGAATTGTCGAGGGGTTAGGCGTCATCACCTCACCCGCCCGATACTCGAGCAGACCTTCCATATGCCGTCGCAGATCGCCGTCAGTGATAATTCCGACCAAGCGACTGTGATCATCCACAACCCCAACCACCCCAAAGGCTTTTTGGCTAATTTCAAGCAAGACCTGCGGCATCTTACTGGATGTCGCCACAAGTGGCATCTCAGCACCCGCATGCATCAGATCGTTCACCGTCACCAGACGGGCGCCCAATTTACCTCCGGGATGAAAATCGTGAAACCGCGCCGGCGTGAAATTGCGGTGCCGCATCAGAGCAACCGCCAAAGCATCGCCCAGCGCAAGGGTCATCGTGGTGCTGCTTGTCGGCACAATGCCGGTGCCACAGGCCTCGGCAACCTCAGGCAAGACCAGGCCGACATCTGATTGCTTGATCAGCGTCGAGCCAGCTTTGCTGGCAACACCGATCATTGGAATTTGGAACCGCCGCGTATAGGCAATTATATCGCTCAACTCGGGCGTCTCACCGGAATTGGACAGCACCAGAACCACATCGCCCTGCGCCAGCATACCAAGATCACCATGGCTCGCCTCAGCGGGGTGCACGAAATGTGCTGGCGTGCCGGTACTGGCAAAAGTGGCGGCTATCTTGCGTCCGATATGGCCAGATTTCCCCATGCCGCTGACAATGACCCGGCCCTTGGCATTCAAAAGCAAGTTCGCCGCCTGCGACAGGCTGTCATCCAGCACGCGCTCCAGCCTGTCCAGCGCAGCGGCCTCGGCGCGGATGACCCGCTTGGCGGTGTCCAGAAATGTCTGCTGTTCAGTCATCTCCGCTGATCCACCATCAATGTGCAAAAATATCAGTTTCTGGCCAGCCTGCCAAATCAAGCTGCGCCCGCATCGGCAGAAACTCAAAACAGGACTGTGCCATTTCCATCCGTCCCTCGCGTTCAAGTCGCTTGTTTAGCGCCTCTCGCAAACGGTGCAGATACAGTACATCCGAGGCAGCATAATCGAGCTGTGCTGCGGTCAGTTGCGGACTGCCCCAATCGCTGGATTGCTGCTGTTTCGACACATCCACGTCTAGCAATTCCTGCAATAAGTTTTTCAGCCCATGACGGTCGGTATAGGTACGGATCAGTTTGCTCGCAATTTTGGTGCAATAGACTGGGGCGGTCAGCGCACCAAAGGCGTTGTACATCGCAGCAATATCGAAGCGACCGAAATGAAACAATTTCAGCACCTCTGGATTGGTGAGTAACCGGCACAGGTTGGGTGCTTTGGTCTGGCCCACCGCCACTTGCACCAGATGTGCATTCCCGTCACCCCCCGATAATTGCACCACACACAACCTGTCGCGGTGAGGGTTTAGGCCCATGGTTTCGCAATCAATTGCGACAACCGCACCAAGATCCAGACCGTCGGGCAAATCGCCCTGATATAAATGATTGGCCACGCTAAATATCCTGATTGCAATTGCTGATACCACTCTACTAAGGCGTCCCCATCGACTATGCAACGCCAACGATCGCAATAGCCTTACGGCCCTTAGGTCCAATTAACATCCCAGCCATATGTCATCCGGTCATCTGACATCCAATCACCCAACACTGGGCATCGTCACATCGGGCCAAGCGCGCTCTGATCAAGACGCCGGACAGGTGCAAAAATAACCTTTCGACAAGCGCCCTGACTGCGGTTACACTTTCGGCTCAAACATTCTGCTTGGCGCAAACATTTGACTGGCTCTGGACATAGCAAAACGCAGCTTAACCAAGCAAACAGGGACCGCGCCGAGGCACGCCAATGCCCCGGCAGCACTGGCAATCAATGCAATACGTAACATCGCGGCAACCCAGCCGAAGCAAACCAGGA
>NYVC01000023.1 GCA_002684375.1 Marinovum sp.
GCAGTTTGATGCCGCTCCTTTGATAGCATTTATTGCAGCAAAGGAGACTGACTATGGGAACGAAACGGACAGACGAATGCCGTGCCGGACGACGGCTCCTGTAACGCACAAGAGCCACGTTATGGATAAAACAAAAGGGATGCACCCATCGCGGCGTCCAAGAAGGGTTTTTCAAGAGCTTGCGGGAAACCTTTGCCAGATCNNGCCATCCGCCGGGTGCGGCAACAATCACGAATTCCAGTTATCATACATAAAAGTGCGATCCATGCGGCGAGGACAAGCNCTATGGCAAGGGATCGGCTGCTGAGCACACTNTCNTAGACCTGCAGTTTATAGAGTGGCCCTGTCAACATCAGTANATTGCAAAAATAAAAATGCTNAACCCAGNGGTCGCGCCATACAGCGAGCGGCACCNACGTTGCGCCCCCTGCAATTCAGTGTGGCCTGGCGTAGTGACCGAGGGGTTAATTGAGCTGAGTATTTGCGCCATTTTATGTCTTTTTGATTGTTCTGNTCGCCAGCATCCAGCAATCGGGTTAAAAAATTTGTCACGTTTTTAAAAAGAGAGCTAAAAAAATGCTGGAAGTGTTGGTTTAGTGGGGTAAATCCGCTAAAGAATCCTGACCCCAGCCTAGAATCGACAGAATGTGCATGTTTAAAGATTTATCTCCTGTTCTACTTGCNGCTTTGCTGTCTTTCGGCACAGCCTTTGGACTGTCTGGATGTGCCGCGCCNTCCAACCCCACGATTGCATCCTCAGATGATCCCTATGAGGCTCAAAACCGNAAGGTGCACGCGCTCAACNGGCAGCTTGATAAAAAAATCATTCGCCCAGTNAGTAAAGCCTATGTGGCAGTTGTNCCGCCTGAGGGGCAAATTGTGGTGAGCAATTTTGCCGATAACCTCGCATTGCCCAGTTCGATTGTGAATAACCTTTTGCAGGGTAATATACCGGGTGCCGGCCAAAATACACTGCGGTTGGTGGTCAACAGCACTTTGGGATTGGCGGGTATGTTTGACCCGTCCAGCGATTTTGGACTGACCGAAGTTAGATCTGATTTTGGCGAGACTTTACATGTTTGGAATACGCCGCAAGGTGCCTANCTTGAACTGCCGGTTCTNGGTCCNTCAAGTGAGCGCGCTGCGGTNGGCATTGTGGTCGATTTCATCACAAATCCATTAGGAAATNTTTCAAACGGCGACTATCGCAAATACAGTCGCGCCGCACANGTTGCCGCTGGGCTTGGGAAAAGGAGCCAATACGGGTCAACGGTTGATGCTATTTTATACGACAGCGCCGACAGTTATGCNCAATCACGGTTATTTTACCTGCAAAACAGGAATTTTACACTGGGCGGCACCGACGAGACCGAGTATGATGATGCATACTTCGATCCATACGAGGATATCTATGCTGAATAAACTTTCACGTCGTAAAACTTTGATGGCTGGCTGTGCCTTCATCTTGGCGCCGACAATGGTAAGTCCGCTTTGGGCAATGTCCAAAGCCGAGGCGACGAATTTGGTTGATAAGTTGGTGGCGGATATCAACAAGGTGGTGGCCTCTGGAAAAAGNGACGCCAAGATGTTTGCCGATTTTGAGCGAATTTTCGGCACCTATGCGGATGTGCCGACTATCGCCCGTTACGGTTTGGGTGTTGAGGGGCGTCGCGCCAGCAAATCCCAGATGCGCGCCTTCACAAAAGGGTTTCAAGGCTATATTGCGCGGAAATACGGCAAACAGTTTCAAGGCTTCATCGGCGGCGAGATTAAGGTCAAAAGCACCCGTAAAGTCAAAAGCTTCTTTGAGGTGAAGGCCACCGCGCATCTNAAAGGGAAGGCGCCGGTTGAAATCGCCTTTCTAGTTTCAGATAAATCTGGAAAAGACCTGTTTTTCAATTTGTTTGTTGAGGGGGTCAACATGTTGCTGGCAGAGCGTGCTGAAATCGGTGCAATGTTGGACCGGCGTCGCGGTAATCTTGACAAGATGATCGCAGATCTGCGCAAAGCTGGTTAATTCTGTCCGAATAAACCGTTGAGAAACCGGGTCAAAGCCGTTTCGCGCGGTTTTGGATCCTGTTTTGGATTAAGGGTTTGTGGCCGGGTGACGGGTGTTCCGCCGATCATCCGTATCTGATCTTGGCTCTGTGTGGGGCGCAACATTGGCAGGGGTNTGGCGGGAACACCATCGTACACCCGTCGCATGGTCTCGCGCCATATCTCTGCGGGTAATCCGCCCCCCGTGACCCCGGATAGGGGGGTGTTGTCATCGTATCCCATCCAGACGCCAGCAACGTAATCTGCNGTAAAGCCGATAAACCAAGCGTCGCGGGCTGCCTGAGTCGTTCCGGTTTTGCCGGCCACTTCAACACCTTCAAGCGCGGCCTGGCGGCCTGTACCATCCTGAACCACCTTGTGCATCATAAAGATCAGCTCTTGTGCGACACNTTCGCGGATTACTCTCTCTCCGATACCGCCATCTGCCCCGATTACCGGCTCTTTTGCATTCAGAAGNCGNAATTCTTTCAATCCAAAGGGGGTGACAGAAGACCCGCCGTTGAGAATGCCGGCATAAGCTCCGACCATTTCAAGCAGGGTTGCCTCTGAGACACCCAGCGCCAGTGCCGGCCCGACGGCCAGNGAGCTGGTGATGCCAAAATCATTGGCAACGCGTCGAACGTTTTTGCGCCCAACGGCCTCACTGACCCGCACAGCGGGGATGTTCAATGACCCTGCCAACGCTTGGGTCAATGTGACTGGGCCGCGAAATTTTTTCGTATAGTTTTTCGGTGTCCATGGCCCTGAGCCGGAAATGTTCAATGTGAGAGGTGTATCTTGCACTGTGTCGTTATGGCTATAGCCAAGTTCCAATGCGGCAGCATAGACAAAAGGTTTGAAGGCAGACCCGGTTTGCCGTTTGGCTTGTGTGGCGCGATTGAAAACGCCCGAGACGATATTTTCACGTCCGCCAACCATCGCACGCACTGCGCCGTCGGGGGACATGACCACAATGGCCGCCTGTGCCCTTGAGTTTTTGGTGACGCTTTTGGTAAATACCGCTTGCAGCGCAGTTTCTGCGGCTGTTTGGATTCTCTGGTCGAGGGTGGTTTTGACGATCACATCCTCGGTTGTCTTTCGGGTGAAAAACTCTGGACCGCTCGACATCACCCAATCGGCAAAATAGCCGCCNGCGCGGGCTTTGGCGGCAGGTGACAGCCGNGCCGGTTCGNTCAGGGCCTTTTGAGCTTGGGTCTGCGTGAGGTAATTTTGGTCGCGCATCAGCCCAATAATCACGCTGGCTCTGTTCTGGGACCTAATGAGGTTATTGGTGGGTGCATAGCGCGTCGGGGCCACCAGCAAACCGGCCAACATTGCGCTTTCGGCGGGGGTCACTTGAGCGGCGGGTTTGCCAAAATAGCGTTGACTTGCCGCTTCAAAACCCCGCGCCCCCGCGCCAAGAAAGGCNCGGTTGAGATAAATCGTCAGAATTTCGTCCTTGGTGTATTTGATCTCCAATGACAGTGCAAATATCGCTTCGCGTATTTTGCGCCAAATCGATCCTTTGCGGCAGTCGGCCTCATAGAGGGCTTCGCTGTCCCATTTGGTTGCATCGTAGGGGTGCCCAAGACAGAGCAACTTTGCGACTTGCTGGGTGATGGTTGATCCACCGTGGCCCGATAGTGGCCCGCGGCCTTCCCGCAGATTGATGCGTACCGCGCTGGCAATGCCACGGGGGCTGATGCCAAAATGGCTATAAAAGCGCCGGTCTTCGGTTGCGATCACGGCGTTTCGCAAATGATGAGAGACGGTTTGCGCCGTGACGCGCCCGCCATATTGNTCACCACGCCAAGCAAATACTTTGCTGTATCGGTCTTGCAGGGTCACAGATCCCCGTGCCCGTCCGTCGAGTAACTGGTGGGCTTCGGGAAGGGTACGATAATTCAGTAAGACTGCAACGCCAACCAAAAGTGATATCAGGACAGTGATCCGCCAACTGAAAGCCCAGAGCAGGCTTAAAACAAGCTTTGGCAACCATAGTACAATNCGTATCCCTCGCCAAATCCATGTGTCATTCTTAGGCGCGCTTGGTTTGGTTTTTTTATCAACTCTGGTTTTGACAGAATTTTTTGCGCCGGTTTTTAAAGAGGGTTGAGCATAGCGCCGCTCGGCGACGAGCTTTGGTTTTTTGCGCTTTGCGTCACTCATTCTTTTGCCTGTTACGTGCTTTGGAAAGATTNACCATATCGCAGTTTATTGGTGTTGTAGAGAGGCGCAGCTGCCTTAATGAATTTCAATTTCGCCCAATAAATAGACATAATATTATATACGATTAAATTTTAATCATTATCGGCAGAATTGCGCGANATTGCCCCTCCGCAAGCTTCACNCTCTCCGCCANCTGCCAGTCTATTATGGCNAGNTGTCGANGACGAATCNACCAAAAGAAAGGAACAGATGTGAAACTGATCATAGCAACGATCAAACCGTTCAAGCTTGATGAAGTGCGTGAGGCGCTCACCGATATGGGCGTACGCGGTATGATGGTCACAGAAATCAAAGGCTTTGGGGCCCAATCAGGCCATACAGAAACCTATCGTGGCGCGGAATATGTCGTGAATTTCGTTCCCAAAATTAAATTGGAACTGGTCGTTGATGCAGCGATGGCAGATCAGGTTGTTGAAAAAATTACCACTGCTGCCCGCACTGGCAAGATTGGTGATGGAAAAATATTCGTCCTAGACGCGGAACAGGTTGTTCGNGTGCGCACCGGTGAAACCGGCGCCGACGCAATTTGATCATGTGCAGTAGCAAAGGAAATATGAGATGAAACTACAAAAAATGCTGTCTTTGGCCGCCACGATGATTGCTCTGCCGGCGATTGGATTTGCCGAAGAGGCCCCCAAAGCGGTGCCAACTGATATGATTTGGATCATGAACACATTGTTGTTCTTGATTGGGGGTTTTTTGGTGTTCTTTATGGCNGCCGGTTTTGCAATGCTGGAAGCAGGTCTGGTGCGCTCTAAAAATGTGACGATGCAATTGACCAAAAACATGGGTTTGTTCAGCATTGCGTGTATCGCTTACTATTTGGTCGGTTATAATTTGATGTATCCGCTGGGTACTTGGGGCATTGAAAAAGTACTGTCGGGCGTCTGGGGTGTGGCAGTGATGGAAGGCGTTGGCGTCTCTGCTGATGGGGTTGACGACTATGCCTATGCCGCGACAGCTTCGGATTATTTCTTTCAACTGATGTTCTGCGCCGCCACGGCGTCTATTGTGTCGGGTGCTTTGGCGGAACGGATTAAGTTGTGGCCGTTCTTGATCTTTACCGCGCTGTTGACCGGCGCGATTTATCCATTGCAAGCCTCCTGGAAATGGGGTGGCGGTTTTCTGGATGCAGCTGGTTTCCTCGATTTCGCCGGCTCGACTGTTGTGCATTCGGTTGGTGGCTGGGCGGCCCTTGCCGGTGCGTTGATCCTTGGTCCACGCCTGGGCAAATACAAAGATGGCGGCGTTGTGCCAATGCTGGGCTCTAACTTGCCATTGGCCACTTTGGGCACATTTATCCTGTGGCTTGGTTGGTTTGGCTTTAACGGTGGGTCGCAACTGGCCATGGGATCGATTGGTGATATCGCTGATGTGTCGCGGATTTTTGTCAACACCAATATGGCTGCTGCTGCTGGCGCTTTTGTCGCGATGCTTGCCACTCAACTCGCCTATGGCAAGGTTGACCTGACCATGGTGCTGAACGGTGCTTTGGCCGGTTTGGTGTCGATCACTGCCGAGCCGTTGACCCCGACAATGGGCTGGACCTGTTTTATCGGTGGTGTCGGCGGTGTGATCGTCGTCTACGGTGTGCCGCTGCTTGATAAGTTCAAAATTGATGACGTGGTTGGCGCTATTCCAGTGCACCTGTTCGCTGGTATCTGGGGCACTTTGGCGGTCGTATTAACCAACCCCGAAGCGGCGCTTGGCACGCAGATTTACGGCATTGTTGTTGTTGGGGTGTTTACCTTCGTGATCTCTGGCGCAGCCTGGGTCATTTTGAATGCGATTCTTGGCATCCGTGTCAGTGAAGAAGATGAAATCACCGGCCTTGATACTGCGGAACTTGGCATGGAAGCCTATCCAGATTTCGTAAGATAAAACGGACCATTTTTAATATATAAGCCTCCCGGGCATAGGCGCGGGAGGCTTATGCGTTAATAGTCTTGTAGCACAAGGGATCGACCCGAGCTATTGACCGATTTACCCACGTATAATAAGATAAAATTTTGAATTTATGGATATTTTAAACATGCATAAAATTTTATATTTTGCATTCACCCTTGGGGTGTTTTTGACCCCTTTTGCAACTGCAGCCCCGCTGTGCCAGTCACCTTTAGTGGCCACAACTCAACGTGGAAGCGCCGAAGGCTCTGCTAAGATTTTGTTTTTGTGTGAGGGGGTCGTGGTTCATGAACTCCCGGGGTTCAGCACGCCGGCCTACAGCCCGAACCGCAAGTTTATTATCATGCACGAGGCGGAGGCTGATGATGATACGCAATTATATCTGTTCCCAACTAATGCAAATGGGTTACCAGATTATAAGCGATCAATTGGCGCTTTTGGCGGACGTTACAGCAGATTTATCGCTTGGAACCAGAATTCCCAGGGATTTTTCCTCTTTTGCAGGGGGTGCCACGGACCAACTGACAGGGTTGGCGAAAAATTCAGCTATTATCACATTGTCGCAAAAGGGGAGACGCTGGCAAGCATCGCTGAGGGTTATCTCGGAAGGGATGGGTCTCAGCAAGTCGGTGCTATCCTAAACGCCAATCCCTGGCTGAAGGATCTCGATCAGTCTGTGGCCAGCGAAAGCAGACTCCATCCGTGGGGTCGCGTGATCAAGGATTGGGACCGGACCCAAAGCGATGTCCCGGAAAATTTGCTCCTGAATATATCCAATGTGATGTTGGAAAATTAATAGATAAAGTTGCACTCTTCGCCTCCTGTTCTGCCTGAGGACACTGGCAGGGCGTTGGGTCTGAGCCAAAGGGCAGGACACAACAGTGGCGTTTCAGTTTCACCAAGGGGGCCGGATTTTCTTGCATANCCGCAGTCATCCCATACCACGGGGACGTTTAAAAGCACCGCTGCGCAGTTTGCGCTATTGCCAAAATGTGCCCTGATCAGGGATTGTACTACGGGGGAAGAGAATTTTTGCGCCCCAATCTGATACAGCCTGCCTGTTGGACGTCAGTCGTTTTGGCCACGTGCAAGCCATATTTTCGGTGAACAGCCTTTGAGACGCAGAAATTCGCGGTTAAAATTTGATTTGGTCTGAAAGCCGCTGTCGAACAAAGCGCTGGTGATANTTTGACCTTGCTTTAGCAGCTCGCAGGCATGGGCAATCCGGTGACGGTTGACGTACCGCGAGACGTTTTCACCGCATATTTGATTGATCGCCTTTGACAGGTCTTTGACCGGCACCTGCAGGCGTCGGGCAAGGCGGCTTAGGGTCAGATCCGGGTCCAGAAACAGCGGGTCTTTTTGCAACAGCGTCCGCAACCGCGCGACCAGTTCTGTGGCGGCCTCTGTGGGTTGGGTTGGCGCGTCAAGTGTGGTTTCTTTTGCGTCGTTTGCCAGATGCAAATGTGGCGATAACCCCAGCGCCCCCAGCGCCAGCAATGTAAGTGANGATAANGCACTGACNATCATTGGTTGCCAGGTACCGNGACCGCTGGCATGGGCCAGACTGATCACAATCTCGCCGAAGCTCGACACCAGCAGTGNTGCGGCGATAAACTGCCANAGTCTNAGGGGAATATTATCGCTATCGAGCCGGGTAAGTATCAGACTGTCACCACCCTGATGTAGGCTGTGCAACAAAGCGCTGCCGTAGATCAGGAAAATTGCAGGGATCGCCGTGTCCAAGGCCTGCGGGAACAGCAGCACGCAAAACAGCACAAATCCAACTGGCAGCGCATGCCACAGATCGCAGTGCCAAAGCAGACGCCGCCGGGTACTGGACACAAACGCCAGATAGGCCAGCGGNGGCAGAATCGCGGCGGTCACCGGTTGNACCGGTCGTAGCCAGCTTAGATGATAAAACTGGTGCAGGGCGATCAGGATTGATTGCCCGCTGCTGCCCGCCAGCAAGATCAGGATCATTGGATGCGTCCTTCCCCCGAGCCACGACCGCATCAGTAAAAAAAACAGCAAAAGGCCGGTGACAAGGGGGATTGGTAAAGCTGGCAAAATAGCCTCCGGATAAAACTGGGTTTAAATACCGGCAAATTAGACCTCGAACGGGTTTTGCGCGACCTAAAACCGGTTCGAGGACGCGAAAAACCGCAGGTCATTGCTTTGTCGTGCATATTGGAACTCTGAAAAGGAAATTTGATGTGTTGAAAATTTTGAAATATACCCTTGCGGCTTCGCTGTTGGTTGGGCCCGTTCATGTTGGTGCGGCTTTGGCGCAAGTCGATTTGCCCGGGTTTGATCGTTTGGCGGTTTCTGCCGCCCACCGGCCCGGGCTTGTAGCGGGATCAATCTGGTACCCCGCAAGCCAAGTCACCTATAAAACCCAAGTGGGTCGCAATGCGGTTTTTACTGGCGCCCCTGCTTATCTGGCCCCTGAAATTGCCAAGGGTCGCCATCCGTTGATTGTGCTGTCNNATGGGTCGGGTGGCAATATAGACGGTCTAAGCTGGTTGGCGGGGNCNCTGGCACAAAACGGCGCAATNGTGCTGGGGNTCAATCATCCCGGCAGTACTGGGGGCGACAGTTCACCGCGCCGCAGCNTCCGCATGTGGGANCGGGCNTGGGACGTCAGTGCCGCGCTTGATACGGTNCTGGCTGATCCAAATTTTGCGCCGCATATTGACCCGGAACGGGTTNATAGTATNGGNTTTTCCATGGGCGGTGCCACGGCGTTGCAACTGGCCGGTTTGCGNGGNGATATNGNGGCTTTCAAAGCCCATTGCNCGGGGGCGGGCGTGCGTCACTNGGGNTGNGCGTATTTTGCGGCGGGCGGGGTGAATTNTGATAATATNTCCGCAGAAGACTTTAATCAGGACCTGCGCGAGCCGNGGATCAGCCGCACTGTNGGTGTGGATCCGGGTCTTGCCANGGNATATACTGACGCCAGCATTGCNGCACTGGACCACCCGGTGTTACTGATTGCGCTGGGCCACAAGGGCCCTGACGAGATTGGCATTGATGCTGGTCCAGATGGCAGCAACCTGTCGGGTCAGCTAAAGGACGTCCAGTTTCACGAGCTGACCCCGGCCTCGCATTTCAGTTTTTTGGGGATGTGCACAAAGGATGGGTTGGAAATTCTCAAGGCCGAGGGTGAGGAGCAGCTTTGCCAGCCAGAAGACACCGCTATACGGACGTCGGTGCATCAAAAAGTCATTGTTTTGATTTCTGAGTTCTTACGCCTGAATTAACGCCTAAAGGTACGCAAGGGTTGATCCAGATCTTGTGCTCGGGATCTCGTAGGTCCCGAATATTTTAGTCCCGGCATACCGGATCTTAATCGTGGCAGATTAGCCCTAACCATGCTAGGTTTTGTGCCATGACAACAGAAGTTACCGATATACGCCAAAAACCTCCTGTTATCCGACAATTGGATGAGGGCGCCATCAACCGCATTGCCGCCGGAGAGGTGGTCGAGCGGCCGGCTTCGGCGGTGAAAGAACTGGTAGAGAATGCCATCGATGCCGGCGCGCGCCGGATCGCTATTGAAATCGCCGATGGCGGCAAACGTCTGATCCGTGTCAGTGATGACGGCTGCGGTATGTCTGCAGAACAGTTGCCGCTGGCCCTGCAGCGCCACGCGACTTCAAAAATTGACGGCTCGGACCTGTTGAATATTCAAAGTTTTGGCTTTCGCGGCGAGGCGCTGCCGTCGCTTGGTGCGGTGGGGCGCCTCAGTATCGTGTCACGGGTGCATGGGCAACCGGCGGCGCAGATCACCGTGAATGCGGGCGAAATCGCAGCGGTGCGCCCGGCGGCGTTGAACGCAGGCACCGTGGTGGAATTGCGCGATTTGTTTTACGCCACCCCGGCACGTTTGAAATTTATGCGCACGGATCGCGCCGAGGCCCAAGCCATCAGCGATGTGGTCAAGCGTCTGGCGATGGCTGAGCCGTTTACCGGCTTTACCCTGACCGATATGTCGGGCGGTGACGGCGGGCGTGTCACATTTCGCGCCGATGCGGAAACCGGTGATATGTTTGACGCGTTGCATGGCCGTCTGGCCCGGGTTTTGGGCAGTGAGTTTGCTGAAAATGCGCTGCGCATTGATGCCGAACGCGAGGGGTTGCATATGACCGGATATGCCGCACTGCCCACCTATTCGCGCGGCTCGGCGGTCCAGCAATATTTCTTTGTCAACGGTCGACCAGTGCGCGACAAGTTGCTGATCGGTGCGCTGCGGGGGGCGTATTCTGATTTTCTGTCGCGTGACCGGCATCCGGCAGTGGCCCTGTTTCTGGATTGCGATCCGCATCAGGTGGATGTCAACGTGCATCCGGCAAAATCTGAGGTGAGGTTTCGCGATGGGGGCTTGGCGCGCGGGTTGATCGTGTCGGGCCTGCGCCATGCTTTGGCCGAGGCTGGCCATCGCGCCTCAACAACGGTGGCGGGCGCGACCTTGGGGGCTATGCGCCCCGAACGCCCCGGGCCCGAACGCCCCGGGGGTGCCCCGGTGTATCAGATGCAGCGTCCCTCGGCCAAGGCGCGGGGTGCCGCCTATCAGGCGCAGGCGCCAGGGTTTGGGGAAACGNCACCGGGTTTTGCCGAAACCGCGCCGGTCTATGCTCGCGTTGAAACGCTGGATGATACTGGCTTTGAAGAAAGTGCCAACCCACAGGTTGGTTCTGTGTCAGATACGGTGCCGAATACAGTCCCGAATACAGTGCCGAACGCTGGCCCAGCGGCGCCAGAAACCTTTCCCTTGGGCGCNGCCCGTGGTCAGCTGCATGAGAATTATATCGTTGCGCAAACGACAGATGGGATTGTGATCGTGGATCAGCATGCGGCGCATGAGCGGTTGGTTTATGAAAAACTCAAAAGCCAAATGACGACGCACGGGGTGGCCGCCCAAGCGCTATTGATCCCCGAAATTGTTGATCTGTCTGAAGAGGACGCGGCGCAACTGTTGGCAGTGGCCGATGACTTGCGCCGCCTCGGTCTAAGTCTTGAGCCGTTCGGTGGTGGGGCGGTAGCGGTACGGGAAACCCCGGCCATTTTGGGCGCGGTGGACGCAAAGGCGCTGGTGCGCGACATTCTGGACGAGCTGACCGATTTGGAACGCTCGACATCGCTGCAGGATCGTATTGAGGCGATCCTGAGCCGGGTGGCCTGTCACGGTTCAATCCGGTCGGGCCGGCGAATGCGTGGCGAAGAAATGAACGCGTTGCTGCGTGAAATGGAGTCAACGCCTCATTCAGGTCAGTGTAATCACGGGCGACCCACCTATGTAGAATTAAAACTGTCTGATATTGAACGGCTGTTTGGGCGCACTTAAAGATGGATGACCTTGCTACATTGAATTTGTCTGATCCGCTGGTGGTGATTATGCTGGCTGGAGCTGGATTTTTGTTTTTACTGTTATTGATGGCGGTGCGGGCCAGTATGCGGACAGCTAAACTTGCTGAGCCTCTGGCGCAACAAATGGGTGCATTAGGGCAACGTGTGCAGGCGTTGGGCGAGGGGCAGGAACGGCTTGCGGGCGGATTGCACCACGTCTCTGAGGCGCAGGCGCAGGCGCAGACCAGTATGCTGCAGTTAATGGAACAGCGCCTGGCGCTGGTGCAACAGCAGATGAATGAAAACCTGCATGGCTCGGCGCGGCGCACAGCGCAATCACTGGGTGATTTGCAACAGCGCCTGTCGGCTATTGATAAGGCCCANGACAATATCACCAAACTCAGCGGTGACGTGCTGAGTTTGCAAGATATTCTGTCCAACAAGCAGACGCGTGGCGCTTATGGCGAGATCCAGCTCAACGATATTGTTACCAAGGCTTTGCCCAGTGACAGCTATACTTTGCAGGCCACACTGTCTAACGGCAACCGGCCCGATTGCCTGATCCATCTGCCCAATCCACCGGGTCACATTGTAATCGACAGCAAGTTTCCGCTGGAATCCTATGAAGCCCTGCGCAAAGCCAAGACCGACAGGGAATTGAACGAGGCTGCTAAGTTTTTGCGCAGTTCAATCAAAAAACACATCAAGGACATCTCAAGTAAATATATCATTGAAGGTGAAACTGCTGATGGAGCGCTGATGTTTCTGCCCTCTGAGGCCGTCTATGCCGAGTTGCACGCGAACTTTCCAGAATTAGTGCGCGACGGCTTTGCCGCCCGGGTCTGGATTGTGTCTCCGACGACTTGTATGGCGACCCTCAACACCATGCGCGCAATTCTAAAAGATGCGCGGATGCGCGAGCAGGCTGGCGCAATTCGGCGTGAACTAGGCCTGTTGTTTCAAGATGTAGAGCGCTTGGGCACACGCGTAGAGAACCTTGACCGGCACTTTGGTCAGGCGGCCAAGGATTTGTCTGAGATTAAAATCAGCTCAGACAAAGCTGGACGCCGGGCGCGACGCTTGGACAATTTTGATTTCGAAGAACTGAACAACCCGGACGTATTGGAGGCCGATCAAGAGGATGTCTCTGTCGCGACCCAGTCANTGNCATCTCGATTACCGGCACGCAATTAGTCTGGTATTAAATCCTGAGCAATGGCTGCAAAATGCGCGGCAAAACCCCCGAAAATTTTAACGGTGCGTCGGTGACCGCAAGACAAATACAATCTGAATGTGCGTCTGCAATTGGGGTATGATGCAGGTCTTCACCGGCGATTTCTACATCTCCTCGTTTGAAATGGTCTGTTTCATCAGAATAAGCCCCGCGCAAAACGAGGGTGAGTTCGGTTCCGTGATGACCGTGATCGGGCACTGCAACACCGGCCGGAATATACAACAGCCGCGCAGTGGCTTCGGCGGATGTTTGCAATATCGACTGNTTGACGCCCATGCCAACGGGCTTCCATTTTACATCGTCAAGATTGTCCCCGACATATGCCACCAGCGGAAAAGGTGTTTCAGTAGACCGTACCGGCGGTGGTGTACGGTCGGGAGGCGTTTCCGCTTTGATCAGCGCCATCGTGGCCTGCAAATCAGGCGCCGGTTCACCATTCAAACACTCGTTTTCAAGCAAAGCACCCCCAAGGGCGTCAAANCTGCTCATTGCGGCACGGCATTCATCGCACATCGAAATATGCGTGGCCACAATGAGGTTAAAGGCTTCGGATAGCTGACCGGCTGAATAGGCCATTAGGATTTTATCGGTTAGGTGGTGTTTTATCATTTGGTTTTGCTTCATGTCATTGCGTGGCGAAGGCGCTCAAGCGCCAGGCGAATTCGGGATTTGATCGTGCCAAGTGGCAGACCGGTTTCAATGGCGATCTCACTGTGCGAGAGCTCGCCAAAATAGGCCTTCTCGATCAGCAGCCTTTGTTTACTTGGCAGCGCTGTAAGAGCGTCACCGAGTTTCTTGGTTTCTTGGGTCATTGCAATCACATCGGATTGATCGGGTTCTTCTTGTGGGCCCCAGGCCAAATCTTCGGGTTCAGGCCGCCGCTGTTTGCGCAGCGCGTCTATCTTGCGGTTTCGGGTAATTGTAAATATCCAAGTTGCAACGCTGGCGCGGGTTGGATCAAACAGATGCGCTTTGTTCCAAACTGTGGCCAGTGCCTCTTGGGTGCATTCTTCAGCTAAAGTAGGCTCAGTACCGGATTTGAGGAGAAAAGCTTTCACCCGCGGCGCGAAATGGCGAAATAGTTCCGCGAAGGCCACTTCGTCCTGATTGTCNCGGATCAGGCGCATGTGACCGGTCCAATCCTCCACAGAGGGCAGAGTGACCGACATTACTTGGTCATCTTTCTTACAGTTTGCATAACTCGCACCATTACTCTGNCTTCCCGGATACCGGCGTGTCATGTCACTGTGACTCAAAGANGGCTCTAAATACAACATGTCANTTGTACGCAGCNGTNTGGNGGTTGGATCAAAATATATTTTTCTTTTTCTTTAATAAGTCATCCAAATCCNATTTGGACACGTATCTTNTTCAAAACCATACGAGGTTCAGCTTTGAAATGAATATTATGCAGCAGGTTAAACGGAAAAGAATCGCAGTCATCGGCGGCGGNATTTCGGGTATGGGAGCAGCNCAGATGCTGGGCGATACGCACAGCGTGACTTTGCTTGAGGCCGCGCCACGGCTTGGTGGGCACGCCCGTACTGTGGTGGCAGGCAAAGCCGGAGACCAGCCGGTCGACACAGGCTTTATTGTGTTTAATTATGCCAATTATCCACATTTGGTGAAGATGTTCGAGCAACTGAATGTGCCTGTGGTCAAAAGCAATATGAGTTTTGGNGCCTCTCTCAACGGCGGNGAGATCGAATATGGCACAACCGGCGTTCAGGCACTTTTTGCGCAACCCAGCAATTTGATCTCGCCAAACTTTTTGCGCATGGTGCGCGACATTTTTCGCTTTAATGCGAATGCTTTGCGTTTGGCCTCTGATCCCACGCTGACCATTGGTGAATTTTTACAGCGGCTTGGCACGGGATCATGGTTTCGGGATTACTATCTGATGCCAATGTCCGGGGCTATCTGGTCCACTCCGTTAGAGCAGATGATGAATTTTCCGGCTCAGGCATTGGTGCAGTTCTTTGAAAACCACGCTCTGTTAAGTCACACAGGTCAACATCAGTGGTATACCGTCAAGGGCGGTTCGCGGGAATATGTCTCCCGGTTGCGGGCTGCAATGCTGAAACAGGGCACGCAAATCCGTTTATTCACGCCTGTCAAAGCGGTCCGTCGGTCTGCATGGGGCATTGAATTGCGGGTACATGGCGGTGATTGGGAAGCATTTGACGAGGTGATCTTTGCCACCCATTCAGATGATACCCTGCGCATGTTGGTCGACCCCAACTCAGAGGAACGCGCCATGCTGGCGGCTGTTTCTTATCAGCCAAACGATATTATTTTGCATGCAGATGCCTCTGTCATGCCGAAACGCCGCGCCTGTTGGTCGTCTTGGGTGTATACAGAAGATGTGAATAAACGGTCAGAGCGCATTGATCTGACTTACTGGATGAANTCGCTGCAGCCAATCCCACATNATGATCCGCACTTTGTGACCCTCAACACCACGCGAGAGATCAAACAGGAACTGATTTATGATCAGGTTACCCTGCGTCATCCTGTGTTCGATCTGGCCGCATTGCAGGCCCAGAAATCTGTCCCGAGGATCAATGGAAAGAATGCCACTTGGTTCTGTGGCGCTTGGACGAAAAACGGNTTTCACGAAGATGGGCTGTCCAGTGCCGTCGATGTGGCTCAAGCGCTGAATGCGGCAGTTGCCCATTCTGTCGAGTTGGTATGACACAGGTCGAACATCTCCGAGGCCATACATGGCATGGACGTAAGGGCGCGATTAAGAATGCGTTCCGGTATTCGATCGATTATNCGCTNNTTAATCTTTCGGCGTCGGTTGGCGGGCCGNTTTTGTTTTCGCACAATCGTCCGAACGTGATGTCATTGCGGGATCGGGATCATGGTGGAGCGCCCCGCGCTGGACGCGGTCTGGCTTGGGCTCAGCAGGTACTGCGCAATTATGATCTGGATTTAGAGGGTGATATTTTTNTNTTGGCGCAGCCCCGGGTTTTGGGCCATGTGTTTAACCCGGTTAGTTTCTGGCTGTGCCACAATNAATCTGCACAGCTTTGTGCGGTAATTGCCGAGGTGTCCAATACCTTTGGCGACCGGCANTCGTATTTATGCTACCATCCAGATTTGCGACCGATCGTGGCCAAAGAGACGATAAGTGCCGAAAAGATTTTTCATGTCTCGCCATTTCAATCCCTGGCTGGCGTTTATACATTCCGGTTCGATGTTACNGCCGACGCCATAGATATTAAGATTGATTATACAACGCCTTCAGGTGGGGTTATTGCGACCCTGAGCGCGGCCCGCGCGCCAATGACNAATCGCTCCATTCTTGGTGCGCTNTTGCGGCGGCCGTTTGGCTCGCGGCGGGTGCTGGCTTTGATCCACTGGCAGGCGTTGAAGTTGTGGTGGAGAGGGGCGCAGTTTCACGTTCGCCCCGAACCACCAAACACAGAGGTATCGCGATGACCGCTATCGTCTCAGAGCGGCTGTGGGCCTATGCGCTTTTTGCAGGGGCGCTGTCGTCTGCGGGTGTTCCGCTCTACCTCTANGCGCCCAAATTTTATTTTGATAATTACGGCGTTGGCCTGGCGACGTTGGGTGTGGCCTTGTTTTGTCTGCGGTTGCTTGATGTGGTGCAAGACCCGCTCTTGGGCCGTCTGTCGACGGTTTTTTCAAGCNGGCGTCCTGCCATCGTTTGTGTGGCCGCGTTTGTGTTGTCGTCGGCAATGATTGGTCTGTTTGCCGTTGAGCCACCCGTTGCGCCGCTGCTATGGTTTGTTTTGATGTTAACGCTGGTGTTTTCGGCGTTCAGCTTTCTGACTATAAATTTTTACGCCCAAGGCGTTGCGAAAGCCAAACGGCTGGGTCCGGCGGGGCATCTGCGTCTGGCGCGTTGGCGGGAAACCGGCGGGCTCATTGGGATCTGTGTGGCTTCGGCTGCTCCGGCGGTGTTTGCCACTTTTTCGTCAATGCCGTTTGCGATGTTTGCCGGAGTGTTTTCAGCCCTGACATGCACTGCTGCACTGGCAATGGCGGGGCAGTGGGATCGTGACATAATCCGGCAACCCCGAGCCTTTGTAGGTGTGTTGCGAGATCATAGCGCTCGGCAGATCCTGTTACTCGGGTTGGTCAATGCCGCGCCGGTTGCGGTCACNTCTACCCTATTTTTGTTCTATGTTGAAAGCCGTTTGACCGCACCTGAAGCGGCGGGGCCGCTGTTGTTGCTATTTTTCATATCGGCAGCGCTGGCGGCACCTCTGTGGACATTTCTGGCTGAACGGTTTGGTCTGAAACGCGTGATGCGAGCGGCGATGGCGCTGGCTATTTTTTCGCTCTTTTGGGTTTTGTTCCTCAATAGCGGAGATGTGATCGCATTTGCGATTATCTGTGTATTGTCGGGGGCCGCGGTAGGCGCTGATATGACGTTGATCCCGGCGATATTTGCGCAGCGGATTGCGCATATTGGCGCGAGTACCACAGACGGGTTTGGCTTGTGGTCTTTTGTGTCAAAATTCAGTCTGGCGTTTGCCGCTGTTATTTTATTACCAAGCTTGGAACTTGCCGGTTTTCGGCCTGGGCAAGAAAATTCAGCCGCTGCATTAAGCGTGCTGACGTGGACCTATGCGCTTGTGCCATGTGGCCTGAAACTGCTTGCGATAATGGTGCTGCAGCGTACAGATTTGCGCCAAATTTAAGGAGTGACGATGATGTTAACCTTCCTGCTCGGGGCTGCTGTTGTGGCAGTTTTTATATTCATTCTGGGCCGTTTGTTCGGGTTTAAGGCCCAGCGCGCCGATGATTATGCGCACAGTCCAGTGCAGTTTGACCTGCGCCGCCATCTCAACGGGCCGATTGATTGCGAAGGGATCATTTATGGCCCGACAGGGCGGGTGTCATCGCGCTTTGTTGGAAGGTTTTATGCCAGTTGGCAGGGCAACAGCGGCCGGATGACTGAGCGGTTTGAATATGACAGTGGCACCGTGCAAGAGCGCGAGTGGCATTTGACACTGTCTGAGGACGGCGAAATTCAGGCCGATGCGGCCGACCTTGTTGGCAGTGGAAGCGGCCGCCAGTCGGGCTCGGCAGTCCATCTGAACTATAAAATTCGCTTGCCAGATGCGGCCGGAGGCCATGTGCTGACCACCACTGACTGGATGTATCTTGGCCCGAACGGGGCGATTGTGAACCGCAGTCAGTTCCGCAAATTTGGCCTTAAGGTTGGTGAGCTTGTGGCGACGATGCGGCCCGCCGCCCCTGCATGAGGTCGCTGTCGGGAAAACGCTACTGGTTGGTGGGTGCCAGCGAAGGTTTGGGGGCCGCTTTGGCCCAACGCATGAGCGCCGCGGGCGCGCATGTTATTTTGTCGGCGCGCAGCGAGGCGCGGCTAACGGCGGTTGCGTCGACTCTTTCTGGTTCTTGCAGCTGCGAACCGGTCGATGTGACCGATATGGCCAGTGTGCGCGCGGCGGCCAAAAGAATAGGGTCGGTTGACGGTCTGGTTTATCTGGCGGCAGCCTATTGGCCTATGCCGGCAACCCGCTGGCAGGAGGACGATGCCACGACAATGGCCGATGTTAATTTCACTGGCGCGCTGCGGGTACTGGGCACAGTGGTTCCGGATATGGTGGCGCAGGATGCCGGTCACATTGTAATAACCGGCTCGCTGGGGGGGTTTCGGGGCCTGCCGGGGGCCATTGGCTATGCCGCGTCCAAGGCTGGAGTGATGTCGCTGGCTGAATCAATGCATTACGATCTGCGCAAGACGGGTGTTGACGTGCAATTGGTCAATGCTGGATATATTCGCACACGCCTGTCGGACAAAAATACCATTCCGATGCCCTTTATAATGGAGCCTGATCAGGCGGCAGCGCGGATGCTGGCGCATATGCAAAGCGCGCGGTTCAGCATCAGCTTTCCCACTGTGTTCAGNTGGNTGTTTCGGATCAGTCGGATCATGCCCGGCTGGTTGTATTTTCGGTTGTTTGCCTGAGCCCGGATCGGGTCTTTGCCGAGGCTGTGATGGCCTAGCTGTGATCGACGATGGTGAGATGCTGGGCGAGGCTATCAACCCGCTTGAGCCATGCACTGATCAGATCTGGATCNTGTGGGGCAGCCGAGACGCCAGCAGAAATCTTCCCGTCAAGCACGGCTTGCACCGCCAATGAGACCGGCACCGACACCAGACGCGCCATTGCGGTGCCGTCTTCGTCACCCCAAGCGTCCATCACATAGGTTTTGTGCCAAACAACGGCACCGTCCCGTTCGGCTTGGAGGCTGACACAGAGCACCACGCGATCGGGATCATTGGCGCCGTAGGCGTGTTTGCTCCAGAACTCTTGTGACATCTCCTTCATACGCTGGTCGCCTTCAGTGCCTTTTAGGGTTTCGATCTCGCGAAACACATCCGCCCACGCTTCTGCCCAGCCGTTCAGCCGCAGACTGCCGCGTACAAAGTCTTTGACCCGCCAGCTGGGGTCAAATTTATATTGGTCCATGAAAGGCAGCGAATCTCGGTTGGGGTAAACTTCGAACGT
This sequence comes from Marinovum sp., assembly GCA_002684375.1. Taxonomy (GTDB): domain Bacteria; phylum Pseudomonadota; class Alphaproteobacteria; order Rhodobacterales; family Rhodobacteraceae; genus CPC320. Next base: position 19,270 of record NYVC01000023.1, read on the forward strand.
TTCGGGGTCTGGCAGCGGCGCGTCATAGCTGCTGAGGGCGTTCCATGGGCGATCCCCGGTAAATTCTTTAAAATTACGCAGCGAACGCGATGGCGAGGCCAGCGCTTTGAGCACCCCAAACGGCGACCAACTGAACTTGTATCGAAACGGGTTGGGGATCTTCGGGATGCCGCCACAATAGGAAATAAACGACAGATCGTTGGCCGCATCACACGCTTCGCTGGTGCGGTAATCTTCGACCAGATGATGTGCCATCAAATGATCTATACCGGGATCCAGTCCAACCTCGTTGACCAGTGCCAGCCCGACGGATTTCGCGCGTGCATCCAATGCCCGCATTTCGGGCGAGATATAGGACGAGCTGACAAAATGCGCGTTTTTGGCCAGGGCCATCTCGGCCAGAGGCACATGCCAGTCACCGGGCAACATCGATACGATCACATCGCCGGGCTGCAATGCGGCCTCGATGGTGGAGGGCTCAAAGGGTTTGATGTCTTGGGTCAGGTCGCCGACGGCGTCCTGTGCCTTTTCAACTGTCCGGTTCCAGACCGTGACCGGTTGGCCAGTTTGGATCAATTCGCGCAAACCGGGGATGGCCGAAAGGCCTGTACCGCACCAGTGAATTGTCATGAAAGTCCCCCTTGTAAATTTCACCTGTTGTCTTGTCTCTATCACCGCATTGATGGCAAGTCTAAAATGGTTGGATGTTGATGGCTTTAATATGTCATAGCGTTTTTAAGTGGCTTTGGAAAATCTGTTTGGCTCGGCCCCACACGCCCTGTTCTATCTGTGCAAGCTGAGTGAGCACTGGCAGCAATTGCGCGGCGTAATCCTCGGCGCTTTCCGCGGGCAGCAGCGAGGGCAGATTGTCGATGGCCATCACATCCAAAAGCGGTTCGCGGGACACGCGGGTGGCCGGTGTATCCCATGTTGTGGCCCGGTTATAGACCGGTATTGGATTATAGTCGCTGTCCGGATCACAGGCGATATCGCCAATCACGCTAAGCTTGCGAGACGCCGATAGCGCAGTTTTTGGCACAAATACCGGCGTTTGTGGCCGGGCTAGAATGCAGTTCAGGAAAATTTCATGCGCCAGGATTTCAGGAAAGGGGCCGCCGTGGGCGGTCTCAGCCAGATCCCATTTGGTCACGGCGATACCCATGTCGGCGCATAGGTCAGCGGCGCCGTTGCCTACCCGACCCAAGGCGCCAATAACAATAGCGCGCGGCGGGTTTGCGGGCGCTTTCGCTAGGTCTTTATGCAGATCGGCGAGCAGAGCGTTTTTATCCGTATAGGCTGCAATTGCCCCGCAGAGCGTGTTATGCTGTTGCGCCACCCAGCATTTAAGACTGACGGCCGCCCCCGCATAACCGGCCCAATACCCAAAGGCCGCCAGCCTGCGGCCAGTGTCGTCCACCAGATACTCCAAATCATATAGTGTGCCACCACCGGCTTGAAAACGCCGCAGCAGCGCCTTTCCGTCATGCTGGCCCTTGAACGCATGGCCAAACATAATGTGGCGGTGGCGCAGGGGAGTTTCGTCTTTTGGCAGCTCTTTGAGGCCAAAGATCACCGCGTCATCCGGGGCGTCAGGCCAAGCGTTTTCCGGCGCGATGGTGCATCCGGAAGCGCTGTACCCTTCAAGATCAATCGCCCGCTGGGTGCTTTGTTCAACTGTGACCTGAAAACCCGCTTGCTTCAGGGTTTTTGCCCCGGCTGGGGTCAGTCCGACCCGCGCTTCGTTTGGCCGCTGTTCGGCCCGTACCCAAAGATGTGTCATAAGCTGCTCATATTATTTACGGCGACAAGGTTAGCTGGCATTTCGTCCTTTTTAAAGATAGGTTTTCGCATCAGCCCGGTCGGGGTGATCGAGATGCGGTACAGCGTTGAACTGGGTCAGTGTCAGTGCTGGTCCCAGTGGTTGCCACAGATGAACAGAGGTGTTCATGATCGACAGACAAGCACGTGTCATATGGGTCAGGTCCAGCCCCATCGTCAGTCGCATCATCATGCCGATGACCCCGCCCGAGGTGACCACCAGCGCCGGACATTCTGCAGCAGCGATGTCGTTAAGTGCGGCGCCCACGCGGCTTTCAAAGCTGTGATAGCTTTCAGGTGGATTGGCGATGTCGTTGTTGGCCCATGCGGCGAATAGCATTGGTAAATGCTGGCAAAATCCGTCGCGGTCTGTGGGCACAGCGATGCCCTGTTGTTGATAGAGCAGTTGCGCGAGGGTGAAATATTCCAATTCATTGAGACGCGGGTCTTGGATCAGCTCACTTTTGAGGGTTGGGACGATGCCGCGAGCGGTTTCAATGTGACGCCGAAGAGTGCCACAGTAGATCTGGTCAAAATCAACATTCGCTGCGTTGAAATGTGCCCCGAGCCAGCGGGCTTGTTGGTGTCCTAGCACGCTGAGTTGATCATAGCTGCTCTCGTCTCGCGCGTCAGAATTGGCCTGTCCGTGGCGCACGAGGGTAAGGTGTAACATACTTGTTCTTTCTGTTTTGACGTCCGACGCTAGTTGAGATTGGGTGCAGAGGAAAGTCCCGTTTTTNTGCAGGCACCTTTTTATGTTTTATGGTTGAAAATGCGGGATGGCATCTGCTTGTATGGCTCTGAAGACGTCGCTCTGAATTGTAAGTTGCGTCTGGATTTTGTGGTTTTGGGTGCGCGGTGCGCCAGCCCTGCGGGGGTCTTCATCTCTGTCTGTGCGCCGCAAAACCGAAATCGNGGCNTGGTGGGGCCGCNTTGATCCCNGATTAACCACGCCAGGCGACATCACCGAGAAATATATAACCGGCGCCATAGATCGTTTTGATGAGCGTAGGGTTTTTCGGATCTTCGCCAAGTTTGGTGCGTAGCCGCGAGATGCGCACATCCATCGCGCGGTCAAAACTGTCTTCTGCCGCACCACCAAGAATTTCCTGCATCATGGCGCGAGAAATCAACCGTTTTGGCCGTTCCAGAAAAAGCCGTAATACCTCACCTTCTGCATGTGAAAAACTGACATCCCTGCCGTCGCTGTGGGTCAGCGCATAGCGATTGAAATGNGCNGTCCAACCGGCAAAATCGGCGGTGTTGCCCTGAGTTTCGGGGAGGCGTGTTTTCCGGATGCGCGCACGCACCCGCGCCACAACCTCAGAGGGGTCAAACGGCTTGATGATATAGTCATCTGCACCAAGCTCTAATCCGGTGATCCTGTCCTGNACCTGNGCACGNCCGGAAATAATAATCACGGCTGCACCCTGTTCCAGCGCCAGCCGGTGGACCAGACCCAGCCCGTCGCGATCGGGCAATCCAAGATCGACCAAACAGACATCCGGCGTGGTAGATTTGAGCGCGGCTTCAAATTCGGTAGCCCGTGCAAAGCCCATGGTGCGAAACCCCGCCTCTTGCAATGCATCTGCCAGAATGCTGCGAATTGCCGGCTCATCGTCTAGGATTGTTACCAAAGGCAGGGTCATAAAACGTCTTTCGAGGTTAAAAATNTGGATAGGGNCTCACCGGCGAACGGCTTTGGTATTACGGGGGCAATCTGTGTTGCGCGTTGATGCAGATCATGGCTCGGGGGTAGTGATGTCATAAAATACATTGGTGTTTGTGTGCGTAGGGCATGAGCCCCCAAGTCAAGACCGGTTTCTTCGCCTTGAAGCACAAGATCCGACAAAATAAGCGCAATATCAGGCAATCCGTCCCAAAGTGCCCTTGCCTCAAAAACCGAAGAAGCCTCGACCACCGAGTGACCCAGTTCGGTCAGCATATCACGCACCGAACTGCGCAGGTCGAGATTGTCTTCCACCAAAAGCACAAGTCCGGGCTGGTGGCTTGGCGCCGCAGTNCGCAATGGTAGGCGCAGGGTTACATGCGCGCCNTGAAAGCTGTTTGACAATAGGATTTCGCCACCGGCAAGCTTGGTCATGTCATAGACCATGGACAGGCCTAAACCCGATCCCTCGCCGCCCTTGGTGGTGAAAAACGGGNTGAGGGCATTTTGCAATGCGCTGGGTGAAAACCCCTTTCCACCATCCTGAACCGAGAATTCAAGCCATGTGTCTTCGACGGTGTAGCATTGAACCGTGATTGCGCCGTTGCTGGGGGATGCATCCCGGGCGTTTAATATTAAATTGAGCAGTGAATCCCGTAGCATTCCGGGATCAATTAAAAAACCGCTCCTGTCGCAGTGGTTTTTGATCTTCAGTGTCAGCCCGTCTGACAGCAAGGGCGAGGCAAGGGTTTGCAGTTCGGCCAGAAAATTATTTAGGTCGGTCGGCAAAAGCTGCAAACTGCGGTGGCCGGTCATGCCGGCGATCCGGTTTAACAACGTCCCGCCGCGCCGTGCCGCCGAAAGTGTTGCTGTGATCAGGGCTTCGGCATCTTCGGGCAATGGCATTTTTTTCAGTTTGCCCTGCATGCCGAGGATGATTGTAAGTAGATTGGCAAAATCATGCGCCAAGCCGTTGGTCAATTGTGCGGCCATCTCGCGTTTATGGGTTTGTTGCAAGGCCACCCTGGCTTGCGTTTCCTCGGTGACATCCATTGACAATACATAGACNCCNTTCATCCCCGTTGCATTTTTATCGGGGGTCAACGCGGTGCGAATACGTCGGGAACTTATCTTGTCGTTAAACTCAAANACGCTGGCCTTGCCTTGGAAAGCCTCACTGAGATAGGTCTCGATCTGACCGTATGCTTCGCTGCCAAGCGTATCAGCGATATGACGCCCGATAATGTCCGAGGGCCGTCGCGGCATCACGGCGGTGAGTTGCTGGTTTGAATAGGTATAGCGCTGATCACGATCGATATGGGCAATATGGGCTGGCATCATTTCAGCGGTNAGGCGGGTGTGCGCTTCCATCGCGGTCAATTCGCGCTGCGCCTCTTTCAGTGCGGCAACCGTGGCCTCAAGTTTGCGGTTGGTGCGGGCCAGTTCCTCGGCGTCCAACAGCACTTGCTCGTTCAGCTCTTCTGAACGTGTGCGCATTAGCGCCTCTTGCCGCTTGGTGGTCGTTATATCAGTATAGACGGTGACCCAACCGCCCTGTGGCAGGGGCGANCCNTCGACACTGATGGTGCGGCCATTGGCGCGGGTACGTTCCATATAATGTGGTACGAAGGCGCGGGCAATTTCAACTCGGTCCTGCACGAAGGTTTCAATATCGGTTACGACGCCATATTCACCGGTGCTGGCCAGATGCCGGATGCAATCGGAAAAATGTGCCCCGGGGGTTATNAATTTATCTGGCAGATTGAACATATCTTTAAAACGGTGGTTGCAAGCGGCGAGCTGCAGGTCTTGATCATAGATGCTTAGGGCGGGCTGAATGAGGTTCAGCCCCGCCATGATCAAGGCTTCGGTTTGTTTTTTGGATGTGGTCATCCGATTTTCTCCTGTTGGTCCAGAGCTATCATTTCCGGCGGCGCGCGCAAAGGTGTAATGCCTCTGTTACAATTCGTTAGGATCTTGAAACCTTACCGAAAAACTTCACAGTGAGACTGCGCCAATGGTTGGTGCGAAAAANAGAATCGGGTCTACGGTTCAGCGCAGCTGGCCGTAGGGGAGGAGATCTGCGTGGGAGCTACGTTTTTGGCAGAGGATGGATTGAAATCCGTTCCTGCACTATTCAAACGCAATGCGACGACATTGGCCAACGCGCCAGCGTACCGCGAAAAGGAACTGGGNATTTGGCAGACATGGTCTTGGTCCCAGGCNCATGAAGAGGTGCAGGCTCTGGCGCTTGGCCTGTTGCAGTTAGGTGTTAAAAAAGGCGATTTTATCGCAATTATTGGCCATAACCGGCCTTGTATGTATTGGTCTATGGTCGCCGCACAATCAGTTGGTGCGGTTCCCGTGCCGCTATATGAAGATGCGGTTGCCGAGGAAATGGTCTATGTTCTGAGCCATTGTAGCGCNCGTTTTGTCATCGCCGCCNACCAAGAACAGGTCGATAAAGTTATAGAGGTTCAGGACAGACTGCCGCATTTCGAGCAAATGATTTATGCCGATCCAAGGGGTTTGCGTAAGTATAACCACGCCCGGTTGCATCAGTTCACTGTGGTTCAGGATCAGGGTCGCGCCGCAAGCGACGCCATGCGCACCGAATTAGACAGCCGTATTGCTGCACTGGATTATGACAGCATCTGTGTGATGCTCTATACATCCGGCACCACCGGCAAGCCCAAAGGGGTTGTACTGAGCAACCGCAACATCATTGTGTCGGCACGCAACGCCTGTGACTTTGACAACATCACCTCGAACGATGCACTGCTCTCGTATTTGCCGATCGCCTGGGTTGGTGACTTTATTTTTACGCTGGGTCAATCTATGTGGTGCGGGCTGTGCGTGAATTGCCCAGAGAGCAAAGAGACTGTGCTGTCGGATCTNCGCGAAATCGGACCCTCTTATTATTTTGCGCCGCCCCGGATCTTCGAGAGCATGCTGACATCTGTGGTATTGCGGATGGAAGATGCGAGCCAAATNAAGCAGAAAATGTACGCATATTTCATGGATCACGCCAAAAAGGTTGGCAATGATATTCTTGATGGNAAACCGGTNTCCGCGATGGACCGGCTTAAATATGCGATTGGGGANTTCACCACCTATGCGCCGTTGAAAAACGCTTTGGGACTTAGCAGGGTGCGCGTCGGCTATACCGCTGGAGAGGCGATTGGGCCGGAAATATTTGATTTTTTCCGCTCACTCGGNATCAATCTCAAACAGCTTTATGGCCAGACAGAGGCCTCCGTTTTCATAACCTTGCAACCCGATGGCGAGGTGCGCTCGGACACTGTCGGTGTACCCGCACCAGATGTTGAGGTAAAAATCGGCGCTAATGGCGAGGTTTATTACCGCTCGCCTGGCGTGTTTGTTGAATATTACAAAAATCCCGAAAGNACGGCAGAAACCAAAGATNCCGATGGCTGGGTGGCGACTGGTGACGCCGGGTTTTTTGAAGAATCAACCGGACATTTGCGCATTATCGACCGCGCCAAGGATGTNGCAAAACTGTCAAACGGGGCCATGTTTGCGCCCAAATTTGTCGAGAACAAGCTTAAATTCTATCCCAGTATCCTAGAGGCGGTGGTGTTTGGCGCCGCGCGTGACCATTGCTGTGCCTTCATCAATATCGATCTCGAAGCTGTGGGCAATTGGGCTGAACGCAACAANATTTCCTATGCCTCGTATCAGGAATTGGCCGGGCATCCGCAGGTGATGGATTCGATTCAAGGCTATGTCGAGGAGATCAATCGACAGGTGGCTGTCGATGATATGCTGTCAAGCTGCCAGATTCACCGGTTTCTGATCCTGCACAAAGAACTTGATGCCGATGATGGTGAATTGACCCGGACGCGTAAAGTGCGGCGCAAGGTCATCACCGAAAAATTCAAGGATCTGGTCGATGCGCTGTATGATGGNACCCAGTATATCGATACAGAGACCGAAGTGACCTATGAAGACGGTCGTAAAGGTACAATTTCAGCCCGTTTGACGATCCGCGATGCGGCTGTGCAAACGCCAGTGCAGAAGGTGGCTGCAGAATGACACAGGCAGTTCAGGCCGAGGACGGCTACACCACCGCAGATGGTCGCAAGATCGGTGGCATCGTCATGGAGATGAAAAAAATCACNCTGCGCTTTGGGGGNGTTGTGGCGATTAAAGATATTTCGTTTGATATACGCGAAGGCGAAATTCGTGCGATTATCGGCCCCAANGGCGCTGGAAAATCCTCGATGTTGAATGTCATCAACGGGTTTTACCATCCGCAGGAAGGCGAAATCTTCTTTCATGGTAAAAAGCGCGGACCGATGAAGCCGTATCAAATCGCCGAGCAGGGCACGGCGCGCACCTTCCAGAATATTGCTTTGTTCAAGGGGATGTCGACGCTTGATAATATCATGACTGGCCGCATCACCCATATGAAAACCAATCTTTTGGACCAGATGTTATGGTGGCGCAGCGCNGAGACCGAAGAGGTGGCCAACCGCGAAGTGGTTGAGCGCATTATTGATTTTCTGGAAATTCAGGCGATCCGTAAGACACCTGTTGGCNGATTGCCCTATGGATTGCAAAAGCGNGTCGAACTGGGGCGGGCGCTTGCAGCCGAGCCTAAGTTGTTACTGCTGGATGAGCCGATGGCGGGCATGAATGTTGAAGAAAAAGAAGACATGAGCCGGTTTATTTTGGATGTAAACGATGAATTTGGCACCACGATCGCGTTGATTGAACACGACATGGGTGTTGTGATGGATATCGCTGACCGCGTTGTGGTGATGGATTACGGTAAAAAGATCGGCGACGGAACGCCCAGTGAAGTACGGGCCAATCAGGCGGTGATCGATGCCTATCTGGGGGTGGCTCATGATTGACCTGTCCATGATTGGTCTGTCCATGGCAGGGCAGTGCACGCCTGACTGCGGCACCAATATGATGAGCGAGGGATGCTATGTCCGCTGAGTTTTATTTTGGAATNGAAGTTTTCCTCAATGGCTTGATGGCCGGGGTGATGTATTCGCTGGTGGCGCTTGGTTTTGTGTTGATTTTCAAAGCCTCAGGCATTTTCAACTATGCTCAGGGGGTCATGGCGCTGTTCGCGGCGTTGACACTTGTTGGCTTTCAGAACGGGCAAATTCCGTTTGCCCATCTCATTAACGCGATTTTTGGCACTGATCTGCATTATTTCGGCTGGCATATGCCAGCGTTGCTGGCGATTGCCTTNACCTTATTGGTGATGATCGCCTTTGCCTATATCGTCGAGTTCCTAATCCTCAAACATCTGGTCAATCAAGAGCCGATTATTCTGTTTATGGCGACNATCGGTCTGGCCTATTTCATGGAGGGTTTGGGCGACCTTATGTGGGGCTCTGATATCAAAAAGCTTGATGTTGGAATCCCTCAGGGGGGTAACTTCTGGATTGAGGAAAAAACAGCNTTTCTGGGCGGCGAAAATTTCTATGGTTTCTATCTTGATAATCTGGATATNGTTGCGGCCATTCTGGCGGCGTTTTTGGTCTCGGGATTGGTGGCTTTCAGCCAATANACAAAAACTGGCCGGGCATTGCGAGCGGTGGCAGATGATCATCAGGCCGCCCTTTCTGTTGGTATCAGCCTGCGGGCGATTTGGGTAATAGTCTGGTCAATTGCGGGCTTTGTGGCGCTGGTTGCCGGTATCATGTGGGGAACAAAATCCGGTGTGCAATTTTCGCTGTCGCTGATTGCACTGAAAGCTCTGCCAGTGCTGATGTTAGGTGGCTTTACCTCTATTCCGGGCGCCATTATTGGCGGGTTGCTCATCGGCGTTGGTGAAAAGATGTTCGAATTTCTGATCGGTGCGCCCTATCTGGGCGGCGCAACCGAGAACTGGTTTGCCTATATGCTGGCTCTGCTGTTTCTCGTCTTTCGACCACAAGGGTTGTTTGGCGAAAAAATTATCGAAAGGGTTTAGCTATGCTGTACCGAGAATCCGGAGATTTCAAAACCTCTTACGTCAAAGACCAGCAAACCTTTCCAATCGCGTTTGATCGTGCCGGTTATTTTGTAACAGTGGCATTTGCAGTGCTGATTGTACCGTTTTTGATCAACGATTACTGGGCTAATGCAGTGATCTTGCCATTTTTGATTTATGCAATCGCGGCAATCGGTTTAAATATTCTGACCGGATATTGCGGTCAGGTCAGCCTTGGNTCGGGCGGCTTTATGGCTGTGGGNGCNTATGCNGCGTATAAATTAATGACTGGTTTCCCNGATATGAGCATGATTTTCGTAATCTTGCTGTCTGGGGGCGTTACCGCCTTGGTGGGTATTTTATTCGGGTTGCCAAGCTTGCGGATCAAAGGGTTTTATCTTGCGGTTGCAACGCTTGCGGCGCAGTTTTTTCTNGTTTGGCTGTTCAACAAAGTCCCGTGGTTCTATAATTATTCCGCGTCAGGGATGATTAACGCACCCGAACGCCGCGTCTTTGGTCAGGCGNTTACGGGTGCCGAGGCGAGCCCGGTGACCAGCTATCTTTTTTGTCTGGGGTTTGTTTTTGTGCTGGCTTGGATCGCCCGTAATCTGACCCGTGGGGCCAACGGCCGCAAATGGATGGCGATCCGCGATATGGATATTGCGGCTGAGATCATTGGAGTGAACCCTTTAAAGACCAAGCTGACGGCCTTTGCGATCAGCTCGTTTTATGTCGGTGTGGCAGGGGCCTTGCTGTTTACTGTGTATCTNGGCTCGGTCGAAGTCGGTGAAGCCTTTGGGGTTGGAAAATCGTTTCTGATTCTATTTATGATTATTATTGGCGGTTTGGGGTCGATTTTTGGCTCTTTCGCCGGGGCTGCCTTTATGGTGCTCATGCCGGTTTTGTTGAAAAATGTCATGGTAGGTCAGCTTGGGTGGGCAACTGATCTGGCGGCTCATTTTGAATTCGTCATCGTGGGGGGCTTGATCATCNTCTTTCTGATCTTGGAGCCACACGGGATCGCTCAGCTTTGGAGAATAACCAAAGAAAAACTAAGACTTTGGCCCTTTCCACATTAGGGCCATTTATCCTTGCACGCTTTCGCGCGCGTCACCGAATGTCAACCTTTGGGAGGAAAAGACATGAGACTAACTAAAATTGCAATCGCCGCATTGGCAGCCAGTATCGCGGCAGGGCCGGTCCTCGCCGATCTGGTGTTTCCGTCGCTCAGCTATCGGACTGGACCCTATGCGCCCAATGGTATTCCATTTGCCGATGGTTATGCTGATTACTTCACTTTGCTGAACGAGCGTGACGGTGGTATCGGTGGAGTGCCTACTAAACTTTTGGAATGTGAAACTGGCTATAACACCGAAAAGGGTGTTGAATGCTACGAATCAACCAAGGGCTCTGGGGCTNTGGTGTATCAACCGCTTTCGACAGGCATTACCTACCAACTCATTCCCAAAGTGACTGCGGATGGCATTCCACTCCACTCTATGGGTTATGGCCGGACTTCTGCCAAGAACGGTAAGGTATTNAGNCATGTCTTTAACTATCCTGCAAATTACTGGGATGGGGCGTCGATTGCCATCAACCACATCAATGATTTGAATGGTGGTGATCTTTCNGGCAAAAAAATTGCGCTCGTATATCACAACTCTGCTTACGGAAAAGAACCAATCCGCACCTTGGAAGTTCTCTCTGAAAAGCATGGTTATGATTTGACCTTGCTGGCTGTGGATCATCCGGGCCAGGAACAAAAGTCCCAGTGGCTGCAAATTCGTCGTGANCGTCCTGACTATGTATTGATGTGGGGCTGGGGTGTAATGAACCAGGTTGCCATTCAGGAAGCCGCCAATATTCGATTCCCGATGGAAAACTTCATTGGTATCTGGTGGTCCGGTTCAGAGAACGATGTGTTGCCTGGTGGTGATGGATCGCATGGTTATAAAGCGCTTGCTCTCGGCAACCCTGGATCAGATTATCCGATTTACGAAGACTTGAAAAAATATGTCGTCGATACCGGTAAGGCAGCGGGTGCTGGCGATAATCTGGGAACGGTTCTCTATCTTCGGGGCCTCTATGCCGCACTTTTGGCTGGNGAAGCTGTAAAGAAAGCACAAGAGATTCATGGTGTTGCTGACATTACCCCNGCGATGATGCGGGACGGAATGGAAAACCTTGAAATCACAGAGGCGATGATGGCCGATTTGGGNGTGCCAAACTTTGGACCGGAATTCAGCGTATCTTGTGAAAATCACGGTGGTTCGGGTACGGGCAAAATTCAGCAATGGGATGCAAATTCGAAAACGTGGTCTGTTATCACCGANTGGATTAAATCTGACGATTCNGTAATCGATCCGCTGATTGCGGCAGATGCGTCTGCATTCGCAGCTGAAAACAACATCGCAGAGCGGTGCAANTAATCTCAATCAATGTCTCCGGCCCTGCGTGGGCCGGAGACTGTCAATTCATCGATGTAAACAAGGTGCGTGATGTTGGATAATACTGAAAACGTTGAAAACCTTTTGGAAGTCAACAATATTGAAGTGATCTATAATCACGTCATACTGGTGCTGAAAGGGGTCAGCCTGACCGTACCCAAAGGGGCGATTATCGCTCTGCTCGGTGGCAACGGCGCTGGGAAAACCACCACGCTGAAAGCAATTTCAAACCTGTTGCATTCTGAACGTGGCGAGGTGACCAAAGGCTCGATCAATTACCGCGATGCGCCAATCGCCAACCTGAACCCTGCCTCATTGGTGAAGACAGGTGTTATTCAGGTGATGGAAGGCCGCCACTGTTTTGAACATCTCACTGTAGAAGAAAACTTGATGACCGGCGCTTATACGCGCAGCGAGAGCAAAGCCGATATCAATGCTGATCTTGAGAAGGTCTATTCCTATTTCCCACGATTGAAAGACCGGCGAAAAAGTCAGGCGGGATATACATCGGGGGGGGAACAGCAGATGTGTGCGATCGGTCGTGCGTTGATGTCGCGGCCTGAAATGATTTTGCTCGATGAGCCGAGTATGGGCTTGGCGCCGCAATTGGTCGAACAGATTTTTGATATTGTGAAAGACCTGAACGAAAAAGAAGGCGTGACGTTTCTGTTGGCTGAACAGAATACCAATGCGGCACTGCGCTATGCACATTATGGCTATATTTTGGAATCGGGCCGGGTTGTGATGGATGGGCCTGCGGCCGAACTGCGCGAAAATCCTGATGTGAAAGAATTTTATCTGGGCATGTCCGATGAAGGCCGAAAAAGCTTTCGTGATGTGCGCTCTTACCGCCGGCGTAAACGTTGGCTCAGCTGAGACATTAAGGCATTGTAATGGTTTTTTTTGATGATTTGGAAACGCGCAGCGGTGATGAGCGTGCGGCAGAACTTGCGGATATACTGCCCAGCCAGATTGCGAGGGCAAAGGCCTTAGGCGGGTATAAAACAACCCTAGCTGACATCACAGCACGTGATATTACCAGCGCCACCGCTCTGGCGCAATTGCCAGTTCTGCGCAAGTCTGTGCTGAGTCAAGCGCAGGGTTCCGCGTCTCCGCTTGGGGGATTTACCACCAGAAATGTAACCGGGTTTGGGCATATTTTCCAATCCCCCGGCCCGATCTATGAGCCTGGCGGGATTGAGATCGATTGGTGGCGTATGGGGCGTTTCCTGCATGCCTGTGGCATTGGAAGCGGCGATATCGTGCAAAATTGTTTCGCCTATCACTTAACCCCTGCTGGGATGATTTTTGAAAGCGGGGCGCGCGCGGTTGGTGCAACGGTTCTGCCCGCAGGTACCGGGCAAACCGAATTGCAGGTCCGTGCCGCCGTGGATATAGGCACAACGGCCTATGCCGGCACGCCAGATTATTTGAAAGTCATTTTGGATGCAGCCGATGAGATGGGCGAGACCCTGAGTTTTACCAAAGCTGCAGTGGGTGGCGGGGCTCTGTTCCCGTCTCTTCGGCAGGAATATGCAGATCGTGGCATCGCCTGCCTGCAGTGTTATGCCACGGCAGATCTGGGCAATATCGCCTATGAAAGTGCCGCGATGGAGGGGATGATCGTCGACGAGGGGGTCATGGTAGAGATTGTTACACCTGGAACTGGGAACCTCGTTCCTGATGGTGAAGTGGGCGAGGTTCTCGTGACCAGTTTCAACGCAGATTATCCATTGATCCGCTTTGGGACCGGTGATCTGAGCGCGGTTATGAGTGGCACCAGCCCCTGTGGGCGTAGCAACACCAGAATAAAAGGTTGGATGGGTCGTGCCGATCAGACCACTAAGATAAAGGGCATGTTTGTTCGTCCCGAGCAGGTAGCGGCGCTGGTGGCCCGACATGACGAGGTTGACCGTGCTCGGGTGGTGGCCAGCCGTCAGGGAGAAATGGATGTGATGACGGTTCGGATAGAGACCGAGGCCGAAGACACATCCATTTATGAAAGCAGCGTATTATCAACCTTAAAATTGAGGGGGGCGATCGAATTGGTGCGCCCCGGAGAACTGCCACGCGATGGTGTGGTGATCGAAGATCAGCGACACTATGATTAGACCTGCGCGCGCGGTATAAAACAGGTTACAAATCTGGTGAAATGCGTGACATCAGCAAGATGGACGTGACGTGTTTCATCTGATCCCATTTGGCGTTTAGAACCTATTGAATGTTGTGCAAACCCATCTGACAGATGTCTCAGAACTGAGTTTGTGGCCAAAACTGGGTTGCGGCTCAGGAAAAAGACGGCCTTTTGTTCAACACGTGTAGATTTCTGGAATGAATGCGGTAGAATAATATCATTTATTGAATGTTAAACTGAAAAATCCAGCGCATTTATAGATTTAGATTGACTGATTTGACACAAGGAAATTAAGTATGGCCAACTCATCTAAAGATGATAAATCATTGAAAAATAATGAAAATATTAAAAATACTGAACTTGAAATTGTGTTTTTTGGTCTTGCACATGACAAGATAGTTGGTGGCGTCAAGGTGACGTATAAACATGCTGAAATGATTGCGAGCCTTGGGGTTCAAAGCTCGGTTTACAGCCCTGACAATTTGGGATTCAACTGTTCTTGGTTTGATCATAACGCGACAATTCGCACTGAACACGAGTTGAATAAAAAAGTAATTTTATTGTTCTGCCAGAAATCTGGGCGGGACGATACGGCAAGCAACTCTTACGGGCGGGCTTCAGATATGCGATTTATGTACAAAATGGATACTATCTCAACTCGGCATTGAATTGGGGCCATAGTGCCGCAGAAGTGAAAGAGGTCTATGAGAACGCCAACCTGATTTTATCGATTTCAAAAGACACCACTTCGATGATCTCTACGGTTTACCCTACGGTTGATAAAAAGAAAGTTATCAGAGTGTTCCCCCACGTGGATGATGGGTTTTTTCCCGGTAAAAAAGAGAAAATAATATCTTATATGCCGCGCAAACTACCTGTACACAGCAAGCGTTTAAAATTTTATCTCACGGAATATCTGCCAGCAGATTGGTCGGTTGTGCCGATCGAAAACATGGTCGCATCCAAGGCAGCTGACATCTTGTCCCGATCCAGTATATTCTTATCGTTTTGTGATCTTGAAGGTTTTGGGTTGCCGCCACTTGAAGCTGCGCTCTCGGGAGCTGTGGTTGTCGGTTATACGGGACAGGGCGCGCGCGAATATTTTAAAAAGCCAAATTTGATCGCGGTGCAAAACGGTGACTTGAAGAATTTCACGCTGAAAACAGCGGATGCAATTAAAGCGGTTGATGCCGGTCTTTTGGATACGGAGGAATTTCAAAAAGGCCGCGCCCTGCTGGCGGAAAAATATGGGCGTGAAAACGAACGGCGTCAACTGGAAGCATTTGTAAAGCGGGTCGAGATGACCTTTTGAAAATCAGAAGAATCTTACAGGTTTTGAACAATCAGCAGCAAAGCGTCGTCTCTTATTGTGGCCTAGCAATAGCGGTTTGGGCTATAGGCGGACAGGTCAATATTTGGTCGGCGGTCTGTGATCAGATCCGCTACGAGCCGCCCGGTTTTGGGTCCGGCGGTCAGGCCGATATGCTGGTGACCAAAGGCGGTGTAGATGCCGGTGTTTCTGATCTCGCCAATCAACGGAAGGCTGTCCGGGGTTGAGGGGCGAAACCCAAGCCATTCTTCGGTGCTGTCATAGCGCAGATCGGGAAAGACTTCTCGGGTTTTGTGGCGCAACAACGCTATTGGAGCGCGTGAGGGTCCGGCTTTGATGCCGCCAAATTCGACCAAACCGGCACAGCGCAGGCCAGTTTCCATTGGATTGACAGCAAATTTTCCCGCTGCAATCATCATAGGATTGCGGGGGAGTTGAGAGGGATTTTTATAAATGATGTGATAGCCGCGCTCGGCCTCAAGCGGCACCTTCAATCCAAGCTTTTTCATCAGTGGTTTTGACCAGATACCTGCCGCCAAAATTGCGTGGTCACAGTCAAATCGACCGTGGTTGGTTTCGACAGCAGTAATTTTTCCGTTGGTTAGGTCAAAATCCTGAACCTCGGCGGTGACGAACCGTCCGCCTGCCTGTTGAAAAACTTCTGCCAGTTCGGCAACATATCTGCCTGGGTTAAGAATATGCCCATGACCTTTCAATACCGCGAGCAGGTTGATTCGAGGCCCCAATATCGGTTCTTCTTCCCTCACAGCGGGCCCCTCAATGATTTCGGGGGTTTGCCCGGCCTCATGGCGCAGATTCCAACCGTAGCTGTCGGCATCGAACGCGCTACGGTCTTTATAGGCAAAACTAAAACTGCTCTCGGCGATCCATTTTTGCGCGGCAGAGCCTTTAACCAAGCTACGATGCTGATCGAGGGCGTCGGTGACCAACGGTTTTAGGTTTTCAACAATACGGCGGGTATCGGTATCATTGGCATTGCCAATGAACTGCCGTAGCCATGGCAGCATGCGTGGCAAATAGCGCCATTGCATGAAAAGTGGTGATTTTGGGTCGGGAAGGTATTTTGCGGCTGTGCGCAAAAGACCCGGCGTTGTGACCGGAATAAAGGCCCATTGTGCCAAAAGCCCGGCGTTGCCGTAAGAGGCACCCATTCCCGGTGCGGCTTTATCAATCAGCAAAACCTCATGCCCGGCGCGTTGCAACCATATGGCCGAGGAAACTCCGGAAATGCCGGCGCCAATCACAATTGTTTTCGCGGCGGGGTGCATATCTGGCCTCTGCGCTTTGGGGTTTGAGAGCTAGATAATCATAAGGCAGGACCTGATCACAACCGGTTTCTAAACCGGACCGGTCAAAAACACAAAAAGCCCTGCCTGAGTGGCGGGGCTTGTTTGCACTGTCTTTACCCTTAAGGGGTGACGGATCTTAGCCTTGACGCGCTTTGAACCGTGGCTGGGTTTTGTTGATCACATAGACCCGGCCTTTGCGGCGCACGACACGACAGTCGCGGTGACGCTGCTTAAGCGAGCGGAGCGAGTTTCTGACCTTCATGGTCCTCTCCTCATTTCACGGCGCGACATGCGCCATTGGTTAAATTGCACCCTAACAGGTGTTGATGGTGGGCGGTACTGGGTTCGAACCAGTGACCCCTACGATGTCAACGTAGTGCTCTACCGCTGAGCTAACCGCCCTTGGCATCGTCGTTAGCCACCCCACAAGACGGGGCGCGTTCCTCAGCGCCGGTGGGCGGTGTATAAGAGGAGTCGATCAGGGGATCAAGACCTTTTGGCATTCTAGATTTTAACGCTATATACTGAATGCAAAGGAGTCTCTATGCGCCCGCCCGCCTATCATCTTGCAATGCCCGTACGCTATGGCTCGGGTGTGGTGTTTGCCTCGCCGCACAGTGGGCGTGATTATAGCGATAGTTTCCTTGAACAGTCGGTTTTAGACCGCAACCTGATTCGCAGTTCTGAGGATGCGTTCGTTGATCAGCTGTTTGCCTGCGCCCCTGATCATGGCTGCGCGTTTCTACATGCCAGCGCGCCGAGGGCTTTTGTGGATTTGAACCGGAACAATACTGAATTGGATTCTGCAGTGATCACCGGCGTGACGAAATCGGTCTATACGCCGCGCGTTTTATCCGGTCTTGGGGTTATCCCGCGCGTAGTGTCAAACAGTCGCGCAATTTACCGGGGTAAATTGACATTGGACGAGGCCACAACGCGACTTGACCAATATTGGCGGCCCTATCACACCCGTTTGCAATCGCTGTTGTCGGCGGCACAAGCAAGCTTTGGGCAGGCGATCTTGATCGATTGCCATTCGATGCCTCGCGAAGCTTTGGATGGGACGTTTCGCGCCGGTCAAAAGCGGCCGGAAATTATCATTGGTGACCGTTTTGGGGCGTCAGCTTCGCGCTATATTGTGGATGGCATTCAAGATATTCTGACTCAGGCAGGGTTTACAGTCTCGCGCAACATGCCGTTTGCCGGGGCCTATATCACCCAACATTATGGTCGCCCGTCGCAGCGCCAGCACGCAGTGCAACTTGAAATCGACCGATCGCTGTATATGGATGAGGCAACGCTTCGTCCGCATGCCGGCTTTGCACAGCTCTGTGACCAGCTGGATCCAGTGGTGGCCAAACTGGCCGACCTTGGCCGCGCTTGCGATCGGCTTGCCGCCGAATAGATTAACGCAAAGCCCGACCTTTCAGGATTGCCTCTGCCCCGAATCGGGCCCTTATCTGGTCTGTGGCACGTTCGGCCTGACCCCTCTGGGCGGCCTTGGGATCCAGCAGGTCCTCGGATAGCTCGGCATTTTCTTCTGAGCATAAGTGTGACAGCCCTGTACCGATCAATCGAAACGGGCCTTTGTGTTCGACCTGATCGAACAGAGACCGGGCGGTACGGTAGATTTTATCGGCCAGTTGCGTGGCGTCGCGCAGCGACTTGCGCCGGGTGATCAGACTGTGATCTTTGCGTTTAAGTTTCAATACGATCACTGTGCCGGCCAGATGTTTGGCTTTGGCGCGGTCTGCCACTTTTTCGGCCATGCGCCATAAGTGCCCGTCTAGAATGTCGGGGTCGGTGGTATCTTCGAAAAATGTGGTTTCATTACTGATCGACTTGACTGGCGTATGGGCTGAAATCCGGCGTTTGTCCTGCCCGCGCGCCAAATGCCAAAGCCGCTCTCCGATTGATCCAAATCGTGCGGTCAGGTCGGTTTTTTCCCAGCGCAACAAATCGGTAAAACTGAGGATACCGGCCTTTTCAAGACTGGCCCGCGTCGTCTGCCCCACCCCCCAAATCATTCCGACGGGTTTATCTTGCAAAAAACTGGTTGTGTCGGCTTTGCCTATCACCGAAAACCCGCGGGGTTTGTTGAGATCTGAGGCCACTTTCGCCAGAAATTTATTGTGGCTTAAGCCGATTGAGCCCGTGAGACCCAGCTCATCCTGCATGCGCTTGACTAACCCTGCCAGCATCACAGCCGGTGGCACCCCATGCAGTTTTTCTGTGCCTGTCAGATCCAGAAATGCCTCGTCCAACGACAGAGGCTCAATGGCGGGTGTCAGCTCTTCCATCATCGCCCGGATGGCGCGGCTGGCCGTGACATAGGCGGACATGCGTGGCTTAATAATCACCGCCTCAGGGCAAAGTTTCAGCGCCTTGAACATCGGCATGGCCGAGCGCACGCCGCGGATGCGCGCAACATAACAGGCGGTCGAGACAACGCCGCGCCGCCCACCTCCGATGATCACTGGCTTGTCAGCAAGCGCTGGATTATCGCGTTTTTCAACACTGGCGTAGAAGGCGTCGCAATCCATATGGGCAATCGACAGGGTGGCCAACTCGTCGTGGCGCGCAACCCTTGGGCTACGGCAGGCAGGGCAGCGCTGGCCCGTATCAAACTGGGTCAGGCAATCGCGGCATAGGCAGGGCATCTGGAACCATCAACACAAGGAAAGGCCAACACAGACAGAGTAACGGATTTCGACGGCCGTGAACATCGGTGATTTATATGTTGCCCCATGTCATCGAGGTTGTGCCAGTAGAAAAATCTGGAGTTAGCGAACACGGGCTGGATAACACTGCCCGACCAAAATTGGGCCGACCAAAACTGGCCCAAAGCACGGTCGCCTGAATAACAGTTCTTCACAAAAACAGTCTCAGAAAATTCTATGCCAAAGCGCAGGTGGCCAAATTGTATTGGGTCACATAGCGTCCTGAGCGTGGTTCTAGGGCAGGCAGGCCAAAATCGCCTGCGTGGCCTGTCTTGGATCAGGGGCTTGCCAGATCGGACGCCCAACGACGATATGATCGGCACCGTTTGTGATGGCTTTGGCAGGGGTCGCAATGCGCTTTTGGTCACCAGCATCGCTGCCGGTGGGCCGGACACCAGGCGTGACGATCAGGCGACCCTTTGCCTCGGGCAGCGCGCGAATGACCGCCGCCTCTTGCGGCGAGGCAATAACCCCGTCTGCACCGGCGGCCAAGGCGCGTTTGGCGCGCTCTGTGACCAGGTCTTGCATGGCACCGGGTTTTATCAGATTGGCGTCCAAATCCGCGCGGTCGAGCGAGGTTAAAATCGTGACTGCCAGAATTTTCAGGTCTTTGCCCGAAGCGCCTTCTTTGGCGGCGCGCACTACGTTTGGATCGCCATGGACGGTCAGGAAATCGAGATCGAATTGCGCCAGACCGCGCACGGCATTTTCCACTGTGGCGCCGATGTCGAACAGCTTCATATCCAGAAAGATGCGCTTGTCGTGTTCTTGTTTCAACTCATTGGCCAACCCCAATCCTCCGCCGGTCAGCATGCCGAGGCCAATCTTATAAAAGGACACTGCATCACCCAATTTTTCAGCCAGAGCCAATCCGGCCAGCGCGTCCGGCACGTCAAGCGCCACAATCAAACGATCATCAGACATAATATTTTCCTTTTATGAGCCTATTGCGGCTGCGTCCTTGTCGCGCCCTGGCAGGCCGTGGTCAAGCGGCGCTTGTCATCGCGGCGTGGGTTTTTGCCTCGGGCGTGCATCTTAAGGCCCCCGCGTCCGTTGATGACCCCGGTCTAAACGCTTGCCTTGCGAACAAGCGCTGTGCAAGATTTTAATGGGCCGTATTTTCACCCCGGACCAGATTGTTTTCGAACGTGGGCGTTGCTTATAAACCCCTTCAAGTAATTAGGAGAGCGAAAAAATGAAACCCTTTCAAAATTATTTCCCTGGC